>JBPCJL010000101.1:0-9120 GCA_051005355.1 Ilumatobacteraceae bacterium
GCCCCGTCCACGCCGTCGAGGACCTCGGGGATGCGCGCCCACAGCAGGGTCCGCCCGGTGCCGAGGCGGCCGTCGAGCTCGTCGAGCGACCGGCCGCTGGCCAGGCGCTGGTCGAGCCGGCTGTTGATGTTGTCGCCGACGCCGAGGCGGAACTCGCGAGTCGGGCAGTCGTCGGGCCGTGGTACCCCGGACGGCAGCTGCTCGAATTGGGCCTCCCGATCGAACGGCCGGTGGCCGAGCGCGGCGTTCACGGTGAGGATCTCCCGGTCGGCGACGTGGCAGACGGCGCGGGCTTGCGTCATCTGATGGCCCTCGACGGCCAGCGTCACGTCGATGTCGACGAACTCGCCCGGCCGGGCGTAGGACAGGTACTGCGCCGTGGCCCAGATCGTCTCCCGCCTCGAAGTGGCCTCCAAGGCTTCGATCGCCGCGCCGAGCCCGGCCCCGCCGAACAGGAAGTCGCCGCCGGTGCAGATCCCCTGGCTCACCGGCAGCTTCCAGCGGAAGCGGTTGTGGGTCGGCTCGAGCCCGAGGAAGGTCCGGGTGTCCATCGGCGCCGGATCGTACGGCGCGAGTAGGTTCCGGGTTCGTGGGGGATGCGCCGTGGTCAGGTGATGCCTGCTCGCTCGTCGACGCCTTCCGGCGCGGGGAGCGGTCGCCGGTCGAGGAGCTGGAGGCCGTCTACGCGGCCATCGACGCCAATGCGCTGAACGCCTTCAGCCACCTCGATCGAGAGCGCGCCGCGCTGGCCGCAGGTGTTGCCGACGTCTCGCTGCCCTTCGGCGGTGTGCCGATCGGCGTCAAGGAGCTCGACGCCGTGGCGGGGTGGCCGTACACCGAGGCGTCGGTGCCACTGGCCGACCGCATCGCCACCGTCACGTCGACGATGGTCCATCGGGTCCGCGATCGCGGCGGGGCGGTGCTCGCCGGCCAGACCACGGCCTCCGAGTTCGGCGGCGTCAACCTGACCCGAACCATCCTGCACGGCACCACGCGCAACCCGTGGCAGCTCGACCGCACGCCGGGCGGGTCCTCCGGTGGCTCGGCGGCCGCCGTGGCGGGTGGGCTGCTCACCGTCGCCACCGCCGGCGACGGCGGCGGCTCGATCCGCATCCCCGCCGGGTTCTGCGGTCTCGTCGGGCTGAAGGGCACCTACGGGCGCATCCCCCGGTCCCCCGAGCTGCGCCACGGCAACATCACCACGACCGTCGGTTGCCTCTCGCGCTCGGTTCGCGACACCGCTCGCTGGTTCGACGTGTGCAACGGCCACGACGCCCGCGACCCGCTCAGCCTTCCCCGCGTCGAGGGCTGGGAGCAGGCGATCGGCACGTTGACCGATCGCCTGGCCGGCTTGCGGGTGGCGGTGGTCGCCGACTGGGGCGGCGCCACGGTGTCGCCGGCGATGTGGCAGCGGCTCGAGCAGGCGGCCGACGACCTCATTGACGACGCATCGATGCAGCGCATCGACGGCGTCGACTCCGGTCTGCCGAAGATGGGCGCGGCGTGGTCGATCAGCGGGATGATCGCCATCGCCGCTGAGCTCGGCGATGCCTGGCCGGCCTGCGCCGACGACCTGACCCCCGAGATGCGCGACGGGCTACGGCGCACCGAGGGCCACTACTCGGCCGAGGCCAGGGCCCGGATCGAGCAGCGCCGCATGGAGGTCAACGAGGCGATGGCCCGGATCTTCGACCCCGTCGACGGGGTCGACCTCGTGATGACGGCCAGCAACCCGGACGTCGCATTCGCCGCCGACGGACCGCTGCCGTCGGAGTTCGGCGGCCTCGAGGCGGGCGCCGGCAACAACGGGCGCTTGACCTTCCCCGCCAACCTGCACGGCAACCCGGCCATCTCCATCCCGGCCGGAGAGCTGGACGGCCTGCCGATCGGGCTGCAGGTGGTCGGCCGGCACTTCACCGAGCCGCTGTTGCTGGAGCTGGCCCACCTCGTGGAGCGCGACCGGCCGTGGCCGCTGACCGCCAACGCCCTCGCCACCAGCGCGACAGGTCTGGCAGCGGCCGACGCCGCCGCGTTCGACCCGACGTCGACGACCGAATTCGGCTCGAGCACGTGACTCGACCGACCTGATCCCGCCGATCCATCCCAGGAGCTGCTGATGAAGGTCCCCCTCGCTGCCAACGACTTCATCGACCGGGCCGACCTGCTGTACCCGGACCGGGTCGGCATCGTCGACGAGCCCGACCAGCCGGCCGAGTCCTGGGGCTCCGTCACGTTTCGTGACGTGGCCGCGCGTGTCCGCGCGCTCGCCGCCGGGCTCGACGAGCTGGGCATTGGCGTTGGCGAGCGCATCGCCATGGTCAGCCACAACTCAGCCCGACTGATGACCGCCCTGCTCGGTGTGCCGGCGTTCGGGCACATCCTCGTGCCGATCAACTTCCGCCTCGCCGGCGAGGAGGTGCGCTACATCGTCGAGCACAGCGAGGCACGCGTGCTGCTCGTCGACCCTGAGCTGGACGAGGCACTGTCCGCCGTGTCGTGCGAGCACCGCCTGGTCATGGGCCAAGCCGCCGACGACAGGCTGATGCGCCCGGGCGTCGAACCCGTGCCGTGGGAGCCGGACGAGGACGCCACCGCCACCATCAACTACACGTCCGGGACGACGGCACGACCGAAGGGCGTGCAGGTCACCCATCGCAACATCTGGACCAACGCCGTCACGTTCGGCTGGCACCTCGGCGTCAGCGATCGCGACGTCTACCTGCACACGCTGCCGCAGTTCCACTGCAACGGCTGGGGGATGTTCTACGCGACCACCGGCATGGGCGCCCGCAGCATCATCCTGCGCAAGGTGGACGGCGCCGAGATCCTGCGTCGCGTCGACGAGCACGGCGTCACCCTGATGTGCGGGGCGCCGGCCGTGCTGAACATGATCCTCGACGCCGCCGCCACCTGGGACGGGCCGATCCCGGGCCGGGACCGCGTGCGCATCGTCGTCGCCGGCGCGCCGCCACCGACGCGCACCATCGAGCGCTGCGAGACCGAGCTCGGCTGGGAGTTCGTGCAGATCTACGGGTTGACCGAGACATCGCCGCTGTTGACGGTCAACCGAACCCGCGAGGAGTTCGACGAGCTGACGTCGCACGAGCGGGCGATCAAGCTGAACCGGGCCGGCGCCCCGGCGATCGGCTGCCGGATGCGTGTCGACGACGAAGGCGAACTGCTCGCCCGGACGAACGTGGTCATGGAGGGGTATTGGCACCAGCCCGAGGCGACGGCCGCCGCCATCGTCGACGGGTGGTTCCGCACCGGCGATGGCGGCTCGATCGACGAGTTCGGCTACGTCACGATCGCGGATCGCAAGAAGGACGTCATCATCTCCGGCGGCGAGAACGTGTCGTCGATCGAGGTCGAGGACGCCATCTTCCAGCACCCCGAGGTGAACGAGGTGGCCGTGATCGGAATCCCCGACGAGAAGTGGGGTGAGCTGGTCACGGCGCTGGTCGTCCGCTCGGAAGGCAGCAAGCTCTCGGCCGAGGACGTCATCTCCTTCACCCGCCAGCGCTTGGCCGGCTTCAAGTGCCCCAAGCGCGTCGAGTTCCGCGACGCGCTTGACCGCACCACCACCGGGAAGCTGCAGAAGTTCAAGCTGCGGGCCCCGTTCTGGGAAGGCCAGGACCGCCAGATCAACTGAGGGATGGACGGGTCACAGCACGACACCGGACTCGAACACGGCCTCGTCGAAGATGCGGCGGAGGTCGTCGGTGTTCCACGGCGCCTCCCCGCTCACGAGCACCGACCACGTCACACCGTCGGGGCGGTGCAGCACCATGGCGTGGGCGTTCTCCACGGTGCCGGTGTGCCCCCACGTCCCGTCGTGGTACACGATCAGCCCGAGGCCGTACCACTGATCGAGCCGGTAGGAGACGCCCGGCGCCGGTTGGCGCATCAGATCCACGGTGGCTGCGGACAGCGGGTGGAAGCCCGGTTTGGTGACGTCGAGCGAGTCGATGATGGTCACCACCTCTGACGGAGTCGCCACCCACGAGCCGGCGGCGCCGAGCACCTCCATGTAGTTGCGGCCTGGCCCCGACGGGTGGAGCACCTCGGTCTCGTTCACGTCGAACGTGCCGGCCAGCCGCATGCCCGTGATGCCGAGCGGCGTGAGCAACTGGTCCTGCACGACCTCGGCGTAGGGCCGGCCGGTGACCTGCTCGATCAGCAGGCCGAGGAGGCAGTAGTTCAGGTTCGAGTACTCGTAAGCCAGTCCGGGCGGATTGCGCAGCGGCCGCGACAGCGTCAGGTTGGCGACCGTCGGACACGAGTCGACGTCGCCGCCGAAGAACGTCCGCTGGTACGACGGGAACCCGGCGATGTGGCCGAGCAGTTGGCGGACGGTGATGCCGTCGACGGCTGGGTCGACCGGCACGGCGCCGACCTGCTGGGCCAGGCGGGCGCCGACCGGGTCGTCCAGCCCGAGCTGGCCGGCCTCGACGAGCTGCAGAGCGACGATGGACGTCATGACCTTCGAGATGCTGGCGATGCGGAAGCGATCGGCCGTCTCGATGGACTCGACGGGTGCCACCGCCACCTCGGCCGGCACGGCGGGCGGTGCCTCGGTCGGCGCCGGCTCTGCTCCCGGCACGGGCGGCGGGATCGGTGCTGGCGCCGGCAGCGGCGCAGGAGGCGGGACGCGCACGCCGTACGCCGCGGTGTGGGCGAACGCCCCGTCCACGGCGATGGCGACCGACGCCGCGTAGTCGCCCTGACCGATCAGGCGGGTCGCCAGCGCCAGATCGAACGTCGCCCAGGCCGGGTCGCCCGGAGCCGTCGTCGGGCGCACGGCCACCGTCGTCGTCGTCACGGCGGTGGTGGTCGTCGCGCTCGTCGTCGAGGTCGTGCTGCTGCTGGAGGTGGTGGGCGTGGTCGTGGTCGTCGACGATGACGTCGTCGTGGTCGTCGACGATGACGTCGTCGTGGTCGTCGTGGTCGTCGTGGTCGTCGTGGTCGTCGTGGTCGAGGTGGTCGGCGAGGTGCGCGTCGCCGGGACGGTCGTCGTCGTGACCGGTCGCCGTTTCGCCGTCGAGGCTGGCGGCGGCGCGGTGGTCGAGGGAGCTTCCGTGGTGACCGGTGTCGGCCGGGCCACCGTCGGCGCCGCCCGTTCCGCACCGCACCCGACGATGCCGGCCAGCACGCAGGTCAGCGCAACGATCCGCCGACCCGCTGCGCGCACGGCCCCATGATGGCGGGCGGCGCCACGCCGATCGGGGCACCTGTCCCCTATACCGGCAGGAGCTGCTCCGTCGTGAGCACCGGCGCGAACACGTCGCCGTGATCGGCGATGCGGTCGAGCACGTCGGCGGTCTCGAACCGCAGCTCGACGTCCCGGTCGGCGCAGGTCTGCACCTCTTCCCACGTCACCGGCGTGGACACAGTCGGTTCGGGCCGGGCCCGCAGGGAGTACGGCGCGATCGTCGTCTTGTGGTGGGCGTTCTGGCTCCAGTCGACGAAGATCTTCCCGACTCGCTGCGCCTTGGCCATGTTCGTCGTCACCCGTTTCGGCAGCCGCTTCTCCAGCACCTGCCCCGCAGCGAGGGCGAACTGCGCCGCCTGCTCGTGGGTGACGCCGGCCGTGTTCAGCGGCACGTACAGCTGCAGCCCCTTCGATCCTGACGTCTTGCACCAGCCCTCGAGGTCGACGGCGGCGAGCACGTCGCGCACCAGCAGGGCGATCTCGCAGCAATCGGAGATGTCGGTTTGCGGGCCGGGATCGAAGTCGAACACGACGGCGCGCGGCTCGTCGAGGTCGGCGGCCAGGGCCATGGGGGCGTGCAGTTCCAGCGCCGCCATGTTGGCGGCCCACACCATCGCCGCCGTGTCCTCGATGCAGCAGTACTCGATGCCGCCCTTGCGGTCACCGGGTCCGAGCGCCACCGGCACCCACTCCGGCCGGTGCGTGGGGCAGCGCTTCTCGAAGAACCCCTGCTGATCGCTGCCGTTCGGGAACCGGCGGAGGGTCAGCGCCCGACCGCGCAGGTGCGGGACGGCCGTCGGGGCGACCCGGGCGAAGTACTCGATCACCTCGCCCTTGGTGAAGCCCGACGGGTAGAGGACCTTGTCGAGGTTGGACAGCGTGAGCTGACGCCCTTCGACGTCGGCGACGACCTCGTTGCGCTTGGCCATCGTCGAGCCGACGTCAGCCCGCTAGGCGGACTTCTTCGCCGCCGCCTTCTTGGCCGGCGACTTCTTGGCCGCCGCCTTTGCCGCCTGCTGCTGCGCCGCCGGGTGGCGGGTGCGCGAGGACTTGGCCGCTTCGACGCTGGCCTCCAGCGCCGCCATCAGGTCGACGATCTTGGGCTTCTCGGTCGCCGGTTCCGGCACCTCGAACTCCTCGCCGGCGGCCTTCTTCTCGATGAGGTCGAGCACCTGCTCCCGGTAGTCGTCGCGGAACTTGTCGGGCTCGAAGGCCCCGGCCAGCGACTCGACCAGCGCCTCGGCCATCTTGACCTCGCGCGTCGAGACGTCGACCGCGTCGAGGTCGTTCAGCTCGTCGATCGAGTCGGCCGGCACGATCTCGTCGGCGTAGGCCAGCGTCGACATGACGAGCCGGCCGTCCTGGGCGCGGATGGCCGCGGTGTACTGCTTGTTGCGCATCACCATCCGACCGATCGCCACCTTGCCGGACTCCTCCATCGCCCGGGCCAGCAGCGCGTACGGCTTCGGGTTGGCGTCGGGCGCCACGTAGAACGACGAGTCGAAGTACACCGGGTCGATCTCGGTGAGATCGACGAACTCCTCCAGATCGATGGTGCGCGTGGCGGCCGGCATGAACGGCTCCAGCTCGTCGGGGTCGACGATGATGTAGCGCCCCTTCGACACCTCGTAGCCCTTGACGATGTTCTCGTCCGGAACCTCCTCGCCCGAGTCGTCGGACACCTTGCGGTAGCGGATGCGGCTCATCGTGCGCTCGTCGAGCTGGTTGAACGACACGCTCTTGCGCCTGACGGCGTTGAACAGCTTGATCGGGATGGCGACCAGCCCGAAGCTGATCGTGCCACTCCACACCGGGCGGGGCATCGGACCATCTTTACCCGCTGAGCACGGCGCGAGCCACCATGTCGGTGCCGAAGGCGGTGAGGATGGCCAGGTAGAGCAACCCCGTGGCCGCCATCACGGCCGAGTACTCGCGCTCGCGCAGCGCCGCCTTGGTGACGCCGACGAGCACGATGGTGGTCACCGCGCAGGCAGCCCAGAACCACCCGAGCACACCGCCCCAGCCGTCGTCGACGGCGCCGGTCCAGACGCTGACCATCCCCGTCGGCAGCAGCAGGGCGACCACCTCGACCGGCCACACCCAGCCGACGGCGTCGACCTGCTCGTGCAGCAGCTGGCGAGGCAGGCCCGGCTGCACGAGGTACCAGTGGCCGAGCAGCATGGCGTCGGTGACGGCACCGAGGAAGGCCGCCCCGGCCAAGGTGCGCAGCACCGCCACGGCGGTGTTGCCACCGGCGTCGACTCCGGCGGCGACGAGCCCGACGATGCCGATGGCGACGGGCAGCAGGTCGAGCACGGGCGGGAACTCCGGCGCCGTCAGAGTCGTCGGCGGCGCTGCGCCAGCACGCTCGATGCCGGTCATGGCGGCGACACGGGCCGTGCGGCGATCGTGCTCGGCCTGCTGTCCACGCACGCCGACGCGCCGACGGGCGATCGACACGGCGAGGGCGATCAGGCAGCCGACGGCGACGCCCACCGCAGCAACCTCCCGGACGGCGACCGCGCCGAAGGCGACGCCGAGAGCGAAGGCGCCGAGGGCCATGACGAGGTAGACGCTGCGCAGCAGCCAGCCGTAGCCGAGGCCGACCATCCGCCGCCTGGTGGTGAACCAGCAGAACGCCATCCCGCCGACGGCCCACTGCAGCAGCACGGTCGCCGCGTCCAGGCGGATCATCTCCGCGCAGGGTACCGGTGGCGCGGATGGGCGCTGGCCGCGATGATCGCGATCCATGGCCCTCGCTCGGACGCCGCGCCTGCGGGCGGCGCGACGCGAGGGCGAGCAGGTGACCCCGCTCGAGCTGTTCTTCGACCTCGTCTTCGTGCTCGCCATCACCCAGTGCACGGCGCTGATGGCCGACGAACCGACGTGGACGGGACTGTTCAAGGGCCTCGGCGTGTTGGCCGTGCTGTGGTGGTCGTGGGTCGGGTACGCCTGGCTGACGAGCGTGGTCGACCCGGAAGAGGGCGCGGTGCGGCTCGTGATCTTCGCCGCCATGGCCGCCCTCCTCGTCGCCGCACTGTGCGTCCCCGCCGCCTTCGGCGACCTCGATCTCCTCTTCGCCGTCGCCTACGGCGTCGTGCGGTTCGCCCAGATCGGGCTGTTTCTGCTCGCCAGCCGTGACGAGCCGCAGCTACGCCGATCCGTCATCGGGTTGGCGATCGGCACAGCGCTCGGCGTCGGCCTGCTGACGGCGGCGTCGTTCCTCGACGGCTGGGCCAAGGGCGCGCTGTGGATCCTCGCCATCGTGCTCGACGTCGGCGAGCCGTACCTCTTCGGCGTGGAGGGCTGGCCGCTGCACCCCGAGCACTTCGCAGAGTGGCACGGGCTGGTCATCATCATCGCCCTCGGTGAGTCGATCGTCGCCATCGGCGTCGGCGCCGACTCGGGCGTGGACGCCGGCATCGTGGCGGCCGCGGTGATCGGCATCGCCCTCGCCGCCGCTCAGTGGTGGGCCTACTTCGACGTGGTGTCGATCGTCGCCACCAAGCGGCTCATCGCGCTCGGGCCGGGTCGAGAGCAGAACTCGATGGCGCGCGACTCGTACTCCTACCTGCACTTCGGCATGGTGGCCGGCATCGTCCTCGTGGCGCTCGGGCTGAAGAAGACGCTCGGGGACGTCGGGGAGCCACTCAAGGTCGTGGCCGCGGTGGCCCTGGCCGGCGGGGCGGCGCTGTACCTGTTGGCCCTGGTGGCGTTCCGGCTGCGCAACCTCGGTTCGCTGAACCGCCAGCGCACCATCGCCGTGGCGGCACTGCTGGCCACGATCGTGCTGGCGCCGCACGTGCCGGCGCTGGCCACGGCGGCGGTCGTCGCCGTCATCTTCGGCATCCTCATCGCCTACGAGACGACGCACTTCGCGGCGGCCCGCGACGAGATCCGCCACCAGC
>JBPCJL010000102.1:0-10200 GCA_051005355.1 Ilumatobacteraceae bacterium
GGTTGAACGTCCTCGCCAGCCGGAACAGCATCAGGAGCGGATCGGCGAAGCGCAGCACGGCGGGGCTGGTCTGCACCTGGCGGAGGTCTTCGGCCCAACTCGTGTACTCCAACCGACCCCAGCTCGGCATGTTCTTTCGACGTTGCTGCTCGGTGGTGATCTCGATCGGGTGTCGGGGCATCCCCCGCAGCCCATGGATGACCCCGGCGCTCACCCCGCTCAGGTACGACAACGGGCTGACGTGCAGCTGCAGCGCCATCGCTCGCGATACGAATGACTCCTGGGTGCCGGCCAGTCGGACCACGCCGGTGACGACGTTGATGACGGTGCCGCGCTCGCGCGCGTTGGCGATGGCGTGCATTGACACGCCGAGTGCCCGTAGTTGCCGCACGGACGCCACGCCGTGCTGCTTCGTGAACAGGTGGACGACTTCGAGACGTTCGATCACACTCTCCCTGGGCGTCGCCATGAGCCGAAAGCGGAAAGCTGACGCGTTCTACGGCGCGATCGGTACCCGTGCGGGTATCAAACTGTCGTCAGAACGCGAGGTGGGGGCCGACGACCTGGGTGGTGCGATCGAGGGAGGCGAGCAGGTCGGCCGGGGTGATGTGGCCGGCCACGGCGGGGTCGGCGAGCGCGGCCTGGACCGGCACGATGCGGTACGGCTCACGGCCGAGGTAGGTGGGGATGGCCTGGGGCCGGTCGACGGCGAACGTCCCATCGGGCTGCTCGACGATCTCGGCCCGCACCATCATGCCGTCGAGCGCCCGGACGCCGCAGCAGTCCGTCGAGTCACCCATCCCGCTCAGCTGGTTGCCCATCCCGAACACCACCCAGCGCCCGTTGACCTGCTCAATCGGCTGCACCACGTGGGCGTGATGGCCGATGACGAGGTCCACTGCGCCGCTGGCCGTGATCATGTCGGCGACCTGGCGCTGCGCCGGGATCACCTCGCTGACGCCCTCCGACCCCCAGTGCAGCGACACGATGACCACCGACGCGCCGGCGACCCGGGCCTGCTGGGCGTCGGCGACGATGCGGGCCGGATCGATCAGGTTGGCCCGCCACGGCTCGCCGTCGGGCAGCGGGAGGCCGTTGAAAGCGAACGACGCCGACACGTGGCCGACGGTCACGCCGTTGATCTCGAACAGGCGGGCCGCCGCCTCGCCCGCGCTGCGGGCCATCCCGGCGTGGCCCAGCCCGGCGGCGTCGAAGGCGCCCAGCGTGGCGTCGATCCCGGCCGCACCCTGGTCGAGGGCGTGGTTGGACGACAGCGAGCACCGGTCGTACCCCACCGTCTTCAGGCCGGCGGCGATCTCAGCCGGGATCCCGAAGACCGGCACCACACCGTCGACCTCCGTCCCCGGCGCCCGTACCGGCGTCTCCAGGTGGCAGATCGCGACGTCGGCGCTCTCGATGACCGGCCGGACGGCGTCGAACATCGGCGCCCAGTCGAACCCGACGCCGCCCGCGTGGGCGCCGGCCTGGCGGATGACCGACGTGTGGGACAGGATGTCACCGCCGGCCACCACGCTGAACCGACGTAGCAGGGCGGGCGCCGCCGTCGTCTCGGGAGCCACCGTCTCGGCTGGCCCGTCGACGAGCGCCACCGGAGCCAGCGTCTCGGCCGGCTGCTTCCGCTTCGCCAGCACCGTGATCGGAGGGTCTGTCGACACCTCGATCGTCAGCGGCGGGCCAGCGGGAGTCGTCGAGCCGTCGGCAACACCGCAGGCGACGACCACAGACGTGGCGATGCCCATGGCGATCAGCGCGGGCCCCCGGCGCACGGCCGGCCACCGTAGATCCCCCAGCGCACACCCGTGGTGGACCCCTCGGACGGGTCTGGCGCGATTCTGTGGCGAGATCGGGGTCGAAAACGACACCGAATTCTCGTCAGAACTCGTTCTTTGGGTGGAGGTCGAGGCCGAGGTCGAGGATGCGGGCGGAGTGGGTGAGCTCGCCGACGGCGACGTAGTCGACGCCGGTCTCGCCGACCTGGCGGGCGACGGCCAACGTGAGGCCGCCGCTGGCCTCGAGCAGGACGGCCGGCGCAAGCTCGTCGCGCGATCGGACCGCGGCGCGCATCCCGGTCAGGTCGAAGTTGTCGAGCAGTACCAGGTCGGCGCCGGCCTCGATCGCCACCCGCAGGCCGTCGAGCGAGTCGACCGCGATCTCCACCTGGATCGTCGCTTCGAGGGCTCGCACGGCGGCGAACGCCTCGGCCACGCCACCGACGGCGACGACGTGGTTGTCCTTGACCAGGGCGGCGTCGGACAACCCCATCCGGTGGTTGGCGCCGCCGCCGCAGCGCACGGCGTACTTCTCGAGCGCCCGCAGGCCGGGTGTCGTCTTGCGCGTGTCGCGCACGACGCACCCCGTGCCGGCTAGCTCGTCGGCCCAGCGCCGGGTGAGCGTGGCCACCCCAGACAGGTGGCACAGCAGGTTCAGGGCCGTTCGCTCGGCAGTCAGCAGGCCACGGGTCGGCGCCGTCACCCGCGCCACCTCCTCCCCGGCGACGACTCGCCCGCCGTCGTCCACCACGTAGGCGAAGTCCGCCGCGTCGTCGCCGCACACCACCTCGATCGTCGCGGCGGCGACGGCGAGGCCGGCGACCACGCCCTCGGCTCGCGAGCCGAACGTGCCCGTGCTGCGGTGGTCCGGCGCCACCGTCGCCGCCGACGTGACGTCGATGCCGCCCATCAGGTCCTCGGCCAACGCCACTTCGACGACGGTGACGACAGCATCGGGGTCGAGTCCGGTGGCCTCGAGCCGGCGCCGGGTGTCGTCGTTCACCGGACTTGCAGCTCGCCGGCGTCGTCGAGCGTGACGTCGAGGTGGCGCAGCCACTCGGCGCGTGGCTCGGGGAAGTCGGTGCGGCGGTGGCAGCCCCGGCTCTCGGTTCGCTGCGCGGCGGCGGCGACGACGACGGAACCGACGGTCAGCAGGTTGGTCGCCTCCCACGACTTGCGCCACGAGCGGCCATCGGGGCCCACCTTGCCGGCGACGGCGCCGAGCACGGTCGCCGCCGCCTCGAGCGAGCCGGCGTCGCGGAGCACCCCGACGTAGCGCGACATGGCGCCGCGCACCTCGGGGCGATGGCCGGCATCGAGCACACCGGCCGTGGCGTCCGCCATCGACGGCTCGACCGCCGCCGGCAACTCCCAGGCCAGCTCGCGTCCGAGGCGCGTCCCGGCCACGACGCTCTCGGTCAGCGAGTTCGAGGCCAGGCGGTTGGCGCCGTGGACGCCGGTGCACGCCACCTCGCCGACGGCGTACAGCCCGGGCACAGCGGTGGTGCCGTCGAGGCCCGCCGGCACGCCGCCGCAGGCATAGTGGGCCGCCGGCGCCATGGGGATGCGCTGACGCGCCGGGTCGACGCCGATCTCCCGGCACGCCGCCGTGATCGAAGGGAAGCGCTCGTAGAACCGCTCGCCGAGGTGCGTGGCGTCAAGCCACACGTGATCGTCGACGCCGCCGGGCGCCTCCGCCATCCGCCGGCTGATCGCCGCGGCCACGACGTCGCGCGGCGCCAGATCCTCGAGCGGGTGCACGCCGGCCATCACCCGGCGGCCGGCGCCGTCGTAGAGCACGGCACCTTCGCCCCGCACGGCCTCGCTGACGAGCGCTTGCTGTCCTCGCGCGTCCGGTCCGCGCCACATCACCGTCGGGTGGAACTGGACGAACTCGACGTCGCGCGCCGTCAATCCGGCGCGCAGCGCCAACGCCAACCCGTCGCCCGTGACCGCGGGCGGGTTCGACGTCGACGCGAAGACCTGCCCGTAGCCGCCGGTCGCCAGCACAACGGCCCGCGCCGTGACGACGCCGACCGACTCGACCTCACCGGCACCGTCCAGCATCCCCACGGTCACCCCTGCGGCTTGGCGTCCGGCCGGACCGTCACCGAAGAGCAGGTCGAGGGCGAACGCCTTCTCGAGCACCTCGACGCCGGCCGCCATCGCCGACTGGTCGAGCGTGCGCTGCACCTCGGCCCCGCTGCGATCCCCGCCCGAGTGCACGATGCGGTCGTGGCGGTGGCCACCCTCGCGGGTCAGCGCCGGCTCGACCCCGCCGACCGCAGGATCGAAGGCCGCACCGAGGCGCATCAGGTAACGGATCGCCGTCGGCGCCTCCCGCACCAGCTCCGTCACGACGTGAACATCGCACAGCCCGGCGCCGGCAGCAAGCGTGTCGAGGACGTGATCGGCGACGGAGTCGGTCGGGTCGAGCACGGCTGCCAGTCCGCCCTGGGCCCACGCCGTCGACCCCGCGTCGAGCGCGTCCTTGGTGACGATCAGCGCCTCCCGCACCGGGCGCACCGCCAGCGCCGCCGCCAGCCCCGCCGCTCCTGACCCGAGCACGACGACGTCGACGTCGCGCTCCCACGACGGTGCCGGCGCGGCCAGCCGCCTCGGCAGCGCCATCATCGCGACTTCATTCGCCGGTCGGTGACGGCTGGCCGATCTCGATCATCCGCTCCACCGACCGGCGGGCCCGCTCGGCGATGTCGGGCGGGACGTCGCCGACGTCGACCCCGTCACGCAACGACCGCAGCAGCTTGGCCGGCGTGATCATCTTCATGTACTTGCACACGGCGGCCCGGTTGACCGGCTCGAACAGCACCAGCGGGTTGGCCTTCGAGAGCTGGTGCAGCATGCCGGTCTCCGTGGCCACCAGGACCTTGCGGGCCGTCGACGCCGCCGCCGCCTCGACCATCCCGCTCGTCGAGAGGATCCGGGTGCGGGTCTCGGGCACGACACCGGCGCCGACGAGGTAGAGCGCGCTGGTCGCGCACCCGCACTCCGGGTGGATGAAGAGCTCGGCGTCGGGGTCCTCTGCCACCCGGGCCTTGAGGTCGGCGCCGTTGATGCCGGCGTGGACGTGGCACTCGCCGAGCCAGATGTGCATGTTCGGCCGGTCGAGCTGGCGCTGCACGTGAGCGCCGAGGAACTGGTCCGGGCAGAACAGCACCTCGGTGTTCTCGGGGATCGAGGCGACGACGTCCACGGCGTTGGACGACGTGCAGCAGATGTCGGTCTCCGCCTTGACCGCCGCGGTGGTGTTCACGTAGCTGACCACGACGGCGCCGGGGTGCTCGGCCTTCCATGCCCGCAGCTGATCGGCGGTGATCGTTTCGGCCAGGCTGCACCCGGCTCGCTCGTCCGGGATCAGCACCGTCTTGTCGTAGCTCAGGATCTTGGCCGTCTCGGCCATGAAGTGGACGCCGCAGAACACGATGGTCGACGCCTCCACCTCTGCCGCCACCCGCGACAGGCCGAGGGAATCGCCGACGTGGTCGGCCACCTCCTGCACCTCGGGCACCTGGTAGTTGTGGGCCAGGATCACGGCGTCGCGCTGGCGGGCCAGCTCGCGCACTTGGTCAGCCCAATCACCCGGCAGCGGCGCCTCGACGCCCATCGCCGTCATCGCGCTCACGTGCTCAGCGTATTGACGGGTTGGACCATGCGGCGGCACGTATCATCTCCCGCCGGCAGCGGTCCTGACCGCTGCCTCGGCGAAGACAGCGGACACTCAAAAGGACGGGACCATGACCACGAGCACCTCTCGCCGCGCCCGGCTCGCCGCCGCCGGCGTGCTGACGATGGCCGTACTGGCCGCCTGCGGCGACGACGACTCCGGATCGTCGGCGACGACGGCCGAACCGGCCACCAGCGCCGCTCCGGCACCGACCACGGCGGCGGCGGCGACGAGCACGTCGATGGGCGACATGATGATGGTGGAGGTCAACGCCATCGACTAAGCCTTCGAGGACCTCCCGGCGTCGGTGCCTGCCGGCACCATGTTGAACCTGAACAACACCTCGATGGCAGAGGTGCACGAGCTGGTCGCCTTCCGCCTGCCCGACGACGAGACGCGCCCGGTCGAGGAGCTCGTGATGCTGCCCGAGGCCGAGCTCGGGGCGCTGTTCGCCGGCGGGCCGGCCACCGTCATCGTTGCCCCGCCGAGCGAGGCCGGGTTCCCGGCCGTCGGTGACGGCACACTTGCCGAGCCCGGCCGCTACGCCATCATGTGCTTCATCCCGATCGGCGCCGACCCGGCGGAGTACATCGCCGCCGCCCAAGCGTCGACCGGCGAACCGCCGGAGGTGGCCGGTGGTCCGCCGCACTTCACCGCCGGCATGTTCGCCGAACTCACGGTCGAGTAGCCGCCGCCCGCACGGTCCTGGTTGCGACGCCGAAACGTCGTGCCAGGATGTGAGACGCCATGGCCGCGCGAACACTGCCGGAGAAGATCTGGGACCGCCACGTGGTGCACGCCGCACCGCACGAGCCCGACCTCCTCTACATCGACCTCCACCTCGTGCACGAGGTCACCAGCCCGCAGGCCTTCGACGGGCTGCGGATGTCGGGACGGCGAGTGCGCCGACCCGAGCTGACCGTGGCCACCGAGGACCACAACGTCCCGACTGCGGACATCGACCAACCGATCGCCGACCCGGTGTCGGCGCGCCAGGTCGCGGTGCTGCGCGAGAACGCCCGCGAGTTCGCCATCACGCTGTACCCGATGGGCGACCCGGGACAGGGCATCGTCCACGTCATCGGGCCCGAACAGGGCCGGACCCTGCCGGGCATGACGATCGTGTGCGGCGACAGCCACACCGCCACCCACGGAGCCTTCGGCGCGCTGGCCTTTGGGATCGGGACGAGCGAGGTCGAGCACGTGCTGGCCACGCAGACGCTGCCGCAGGCCCGCCCGAGGTGGATGTCGGTCGAGGTGGACGGCCAGCTGCCGGCGGGCGTCACCGCCAAGGACGTCATCCTGTCCGTGATCGGCGAGATCGGCACCGGCGGGGGCATCGGCCACGTGATCGAGTACCGGGGCTCGGCCATCCGCAACCTCTCGATGGAGGGCCGCATGACGGTCTGCAACATGTCCATCGAAGCCGGGGCGCGCGCCGGGCTCGTCGCCCCGGACGACACCACGTTCGCCTACCTCGAGGGTCGCGCCCACGCCCCTCGGGGACCGGCGTGGGAGGAGGCGATCGCCGAGTGGCGCCAGTTGCGCAGCGACGACGACGCCGAGTGGGACCGCGCCGTGCGCATCGACGCCACGACACTGCGACCGCAGGTCACCTGGGGGACGAACCCCGGTCAGGTCACCATGATCGACGGCACGGTGCCGTCGCCCGACGACTTCGCCGACGCGACCACGCGCGAGACGGTGGCCAGGGCGCTGGCGTACATGGGGCTCGAGCCCGGGACCGCGCTGCGCGACGTCGCCGTGGACACGGTGTTCATCGGATCGTGCACGAACAGCCGCATCGAGGACCTGCGGCTGGCGGCAGCCGTGCTCGACGGCCGCCAGGTCACCGCGGCCCGCGTGATGGTCGTCCCCGGCAGCCATGCGGTCAAGGCACAGGCCGAGGCCGAGGGGCTCGACCGGGTCTTCACCACCGCCGGCGCCGACTGGCGCGAGCCCGGCTGCTCGATGTGCCTGGCCATGAACCCGGACAAGCTGGCGCCGGGCGAACGGGCGGCGAGCACCAGCAACCGCAACTTCGAGGGCCGCCAGGGCCGCGGCGGGCGGACCCACCTGGTGTCGCCGGCCGTCGCCGCCGCCACTGCGGTCGCCGGCCACTTCGCCACCCCCGAGGATCTCAAATGAGCGAGCGAGTCTTCGAGCGAGCGAATCATCAGCACGGTCTTTTCCTTCATGGCCGAGTTCCCGACGCGATCCTGCTCGGCGTCATCGGCCACGCTGAAGATCTCACATGAAGGCTGTGGAGGTGATCTCGGGGAACGGGCTGCCGCTGCGGCGCTCGGACGTCGATACCGACCAGATCATCCCGGCCGAGTGGCTGAAGCGCGTGGAGCGCACCGGGTTCGAGAAGGGTCTGTTCGCGACGTGGCGCGACGACCGCGACTTCGTTCTCAACGACGAGCGCTTCGCCGGCGCGACGATCCTCGTCGCCGGCCCGGCCTTCGGCGTCGGGTCGTCGCGCGAGCACGCCGTGTGGGCGCTGCAGCAGCACGGATTCGACGCCGTGATCGCCCCCAGCTTCTCCGACATCTTCCGCAACAACTGCGCCAAGAACGGCCTGGTGCCCGTCGTCCTGGCCGACGCGTTGGTGCAGCAGATCTGGACCGCCATCGACGCCGACCCGGCGACGGAGATCATCGTCGACATCGACCGGCGCGTCGTCGAGGTGCCGGCGATCGGGATGATCGAGCCGTTCCAGTTGGACGAATCGACGCGCCACCGCCTCCTCAACGGCCTCGACGACATCGGGATCACGCTCGGCCACACCGACGCCATCACCGACTTCGAGCGCCGTCGCCCCGGCTGGATGGGTTGAGCGTCAGCTCGTCCCGTCAGGCTCCGGCTCGCTCGGCACTGGTTGGATGCTCGTGCTGGGCGGGGCGACGGGCTCGTCGGCACACACCCACGACCCGCTGATCGGGTTGCCGCCCTCGTCCGACCCGCCGAACGTCCCCGACCGACCGCCGTCGGTGACCTGGATGGCGACCTCGTAGTCCGTGGTCAGCTGCTCGGCATCGGCGATCTTGAGCCGCCCCGCGTGCTCGCCCGGCGCCGTGGCCGGCTCCTCGGTGTGCAGCGCCGCCGACACCAGACGGCTCCCGGCCGCCAGCCGGCGCAGATCGATGATCGACAGCGCAACCGGGTCCCCTCCGTCGAGCGCGCTGCACGTCGCATCCAGGTTCAACGGGTCGAGGGCCGTGGCCGGCACGCTGGCCCGATCCAGGGCCAGCGTCTCGTCGATCCCTGCGCTGGCCACCTGCACCGTCACGCTGACGAAGCCGGCAGCAGCGCCGGCATCGACGGCCCCTGCGGTCGTCATCGACAGCGTCGGAGGTGTGGCCGTGGTGCCGCCGGTGTCCCCTGCGGCGCCCTCGATGGGGGCGAGCGTGTCGGCAGCGCCGCCATCGCCGCCGCAGCCCGCCAGGAGCACCAGGCCTGCGATCACCCGGAACGTCGTGCCGAAGCGCATCGAGCGACCGTACTTTCGTCCCGGCGAGGCGCTCTCGGTCAGGCCGTTTGGCGGTCGCGGGGGCGAAAGGCGTCGAGGTCGCGCAGTCGCTGGTCGTTGCTGAACACCTCGATGGGCGCTTCGAGCGGGAGCCGCAGCGTCCGCTGCAGGATGCGCATCTGGGTGTGCTGGTTGTACTCGACCAACGTCACGGCCCACCCGTCGCGCCCGGCGCGCGCTGTGCGTCCGGAACGGTGGAGGTACTCCTTGGCGTCCTTCGGCGGGTCATAGTGGACGACCGCGCCGACCTCGTCGATGTCGAGACCCCGCGCCGCGACGTCAGTGGCCACGAGGACGGCCAGCTTGCCCTCGGCGAAACGCCGCAACGCTCGCTCGCGCGCCGGCTGCGGCAGGTCACCGTGGATCGCCGCCGCGTCGACGCCCAACTCGCTCAGCGAGTGGGCGACGCGGTCGCAGAGCCGTTTGGTCGCACAGAACACCGCCAGCCTGGGGATGCCCTGGCTGATGGCGCCGATCACCCGGTCCTTGTCCATGTGGTGCACGGCAAGGAACAGGTGGTGCATCGTGCCGACGGTGTCCGTGGCCGCGTTGACAGACACCTCGACCGGGTCACTCAGGTACCGCCGCACCAGGTGGCCAACATCACCGTCGAGCGTGGCCGAGAAGAGCATGGTCTGGGTGCGGCCCGTGCAGTGGCGCAGGATCCACTCGACCTGCGGCGTGAAGCCGTCGTCGGCCATCCGGTCGGCCTCGTCGAGCACGACCACGTCGACGTCGGCCAACGACACCTCGGCCGACTTGAGGAGATCGATCAACCGCAACGGGGTGGCCACGACGATCTCGATGCCGCGGTGCAGCTCGTCGATCTGATCGTGGCGGCTCGAGCCGCCGTACACGGCGAGGATGCGCTGGCCGACGTGGGCAGCGAGCGGCTCGAGCACCTCGGCGACCTGCACGGCGAGCTCACGCGTGGGGACGAGGACGAGGCCGCGCGGCATGGCCGGCTCGGCTCGGTCGCTGATGCGGGCCATCATCGGCACGCCGAAGGCGAGGGTCTTGCCCGAGCCGGTCTTGGCGCGACCACAGACGTCGTGGCCTTCCATCGCCACCGGGATGGCGGCGGTCTGGATCTCGAACGGTTGGGCGAACCCGGCGGCGGCGAGCGCATCGTCGACGTGAGGCGGTACGCCGAGCTCGGCGAAACCGGTCGGCGATTCGACGGGGGGCAGGAC
>JBPCJL010000103.1:0-8187 GCA_051005355.1 Ilumatobacteraceae bacterium
CCGCACCACCATCCGCTGCTCAGCGGTGCGGCGGCGAACCAACGACTCCAGCTGTTGGCGATCCTCGACGCTCAAGTCGATCACGAACGGGCTCTGTCTCGACATCGCACCCCCAACCAGCACGACACGGCGCTCCCAGCGAGCTACCCCTCAGATCCAAGTTACACGCATGTAGTTCCGCCGGAGACCACTAAGGGTCAATGATGGGGGGAGCGGGTCGGCTGCGTGGGCACGGTCGTCGACCTCGGAGAGCGTTGGCGTCGACCTGGGCTGGCAGCCGCTCCCTGTGCGGCACGGCCGAATGTTGCCCGGGCGTAGGCTCGCCTTCTGCGTCCCGATCAGGGTCCCCCTTGTGCGACCCGACGGGTCGACGGACGGCCTCACGTTGGACGAGCCGGTGTGCGCCGGAAAGGGTTCCGACGAACACACCCGGTCGATGACGGCAGGCATGCTTTGGGGTGATGGACGACAAGGTCAACCTGGCACAGAAGTTCGATCTCCTCGAGGGGTTCTACAAACCGGCGATCGTTGGCTACCTGAACGATTACAAGCTCCAGATCGTCAAGGTCCAGGGTCCGTTCGTCTGGCACAAGCACGACGACACCGACGACTTCTTCCTCGTCATCGAAGGACACCTGACCATCCACCTGCGCGATCGCGACATCGAGCTCGAACCCGGTGAGCTGTTCGTCGTGCCGAAGGGCGTCGAGCACTGCCCGGAGGCGGCGGCAGAGACGCGGGTGCTGCTGATCGAACCGCGAGGAACCGTCAACACCGGGGATGCCGGCGGCGACCTGACGGCGGATCCGATCGAGGTCTGACGCAGGCGGGGCGGGTTGGCGGCTCCACGGCCATCTGACCGGCAGGCTGACGATCCGGCGGCGAGGCACGGAAACCGCCAGGGAGACCCGCCCTAGCCTGCCGGCGTGCTCGGTGACGTGTGGACGGACCAGGGCTGGTCCTTCGGGGCGGCCGGCGGAGGCGCCCCCCGCATCCGCTGGTACCGACGGTCCGGCGACGGCCCCACCCTGGTCATGGCCCACGGCATCACCGACAGTGCGGCCTGCTGGTCCAGCGTCGTCGAGGCACTCCCGGGCGTCGACATCGTCGCCTACGACGCCCGGGGACACGGCCAGTCGGATCACGCCGGGTCGTACGCCTATCGCAACCACGTCGCCGACCTGACGGCACTGCTGGAACGCGTCGCGAACGGGCCCGTCGTGCTCGTCGGCCACTCCATGGCCGGGCCTCACACCGCTGCGGTGGCAGCAGCGTTCGGCGAGCGGGTGCGAGCCCTGGTCCTCGTGGACCCTCACTGGCCGGAGCGTCCGCAGAGCGCTGATGACTACGACCTGCAGGGATGGATGGCGGACATCGCCCGCGACGCCAGAGCTCCCGTCGCTGAGCTTGTCGCTCGGGCGGAAGCCGACCATCCGATGTGGAGCGACCTCGACCGGCGCACCTGGGCGGCGGCGAAGACGGCCGTCGACCAGCGGGTCGCCACCTGGCTGGAATCCGACGACGACATCAACGCCTGGCGGGATGTCGTCGCCGCGATCGAGTGCCCCACGCTGCTGTTCATCGGCGATTCCGCCGTCGACGACAACGTCACCGTCCGCGCCGCTGGAGCCGAGGACGCACGACGGCTCAACCGGCACGTGACGACGGTCGGGGTGCCCGGCGCCGGCCACAGCATCCACCGCGATGCCTTCGAAGTCTTCATGAGGTCGCTGACCGCCTTCCTGGGCCCGCGAGGATTGGCGCTGTGACCGCGGTCAGGGTGATCGATTCGATCCGACCGTACGTCGAGTCCGGGGAGGTACCCGGAGCGATCGTGGGTCTGCTCCGCGACGGCTCGGTCACCGTGGAGGCTGCGGGTTCGACGTCACCGGGTGGTGCGCCGCTGACCACGGACACCCCGATGCGGGTGGCGTCGAACACGAAGCCCCTGGCGGCGGCGGCAGCGTTGGCGCTTGTCGAGGACGGTGTGCTCGATCTGGACGATCCGATCGAGCGGTACCTGCCGGCGCTGGCCGATCGGCGAGTGCTGCGCCGTGTCGATGCTGCACTCGACGACACTGTGCCTGCGGATCGTTCGATCACCGTCGACGACCTGTTGACGATGCGCGGCGGGTTCGGGTTCGTGACCGACGGCGATTCGCCCGTCGTCGATGCCGCAGCTGGGGCCCAGTTGGGCATGGGACCGCCCGACCCGTCGATACCGCCCGACCCGCAGGAATGGGTGGCGCGCTTCGCCGAGCTGCCGCTGCTCGATCAGCCCGGAACGATCTGGCGATACGAGTTCTCCTATGGCATCCTCGGCGTGGTCCTCGCCGAATCGGCCGGCCAGTCCCTGGACGAGCTGCTGCGTGCTCGTCTCCTGGCGCCACTCGGGATGGACGACACCGCATTCGTTGCCCCGTCCGGTCTTCCCCCGTGCTTCGCCCGGGCCGAGTCCGGCCTCGAGGTCTTCGACGAAGCAAGCGCCGAGAGCCGTTGGGCAACGCCGCCGACCTTCCCGGATGCGCGCAACGGCCTGATCTCGACGGCGGCGGACCTGTTGCGCTTCGCCGGTGCGCTGCTCGACGGCGGTGGTGGTGTCCTGTCGAGCGATTCGGTGGTCGCGATGACGACTGACCACCTCACTGATGCGCAGCGTCGGGCGCCCTCGGCTCAGGCGTTCCTCGACGGCCACGGCTGGGGTTACGGCGTTCAGGTCGTCGATCCCGACCACGACGACTCGGTCACCCTGGCGCGCTACGGCTGGGGTGGTGGGTTCGGGACCCTCTGGTACACCTGGCCCCAGCAGGCGACGGCCGCAGTCATGCTGACCCAGGTCCTCCCGCCCTCGGACGAGATGATCAGCTCGTTCGTCGGCGGGGTCGAAGCCCTACTCGGCACCGCCTAGTACCGCAATCGACGACGCGCGGTGGCGTGCTCGGACGTGGCCAATGGATGTTTCACACGACATCGTCGGAGAACAGCGAAAGGATCGTCTCGTGGTCGGTCGCGGTGAACGCCTCGAAGTACCGAGCTGCCATGTTCCTCTTCTCGGGGTCACGGCAGTTCCTGTCGGTGGGCGGGTCTGACTCAGAGGGTGCGTCGGTATCACACGGTCGCGCCGATGAAGGCGGCGTCGGCGATTCCGCCGAGGAGGGCGTACGGGCTGCCGTCGCGTCCGTGGGCCAGCTCCCAAAGGAACGCGACGAGGACGGCTGTGGTCGGACGCCGCAACGAGACGATCGGACTGCTTGGCTCCGGCGAGCCAGGCTCGTCGCGGGCGAGGAAGATGGCGCCCAACAGGAGACCGAACGCCACTCCGAAGGCGGGGAGCGGCCCAACGGCGCAGGTCACGTCGGGTCATCGTCGAACACCTCCTCGACTGGGACACTGAAGTGGCGGGCGATGGCGAAGGCCAGCGGCAGTGACGGCGTCCATCGTTCGGCTTCGATCGCGCCGATGGTCTGGCGGGACACGCCAAGCAGTTCGGCGAGCTCGGACTGGGACAGCCCGGACGATGTCCGCAGCGATCGGACGTGGTTGCGCATTTCGGCGGACCTCCCTCAACCGGACGGGCAAGGATCGGTGGATGGAGACGGACCGTTGAGCGATCACGGAGTCAGCCGGCCTCGAGGAGGTCCTGCAGGCCGGCACCGAGCGGTTCGACAGATCGGCTGTCGTCGCTGACCAGCAGCACCAGCACGTCGCCGGTCGCAGGGTCGTACTGCATGAACGAGACGAACCCGGGGATGGCTCCGGCGTTGGAGATTCCCGTCGGCGATGGTGGATCGGCGGCGAAGACGCCGAGCCCGGCACCGTCGGGTCCGTCGATGTCGGCCACCATCTCGCGGTACACGTCCGGTGGCAACAGCTCACCGTCGCCGAGGGCTTGGATGAACGTGGCGACGTCACCGGCTGTGGACACCATCCCGCCGGCGGCACCTGCGGCCGTCTCCAGCGCGGTGTACGCCGAGGCGTCGGAGGTGCCACCAGGCAGCGAACGTGAGAACCCGGTGACGGGGTGACGGCTCGGGTCCGGCGGAAAGTAGGTGCCGGTCATCGCCAGCGGTTCGACGAGGCGGGTGCGTAGGTTCTCGGCGACGCTGCTTCCGGTGAGCTTCTCCAGCAACAGGCCGGTGACGATGTAGTTGGTGTTCGAGTAGGCAAAGCGCGCGCCAGGTTCGAACTCCAACGGCTGGTCCTCGACGAGCGCCATGACGTCGGTCGCCGTCCACTTCCTGTCCGGCTCGGCCAGCACCGCCGGGGCCAGCTCACCGTCGGTGTGTTCCGGCAATCCCGAGCGATGGCTCAACAGCTGGCGGATGGTGACGCCGTCGGCGTCGACCGCGACGAGGTCGGCCACCGCGGTGTCGAGTCCGATGTCCTGCTCGTCGAGCGCCTGCAACACCATCACGGCCACGAACGTCTTGGTCAGACTGCCGATGCGGAAGCCTGAGTCCTCGTCGACATCTCGATCGTCAGCGGAAGCCGCGCCAGCGGCGTGGACCTGCACCGCACCGCCCGAGGCAGCGAGGGCGACCGCCGCGGCGCCGTCACCCTGCGCCGCCCAGTCCTCGAGCAGGCCTCGGACCTCGACCGACGGAGTCGATGCCGCGACGGCCACTGAGCCAGTTTCCGGCGGAGAGGACAACGGCGGCGGCTCTGATGCCTGGTCCGCGCAGCTGGCGACGAGCAGACACACCGCCCCTGCGATCATCGGCATCGCCCCGCGATCTGGTCGCCAGGTCCTCACGGATGGAAAGATAACTTGTCAACCGCTCGATGTCAAGCACTCTTTCCATCCACATCACGCCGGTCGCCCGCCGATGGGGCTACGGCGCAGGTCTCAACCTTCCCGGCTCGGTGAGCGCCCTCAACGTGGGGGCGTCTCTCGGAGGGCGAGCACGCCGAGCGCCACGCCGACCGAGGTGAGCGGCACCCAGATCGCACGTTCGATGTGGGAGGGCGACGCGGCGTTGAGCAGCAGACCCAGGCCGGCGAAGCCAGTGGTACCGCGCAGCACCCGGCGGCGGGCCGTGTCGCCACCCACAACGCCGGCCGCCACGCTCGCCGCACCGACCCAGGCCACCGCACCGGCCGTGCTGGCGGCGCGCAGGCGACCTGGCAGCACGCCGACATGGGCGCCGCCCCAGGCGGCCGCGCCCCAGGGCGCACCGAGCGCGAGCGCGGTCTGGAACGCGGCCACGCCGGCGAGCCACGCGGCGAACGAAGTCCCCCACGGCCGGTTCACGCCGTCATCTAACACGAGGGGAGGCCGTCGGATTCGCAGAGGGGAGGTGCCTCGCCTGTCGCTGTGTCGACGACACGGCGGCTTCCGAGCGGTTCGGCGAGGGTGACTTCGACCCCGTCACCGCAGTCACCTCGCCGGGACCCCCGAGTGAGCAGCTCGAGCTCAACGACGTCACCTTGCTCGTCGACATCGACCCGGGCGGCATCGTGGCAATGTCCCATCACGTACAAGCAGTTGGGTGCCTGGACCAGCACCTCGCTGATCGGCTGTGCGTCCCATCCGAGGGCACGATCGATCAACAGACCGGCAGCCACGATGACGGTCGCAACTCCGATGACGACCGCGACGCGTCGGCGTCGCTGCCGGCGGTGCAATTCAACAAACGGGTCCGATCGCTTCACGCCGGCGTCCCCTCCCAATCCCGAGACAACCACGCTCACGGCGGGCTCTGGGCGTCAGGTCACTCGCGGGTGGCGAGAACGCTGAGCATCGTCGGGCGGGCCGCGTGCTCGCCGATGGTCACGTCGGCGAAGCCGTGCGATGAGAGATGATCGGCGAACGCCCGCGCCTGGTCGGGCGTCCAGCCGTGACTGGCGACGCCCGTGGCACCCGGTGTGGTGCGACGCTCGAGCGCGAGGAAGCGGCCGTCGGGGCGTAGGACGCGGTGGACCTCGGCCACGCCGGCGTCGAGGTCGTGCCAGTGGTGCACCGTGGCGATCGACCAGGCGACCGTGGCGACGCCGTCATCGACTGGGAGTGCCTCGGCCGCACCGATGGCGTAGCGCACGCGACGATGGCGGGAGGTGAGCCGGGCCACGCGCAGCATCACCGGCGACGGATCGACGCCGATCACCGTTGACCCCAGCCTCGCCGCATGCCGGGCCGTGGCGCCCGACCCGCACCCGATGTCGACCACGATGTCCGCAGGACCTGTGTCCATCAGCCGGCTGGCCAACACGGATCGGTCTCGGTGTCGCACTCGGAACAACACCGCGCAGAACAAGCCGCTGGCGCCCGCGAACCCGACGTGGTGCCGGTGGTGGTTGGGGATGGTCTCGACGTCCACCCGCCTCACCTTGACAGTTGAACTCTGGTTCAAGTCAAGTGATGGAATCGACGAGTTGTTGACAATCGGCGAGGTGGCTCGAAGGGCCCGCGTCGCCACCTCAGCCGTGCGCTTCTACGAGCGCCGCGGGCTCATCCAGCCCGACGGCCGGCAGTCTGGCCAGCGCCGCTACCGGTCTGACACGCTGCGTCGTCTGGTATTCATCGGCATGCTGCAGGACGTCGGGCTTGCCCTCGACGACATCGCAGGGGTTCTCGGCGCCGAGTCGGTCGATGATTGGAAGGCGATCGCCGGCCGACGGCTGGAGGCCCTCGATGCAGAGATCGAGCGGCTCCAACTGGCCCGCTCGTACCTCGCCGGAGCGCTGCTGTGCCGATTCGACCACCCGGCCACCGACTGCCGCGTCATGGGCGCCGAGATCGACCGTCGCCTGCAACTCGTCGAGCCCGGCGAACGTGTCGAGTCGTTGAACAATCGGCAACGACTCGATGCCGGCGGTTCCCTCGGTCCTCCCAACCGCGGATGATGGCCGAGTGCTGATGGCCCTCGGCATCGTGGCGACAGTGATCGGCGCGTTGCTCACCATCGTCCCGTTCACACGGGGCGCCGGCACGCAACGTCGGGACCTTGACGCTCCGGGTGTGCTGGAGGCCGACGAGCGGACCAGCTGCTGACGGCGAATCGGCAGACCTCCCATGCACCTGACCATCGTGCGCCACGCCCGCGCCCGCGAGAAGCGCTCGTGGACCGGTGACGATCTCCTGCGGCCGCTCGACGCGGTGGGCGAGCGGCAAGCGCAGGCGCTCGCTCAACTGCTCGCCAAGCACGAGGTTCGCCGGATCGTCTGCAGCCCGGCGCTGCGATGTCAGCAGAGCGTCCAACCGCTCGCTGACATGGTCGAGTTGCCCGTCGAACGATGGGATGAGCTCGGCCCGGACGGTGCCGGCTCGGCCATCGCGGCGGCGTGCTTCGCCAACGCAGCGTTCGATGATGCTGTGTTGTGCACCCACGGCGAGCTGATGCAGCCACTCACTCGGCTCGATGATCTTCGTCGGCTCGTGCCGAAGCGGGACCTCCGGCAGGATCGCCTGCTCAGGAAGGGCTCCGCCTGGCGACTTCGCATCTCGGGCGAGGGCCGGATCACACGGTTCGAGCACCTCGTCCCGGCACGCCACTGAGAGCTGCTGAGAGTCGGGGCTCAGCGTTTGGAGACGGCTTGGCGTTCGACGGCCCAGCGGTACATCCGCTCCTGGGCGTGGGGCACGAACGTGTCGGTCGGCCCGCGCCGGGCCCACGTGTCGTCGGGTTGCAGCTCCCAGCGCACGATGTCGTCACTCAACTGGAACTCGAAGACCTGGTCCAGCCAGTCGCGGTGCTTCGGGTGCTCGATCGGCACCAGCACCTCGACGCGCCGGTCGAGGTTGCGCGGCATCAGGTCGGCCGAGCCGATGAGGAACTCGGGCTCGTCGTCGACGTCGCCGTGGGCGAAGCGGTAGATGCGGCTGTGCTCGAGGTAGCGACCGAGGATGCTGCGCACCCGGATCCCTTCCGACAGCCCAGCGACCCCGGCGCGCAGGCACGAGATGCCGCGGATGATCAGGTCGACCTGCACCCCGGCATGGCCGGCGGCGTACAACGCCTCGATCATCTCGGCGTCGCCGATCGAGTTGGCCTTGATCGTGATCCTGCCGGCCTCGCCGAAGCGGCGTTCGCGATCGATCAGCTCGAGCAGCCGAGGGCGCAGGCCCCGCGGGGCGACGAGCAGCTCCTGGTAGGTGTCACCGCGGCTGTAGCCGGTCAGGTGGTTGAACAGCCGGGCCACGTCGCCGCCGACTGCGAGGTCGCACGTGAGGATGCCGAGGTCCGCGTA
>JBPCJL010000104.1:0-7378 GCA_051005355.1 Ilumatobacteraceae bacterium
CTGATGCTCGATCGATGTCCCCAGCAACGCCGGGGCGCTTGTCGCCGACAACATCGGCATCGGCCGCCCACACGAGGTTCATGCCGTGTTCGGCCGCGACCGGCGTGGCCGCACCACGTCGAAACAGTTCCGCACCCGGATCTTCAGCCCGGGCACCGAAGTCAAGATGGACTTCGCCTACAAGCACAGCCGCGTCAAGCAATACCTCAAAGAAGGGAGAGCGTTCCGCATCGAAACCGTCATCAACAAGCCATCCGACATCGGGTGCCTAGCCTGGCTCGAGCACCTGCCCGAGCTCATCGGCAAGGCCCGCGGGGTCAACCACCGTCTGCTTATGATCGAACGTGCCGGTCAGGGCTGTGCCATCGGAGACGATCTGTTCGACCGCCTCCATCAGCCCTACACCCGAGAGGGCCAACGAACCGGAGCGTTCCGCTTCGGGGATCCACGCGCCATGGCCCTGACCGGCGCCTTGTGCTGCATCGTTCACGCCGTCACCGGCTTCACCAACAAGAGCCTTCGCGGGCTGGTGGCCGGACTCCTCGGCGACGACTACAGCGCCAACCAGATGAGCTACGACCTGCGACGCCTCCGCCTCCACGGCCTCATCGAGAAGACCCCCGGCACCAACACGTACCGCACCACCGCCGACGGGATCCGAGCCGCCGTCTTCTACACCAAGGTCCGCAGCCGGCTACTCGGCCCCCTCCTCGACTGCTCGCACGAGCCGTCAGCGCCCGTCGAGCTGCGCCGCGCCCTCAACACCATCAACCGCACCGTCGACACCTACATCGCCGACGCCAGGCTCGGCACCGCGGCATGAGAACCCGTCACAAAATTCGGGGGCTGCGCCCCCAAGAGATCTAGGTCCCGAGCAACGCAGGAGGCGACCCCGTGATCCTCACCACCAGCGTTTGAGCCTCCTCGAGCGTCACCTGCGGCGTCACGCGATCGCTGCCGGCGCCGCCCTGCTACGCGGGGCCGTCAACACGCGGCCGAGCAACCTGGGTGAGAACCACAGTCGACGGCGGCTTTGGTCATTGGCCGGGCAGTAGACGATCGAGATGCCGCACACGACGTCGGTACTCCGCTGCTGCTCGACCATCCAAGCCGTCACGACGACGCACCACCGGGGAGCCCTCACGGCCGCGTCGGGATAGGTTCGGCTCGGTCGGGCGTGGCCTGACCGTCGCTCCAGATCCTGGTGACGCAGCCCATCTGCATCATCGGGAGAGCCGTGTTGATCAAAAGGCAGTCGACTTCAGCTCCGTCCGAGCGTTGCGCCTCATGCGTCGACGCGCCCCCCGTGTGACCAAGCATGACGAAACGGTCCATGGTCACGGTCACGAAGACCGGACGGGGACGAACGGCACCGACGAGTCAGACCCAGGCGCTTCGACCGGAACGGTTCCGTCGAAGCGCCACGCACCACGCGAGCCCGTGTCTACATCGACTCAACGACGCGCTGCCGATCGGATCGAATGATCGCTCAGCCTGATCGGGTAGCTCTGCACGGGGCGACCGGACTGTCGGTGAGCCCTCCGGCAACGAGCCGGCGGTCCAGCGTGGACCAAGAGCGTCAGCGCGTGCGACAGCCGACGCCTGACGAGACGGCTGAGCAGGCGATCACCCGCTATCAGGAGACTGGCGATCGAGCCGTGCGCAACGAGGTCGTCCAGAACCACTGGTGGCTGGCGATAGCTGTCGCCAAGCAGCTCAAGCGCAGCGGTGAGGACCTCGAAGACCTCGCACAAGTGGCCATGGTCGGGATCCTCAAGGCCGTCGAGCGCTTCGATCCAAGCTTCGGCGCCTCGTTCCGCACCTACGCGTCAGTGACGGCGCGCGGCGAGGTTCGTCGCTACTACCGCGATGTCGGTTGGTCTGTCAGCGTGCCGCGCCGGCTCAAGGATCTCCGCTACGGCGTCGATGCTGCGACTGATGTGCTGCGTGAGCGACTGCAGCGAGCCCCGACCAGTACCGAGATCGCCAACTATCTGCGCCTACGCCGCGAAGAGGTCGACGAGTGCCTCGCCGCCAACAGCAACTTCCGGGCGCTGTCGATCGAGTTGCCGAGCGGCGAGCACCGTGCCGCCCCCGGTCTGCGTGACGACCATTGGGAGGATCAGCTGCTCGGTGAGCTCGAAACCAGCTCCGAACTGATCGACGCGTTCGCTCAGCTTCCCGAGCGACTGCGGCGACTTCTGGTGTTGCGCTTCATCGAAGAACGCAAGCAGTCCGAGATCGCCGAGATCATCGGCGTCAGTCAGGTGCACGTCAGCCGCCTTCTCCAGCAGACATTGTCCAAGCTGCGCGAGCTGCGTGTCAGCGAACACGCAGTCACCTGACCGTCCGAACCGCTGGTTCTCAGCGCCGTCGCGCCGGTGCTGCCCTTGACACCGCCCGCCGGCTGGCGTACCTGACGAGTACCCCCTACCGCAGGTAGTGCCAGTGCGAGGCGTCGCAGTGGTCGTCGGGCAGTCCCGCAGCCGCGGGGCGATCTGGGTGCCGGCGGCCAGCGCGGCGTACTCGCCGGCCGCTGGCTCAGCCGCCGTTCCGAAGCCGTCGAGCTGGTGGGCGATGGCGCGTCGCGGACCTTGATCGCCGTGGGACGTCTGCTCGTTGCCGCCGTTTCCTTGGTCCGTTGTTGGGGTACGGCCGGTCGCGACCGGGGCGAAGGGGAGCAGCTGATGTCCAATCACAACGGGCCGACCTGATCCCGCGCGAGACGGGGTGGGTCGACTCGGCGCTCGGACAGTTCGCACGAGATCCGAAGCTGGCCGTGATCGGTGGCTTCATGGGATTTGACAGCTGACACCCCGACCCCGAGCGGGCCCGTCCAATCTGGGGCGAGGGCGACTTTCGGTTCGTCCATCACGCCAACATCGGCCCGTACTTCATCCGCCGCCAGCACTACGAACAATTGGGTGGTTGGGACCACTCGTTCTCGGCGCCTGGCGAACCCGGCATCTGCTTTGAGAGCGAGTTCTGCCTGCGCGCCTGGACGAACGGCTACCGCGTCGGCTACCGCTTCGTGCCGTTCAAAGGACCGCCGGGGCACTACGGCCCCGACGGAGGAACGATGCTCTTCGCCGAGGAAACTCGAGAGCGCAACCGGCTCCGCAACAGCAAGCGGATCTACCAGCGATACAGCGCCCAGGCTGCGCAGATCGACTCGCTCGTCGCATCGGCACACCGAGCTCTCCTCTCAGCGCAGCCAGTCGACGACTGACTACTCACCACGACGTCGAGACACGTCGCGACGACACGAATCGAGCACGCGGGAGCAAGGTCGGCCGGCGTCAGGCGGTCCGCCTCCATGCCGCGCCGTGAGATGTCGACCTCTGCGCTGTCGCCCCTCCGGACCCGCCGGCCACGTGGAGCGACTGCTCGAGCGGCGAGAAGGGTACGGGTGGGCATCGGCGGGTCGAACACAAGCAGCGCGGGAGACCTCGGCGAGGTGACGCTGTCGTCTCCGGGCGAGGAGTGGATCGAGTTCGGGCCGGTCGGTGAACGGCGACGGATCGGTTTCCACGACTACGACACGCTGTACCGCGTGCCGGGACTGTACGACCGGGTGTTCGGCGAGCTCTTGGGGGTGACGACAGCCGAGGTGGTCGTCGCCCTCTACGCGGCGGCGCTGGATCGGCTCGCTCGGCCACCGGGCCTCGAGCGGGTCCTCGACCTCGGCGCCGGCAGTGGGATCGGTGGCGAGCTGCTGCGTCGGCAGGGCGTCGCCTGCACGGTGGCCGTTGACCTCGAACCTGCTGCTCAGATGGCGGCGGCGCGTGATCGGCCAGGCGTCTACGACGCTTACCACGTCGGTGACCTCACGCAGCCGGAGACGTCGCTGTGGCGTCAGCTCGGGCCGACTCGGTACTCGGCGTTGCTGGCGCTGTCATCGGTCGGTGTCGATGCGATCTCGGCAGACCTAATGATGCGAGTCGTCCGCGCACTGCTGGCCGAAGGGGGCCTGCTGGCGTTCGCCGTCGCCGATGAGTTGCTGCCCCGATTCCACGACGAACTGTTCGCGGCGATCCCGGGGATGGAGCCGGTAGCCACCCGCCGGTACGTGCATCGGCGGCGCACAGACGGTTCTCTCCATCGAGCAACAGCACTGGTGGCGTGCGCCGCCGCGACCGGCGGTGCGCCCTCAGGCCGCCAGCGGGCGACGCAGTGAGGTCTCCTCGCTGGCCCAGCGATCGAGCACGTGGGTAGCGAAGGCTCGCTCGACGACCAGCGAGGCGCCGATGCCGAAGGCCACGTCGTCGACCAGCTGGCGGTCTTCGTCGACGAGCGCTTGGACCATGTCCAATGCGATGATCCCGTGCTCCTCGTCGGCGAGGACGTGCACCTCGTAGAACTTGCGCGCCTGAGCCGAGACCGCCAACCGGTGCAGTCCGGCGACGTAGTTGCGCATCGCGGCGACCGACGTCGTCTCTGACAGCGCGAGGTGCCCGATCGAGGCGGCGCGAAGCCGTCGGTGCAGGCCGAGCATGCTGGCGAGGTTGCTCACGGCGAGGCTCACGCCCGGCAGCGCGTCGAGGTGGACGTGCCGTTGATTGTCGATCCCGAGCTCGCCCATCGTCTGGGCGAACAGCTCGGCGTGGACCACGTGGTCGTCGTGGTCGGCCCCGTACTCGCCGGCTTGGATTCGGGCGAGGTGCTGCTTCGCAGGCCCCGTCAACCGAGGCAGCGTCCAGGTGTGAGGATCGGCCTCCTTCAGCTGGTAGGCCGACCGGTGGACGACGAACTCGCGCAGCTGCGCGACGGTGGCGTGTTCACGCACGTGCATCGACATCGAGGGTCCACCGACCGCATCGCACAGCGCCGGCACGAGGTCGCGCGGCGCAGTGCCACGTGCACCAGGTGTCAGGTCCCGCAGCACCGCTTCGAAGCGGTGCTCTGCCCGGCGGCGCAGCCGCAGCAGGTGCTCGTCCCACTCGAGGTCGTCGGAGACGCCGGGCAGGCCTGCGTAATGCAGCTCGTAGCAAAGGTAGAGAGCAAGGTGCAGGTCTTCGTCCGTCAGGGCGCAGTCGGCACAGCCGGGCATCGCGCCTCGACCCTCCCGGCGTCCGCTCAGCACCTCGAGCACGTAGGAAGACAGCACACCCCGTGCCGCTGGGAGCTGCGCGGAGTTCGGCATTGCCGACTTGTCTACCCACTCCAAGCGACGAACCGACCTTCGCGACATCCGCAGACGTCAACAGCCGAACTGCTCTCCGGGAGCGATGCTGCGCAGCCTGCCCACCTCGAGAGGCGTCTACAACGGCGTTGTCCAGTAGAACCTGGTCCGGCGCGCTGACGGGGCGGCTTCGCTGTTGCCTGCAGACCCTCGCCGCCAACGGTCGCCGGACCAGCTCGATCACACCGTCGGCCAGGCGTCGCCAACGTTGTCCACGCAACCCAAGTCGTTGCCGACCATCGCCCGACGAGAACGTGGGCTCCCAGCTGGGCGCTCCACCCCGTAGGTTCTCGTGGTCGTCAAGGACTTGCGTCATCGAGCGGGTACCGAGCCATCGGTTTTCTTGAAGGCATGCGAAACTTTCTCGGCAAGCGACCGCCCGTTGCTCCCTCTATTGCTCCCGGGGCATCGGCCAAGATCCCAAAACTGCCGTCCACCAGGTGCCCCCCCAGGGGCTCGAACCCTGAACCAATGGATTAAAAGTCCACTGCTCTTCCATTGAGCTAGAGGGGCGCTCACGACGAGCGTACGGCTGGGTGGGGGGTTGGTGGATCGCGGTTCAGTGGCTCCGCAGCCCTCGTTTCCGAGGGTGGAGGAGACTCAGAACCGCGATGCGCGCTAGGAACGCGTCATGAGCGAGTCGACGCACTACCGCGAGATCCTCTTCGAGGTCGACGACCCGGTCGCCACCATCACGTTGAACCGCCCCGAGGCGCTCAACGCCTGGACCGACACCATGGCCGCCGAGGTGCGCGACGCCGTCGGCCGTGCCGCCGGCGACCCCGCCGTCGTCGGCCTCGTGCTCACCGGCGCCGGCAAGGGCTTCTGCGCCGGTGCCGACATGAAGCGGCTGTCGTCGCTGTCGTCCGGCGCACCCACAGAGGGCGCTGAAGCGCCGTTCGCCGCCGAGCCGACATCGGCGCCGGCGCCGGGCGAGGCGTCCTGGGGCGACGACCTGCGCGGCACCTACACGTACTTCATGTCGGTGCCCAAGCCGATCATCGCCGCCATCAACGGACCGGTCGCCGGGATGGGCGTGCCCATCGCCCTGTCGTGCGACCTGCGGTTCATGAGCGCCACGACGGTGCTCACGACGTCGTTCGCCCAGCGCGGGCTGGTCGCCGAGTGGGGCCTGTCGTGGTTGCTCGGCCGCCTGGTCGGACCGGCCCACGCGCTCGACGTGCTGTTCTCGGCCCGGCGGGTCGACGGCGAGGAGGCGGCGCGCATGGGCCTCGTCAACCGCGCCCTGCCCACCGAGGAGGTGCTGCCGGCGGCGCAGCAGTACATCCGCGACCTGGCGGCCACTTCGTCGCCGGCGTCGATGGCCGTGATGAAGCGACAGGTCTACACGGAGCTGCACGCCGGGCTCGGCGCAGCAGAACGGCACGCCATCCAGCTCATGGTCGAGAGCTTCGGCCGACCGGATTTCAAAGAGGGCGTCTCGTCGTTCCTCGACCGGCGCCCGCCCAAGTTCGGTCGCCTCGGCGCCTGAACTGCCCGATGCACGACTGGGACGGCGCCACCGACCTCCTGGCGCAGTCGGTGATCGGCTACGCCGTCGAACGCCTCAAGACGCCGAAGGACTCGACGTGGGGTGCCCGGCCGGCGGATGAGCTGGCCGTGTCGCTGGAAGGCGCGATCACGCCGGAGGGCATGGGCGGCCACGCCGCGCTGGCGCTGTTCCGCGACGTCCTGATGCCCGCCTGCCGGCCGATGGACAATCCGCTGCACCTTGCGTACGTGGCGACGGCGCCGACGCCGGCGGCCAACCTGTTCGACCTGGTCGTCAGCGCGTCGAGCATCTTCGGCGGCCTGTGGGAGGGCGGCGCCGGCGCCATCGCCGCCGAGAACCAGGCGCTGGCCTGGCTGGCGTCGTTGGCCGGGTTCCCGGACGACGCCGGCGGCTGCTTCGTCAGCGGCGGGTCGGCGGCCAACCTGTCAGCCCTCGTGACCGCTCGCCACCGGGCCCGAGAGCGGTTCGGGCAGATGCCGCCGGGTGGTCGCTGGCGCTTCGCCACGACCGCCGAGACGCACGCCTCGGTGCACGCGGCGGCGAACGTCATGGACGTCGATGTCGTGCCGGTCCCGCCCGACGAGCGGGGTCGAATGACCGGCGGCGCACTCCGGGCGACGCTCGCCGAGACGGGCACCGACGGCCTGTTCGCCGTCGTCGCCAACCTCGGCACCACCAACGCC
>JBPCJL010000105.1:0-60046 GCA_051005355.1 Ilumatobacteraceae bacterium
GCTCCAGCTCGAAGCCGAGCTGCGGCTCGAAGCCGATCGCCCGCCAGCCGTCGACGGCGCGGCCGAGCGCGGCGCGATGGCAGATGGCCAACGTTCCGTCGCCGTAGCGCAGCTCGCACACGGCGACGTCGGTCTCCGGTTCCCAGCCCGGACGTCGCGAGTCCTCCAGCGGGACGGCGTCGAGGTCCGGGAAACCGGCGTCCGATGCGTAGCCGGTGATGGGCAGGATCTCGCCCTGCGGCGTCATCGACAGCGTCGTCACGGCGTGGTGGGTGGCGTGGTCGAACTTGGCCGCCGGGATGTACCGGCCGTGCGTCAAGCCGTTCAAGTCGCTCCACACCGTCCGGATCCGGCGGTTGCCGGTGTTGCCACGTAGCACGTCACACCCTCCTGGCGTCTTCGACGAGGTTGATCTGGTACAGCACCTCGTCGAGCGCGTCGGCGGCGGTGATCGAGGCGACGCGGAGCGGGTGCTCGGGCGTCACGCACGTCGGCACCGGCGTCAGCACGGTCCACGGCCGGGGGTGGCAGAACTGCACCACGCTGTACCGCTCGCCTTCGAAGCCCGGCGCGGCCACGACCCGGTGCCAGCCGATCGGGATCTGGCCGTTGGTCAGGCGCTCCAACATGATCCCGGTGTTGATGATCACCTGACCCTCCGGCGCAACAGCGTCGACCCAATCGTCGTCGACGCGCACCTGCAGACCGGGCGCCGTGGCCCGTGGCAGCGCCGTGATCAGGTTGATGTCGCCGTGTTGGCCGGCCCATTCGTACTGGCCGCTGTCGGGCACCTCGTACATCGGCGGGTAGCGAATGGCGCGGGTCAGCGTGGGGCCGTCCGTGACCATCTCGTCGAAGAACGACTCGTGACAGCCGATGCCCTCGGCGATCACACGGAGGAAGCGCCGCTGCAGGTCGGCGATCGTGTCGTGGAACTCGTAGAGCACCTTGGTGATGCCGGGCACGGTCGTCTCCGGCAGCGTCTGCTCCGGATAGGCGTGGGGGAACTTGCGGCGCAGCGGGTGCCCGGCCGGGATCGGCGTCGACCAGTTGAGCATCTCCTTCCAGTCCGGTTGATCGCTCGACGCGGCCGTCTCGACGAGCAGCCCCGTGTAGCCGGTCTGGCCGTTGGCCCCGGGCGCCACCCACTGCTGCTTGTCCTCGGCAGAGGTCTGGAAGAACTCGACCAGCATCCCGTACGCCGTGTCGAGCAGGTCCTCCGAGAGGTCCGAGCGGGCGTACACGAACCCGGTCTCCAGGCTGCGCCGGACGCCGTCGACGACGGCCCGGCGCTCCTCCGGCGTGCCCCGCTCGAACGCCAGCAGATCGACGTCGAGGATCTCCGACATTCCGGTCACGCTAGTGGTGCGTCGTCGGACGCCGATCAGGATGGGGGCGTGCCAAGCCAAGAGGCCACCCGCATCACCCTGCAGCAGCTCGCCGTGCACGTGCTGGCCCGGCGCCGCTTCGCGGTGACGGGTCGGTTCGGGCTGCGACCGTCGCCGGGCGGACTGGCCACGCCGGCGTTCGGTGATGAGATCGAGGTCGGGCGCATGGGTGGCGACCTGTTCGTGCACGAGCGTGGCGGCGAGGCGCGCGTCGAGCCGATCTCGACGTTGGCGGCGGCGGCGGAGCTGGTCGGCGCCGACCTGTCGGCCGACTTCTCGGTCGGTGGCGACACGCCGGCCCTCGGCCCGGTCGACGACCCGCTCGGGATCGACGGCGGTCAGGTCCGGGCGCTCGGCGCGTGGTGGGCGTTCGGGGTCGAGGTCATCGATCACGTCGTGGGGACCGGTCCGTGGCGCGCCGGAGCCACGACGCTGCAGCTGTGGCCCGAGCACTTCGACGTCGGCGGTGCGGTCACCGTCGGTGGCACCAGCGTCAACGTCGGCGCGTCGCCCGGCGACGGGCACGAGCCGGCGCCGTACCTCTACATCGGCCCGACCACGGCCGATCGGCCGGGCGACGCGGCGTATTGGAACGCGCCGTTCGGGGCCGTGCTCCGATGGTCCGAGCTGAGCGGCCCGGCCGATCGTCAGGTCATCGCCGCCGACTTCCTCCGCCAAGGCCTCCAACAGTTCACCTGACCGCCTGATCGCTCATCGCAGTCCCAACTACCGCAATGACCGTTCGGCCCGTGCCGCAGTGGGCATGAGAGCCCAGGCCGGCCTTGCCCGGCCCAGGCCGAGGAGCGAAGTCTTCGGAGCGATCGAGGCCATCAGACAAAGACGCCGGGGAGCCCGCCGGTGTGCAGGAACACGACGTCGGTGCCGGGACCCCACCGGCCGCTGGCGGCGTTGCCGAGGAGCCCGGCGAAGCCCTTGCCGCTGTAGGTGTCGTCGAGGACCCAACCCCCGTGGACGGCGCCCCAGCGGATCGCCTCGGCGCCGGCCGCAGTGGGGACGCCGTAGTCACTGCCCATCCAGCGGGTGTCGACCTCGACGTCCGCTTCGTGCACGAGACCCGGCGCCGCTTCGACCCGGGCCAGCGCTTCACCGGCCAGCGCCCGCACGCCCGGGAACCCGGCGACGACGCCCTTGGCGACACCGATGGCCAGGATGTCCGGCAGCGCATCGTGGCCGACCGACCGCAGCAGCGCTCGACCGGCGACCAGACCGGCGTGGGTCCCGCCGCTCGACGACGTGTGGACCACCGTCGCCGGACGCACGCCCATGGCCGCACACTGCTCCACCAGCTCGACGTAGGCGACGACGTAGCCGAGCGCGCCGGTCGCCGTGCTCCCGCCGATCGGGATGGCGTACGGCGCCGCACCGGCGGCCGCCAGCTCGTCGGTCAGCTGCTCGCGGGCGATCTCCAGCTCGCCCCAGTGGTGCGGCGGGCAGCCGACGAAGTGCAGCTGGGCGCCGAAACGCTGTGACAGCAACACGTTGCCGGTCAGGCGAGCCGGCCGCGATCCCGACAGCACGAGGTGGACCTCGAGGCCGAGCACGGCACCGGCGGCAGCCGTCATCCGGCAGTGGTTGGACTGCGCGGCACCCACCGTGACGAGCGATCGTGCGCCGGCGGCCAGCGCCTCGGCGCACAGGAACTCCAGCTTGCGCGCCTTGTTGCCGCCGGCACCGAGCCCGGTCAGATCGTCGCGCTTGACCCACAGGCGCGCCCCACCGGGAAGCCCCGGTCCCCGTTCGAGCGGCGTCGGCAGCGTGGCCAGCCTCGAGCGCGGCAGGGCGTTGAGCCGCGCGAGGGCTTCGGTCGCTTGAGGCATGTGGCCGACAGTGTGGCGCACGCTCGGACGTGGCGAACCGCGGAAGACTGCGCTGGTGGCGGGTCGGCGGGAGGTCCTCATTGGCGCGGCCGGCGCTGCGCTGTGGCTCGCCGGGTGCCGATCCGGCGGGTCGACGGCGCCGTCATCGACGCCAACATCAGCCCGCGCGGGCGGCGATGCTGCTGCGGTGCAGACCATCCGCTACGGCGATCATCCCGCCCAGTTCGTCGAGCTGACGCGGCCGGCCGGCGGCACGCCAGCGCCGGTGGCAGTGGTGATCCACGGTGGGTTCTGGAAGCCGCAGTTCGACCTGTCCCTGGGCCGGCCGCTGGCGGCGACGCTGCCGGCGCACGGCTGGGCGGCGCTCAACATCGAGTATCGGCGGGTCGGCGACGGCGGTGGCTACCCGTCGACGCTCGACGATGTCGGGGCGGCCATCGATGCGCTGGCTGACGTCGAGGGCGCCCGGCTCGACCTGTCGACCGTCGTCACCATCGGCCACTCCGCCGGCGGCCACCTGGCGGCGTGGGCAGCGACACGTGACGACCCGGCGGTGCCCGTCACGGCCGTGATCCCGCAGGCCGGCGTGCTCGATCTCCGCCAGGCGGCGCGGGACGGCCTCGGCGGCGGGGCGGCGCAAGCGCTTCTCGGCGGCGACCCGGGCGAGGTCGGTGCGCGCTACGACGACGCCAGCCCCATCGAGCACCTGCCCCTCGGCGTGCCGATCCGCTGCATTCACGGGCGGGCGGACGACATCGTGCCGCTCGCCCAGAGCGAGTCGTTCGTCGACGCCGCCCTTGCCGCCGGCGACGACGCCGAGCTGGCCGTCGTCGAGGGCGACCACTTCGTCGTGATCGACCCGGAGAGCGAAGCCTGGGCCACCGTCCAGCGCTGGCTCGAAGAGCTGCGCTGATCTGATCGCCTCGATCGCTCCGAAGACTCCGCTCCTCGGCGTGGGCCGGACAAGGCCGGCCTCGACTGCACGCCTCACTGCGGCATGAGCCAAGACGGTCATTGACCTCACCCAATTGTGAAGGGGTCACTTGACAACTGGCGCTCGGGCGGGTGATCGTGAAGGGATGCCTTCACGTCGTCGGGTGCCACGGGCCGAGCAACGTCGGGTCATCACGGACGTGCGGGTCCTCGCCGCCCTCGGCCATCCTGTGCGTGCCCGGCTCCTCGGCCACCTGGTCGAGCTGGGGCCGAGCACGGCGACGGAGTGCGCCGCCGACGCGGGCGTGTCACCCTCGGCGTGCAGCTACCACCTGCGCCACCTCGAGCGGTTCGGGCTCGTCGAGCGGGTCCAGGACGCCAGCGACGGCCGGAACCGACCGTGGCGGGCGGTCGCCACGGGCTACTCGATCGGACCGTCGCCGAGCACCCATGACATCGTCACCCGCACGGCGACCTTCGCCGCCGTCAGCGCCAGCGTCGCCGCCACCAACGACTTGGCCGAGACCTTCCTGGCCGGCGTGCTGGCGCTGTCCGACGAATGGCAGGACGCGGCGGAGTTCAACAGCTACGGCCTCGCCGTCGACGCCGACGAACTGCGCACGTTGACGGCGGCCATCGACGCCCTCGTGCGGCCGTACCTCGCGGCGACGCGCACCGACGCGCCGCCAGGCGCCCGCAACGTCCACGTCACCGTGCAGGCCTTTCCTCGCGACGTCCCTCGATGATGCGGGGTCCCTGGCGCCACCGCGACTTCCGGTTGATCTGGGCCGGCGGACTGGTCAACGACACCGGCGACTGGCTGCTGATGGTCGCCCTGCCCGCCTACGTGCTCGTCGAGACGGGCTCTGGGCTGACCACCGCCCTCCTGGTCCTCGCCCAGCTCGTCCCCACCGCGCTGCTCGGCTCGCACCTGGGCAACCTCGTCGACCGCTGGGACCTCCGCCGGACGGTGGTGGCCACCAACGTCGCTCAAGCCGTCACGCTCCTGCCGCTGCTCGCCGTGACCGCCGATCGGACCTGGCCGGCGTTCGTCGTGGCGGGCGCCCAATCGGTGCTCACGCGGTTCAACAACCCGGCCAACGCCGCCCTGCTCGTGCGGGTCGTGCCACCGGCGGAGCTCGGCGCCGCCAACGCGGCGCGCGCGGCGAGCGAGAACGTGGCCCGTCTGGTCGGTTCGCCGCTCGGGGGCATCGTCGTTGCCGTTGGTGGCCTGCCCGCAGTCGTCGTCGTCGACGGCCTGAGCTTCCTGTGCGTCGCCCTGGCGACGGCGGCCGTGCGGGCCGACGCTTCTCCTGCGCCTCGTCACGACGAAGCCGGCATCGACGCGAGGCGAACTGCGGCCGGGTTGCGCGTCCTCGCCCGCACCCGTCCGTTCCCGGCGCTGCTGGCGACGATGACGATCTCCCAGGTCGCCCAGGGCATGTTCGTCGTGCTGTTCCTGGTGTTCGTCGTGCGTCGCCTGGGCGGCGGCGAAGCGGACGTCGGGATGGTCCGCGGCATGCAGGCCGTCGGCGGCATCCTCGGCGGGCTGCTCCTGGCCCGCCGGCTGTCCAGCGCGCCGGTGGCCGCGCTGCTCGGTGTGGGGTTCGGTGGGATGGCGGCGTGGGGCTTCGTCATGTGGAACCTGCCCGGCCTCACCACGGCGATCGCCGTGTACGCGGTGGTGATGGCGCTGGCCGGGCCGTTCGCCGTGACGTGCAGCGTCGGCGTGACCACCGGCGCGCAGGTGTTCCCACCTCCCGGCTACCTCGGCCTGGGCGTCGGCACGCTCGAGGCGGCCGGGGCGATCGGCCAGGGCATCGGCGCGCTGGCCGCCGGCGTCCTCGTCGACCGGGTCGAACTGGCGTGGTTGCTCAACGGGCAGGCGATGCTCTACGTCGCGACGGCCGCCATCGGCTGGCGGTTCGTCCGCCGATCGCCGGACGATCAGCAACGTGCGGTCCCTGGGCACACCTCGGTCCTCGCCGACCGGGCATCATGACGACCCGGGATGCCGAGCACCGACTGGAACCCGATCCTGCGCGCCGAGCTGGCCAAGCCGTACTGGCCCGACCTGCAGGCGTTCGTCTCCGCTGAGCGCGAGCGCAACACCGTCTACCCGCCCGCCGACGAGGTGTTCGCCGCCCTGCACCTGACGCCGTTCGCCGAGACCCGGGTCCTGATCCCCGGCCAGGACCCGTACCACGGGCCGCGCCAGGCCCACGGCCTGTGCTTCTCGGTGCGCCGCGGTGTCCCTGCGCCGCCGTCGCTGGCCAACATCCATCGAGAGCTCGAGACGGACGTCGGCGTCCCCAAGCCGGACCACGGGAACCTCGAAGCCTGGGCCGTGCAGGGCGTGCTGCTGCTCAACTCGACGCTGACCGTGCGCGCCGGGCAGGCGGCGTCGCACCAGGATCACGGCTGGGAGACGTTCACCGACGAGGTCATCCGCGCCGTCGCCGCCAAGGATGACCACGTGGTGTTCATCCTCTGGGGCACCCACGCCCGCAAGAAGCAGGCGCTGATCGACACCACCCGCCACACGATCATCGAGTCGGCCCACCCGTCGCCACTGTCCGCGCACAACGGCTTCTTCGGCTCCCGCCCGTTCTCGCGCGCCAACGCCGCCCTCGTGACCGCCGGCCGAGACCCCATCGATTGGCGCCTCTGATCGATTCCATGGCGCGATCGATACCCGTACGGGTACCGAAGTGTCGTCAGAACGTCAGGTGAGGCGGGCGACGGGTTGCAGATCACGTGACGACCGTCCGACGAGCACGACGTACTCACCGTCTTGGACCGTCCAGTCGCCGTCGATCCAGGAGGCGAACGAGCGCCGATCGAGCTCGATGCGCACCCGCTGTTCAGCGCCCGCTTCGAGGTCGACACGAGCGAACCCGGCGAGCTGTCGGCGGGGCCGGTCCGCATCACCCCCCGCCGGCTCGATGTACACCTGCACCACGTCGCTTCCGGCCCGTCCACCGGTGTTCCTGACCGTCACCTCGACGCTGGCGCCGTGTTCGGCACCGCCCTCGATGACTGGCGCGTCCAGCTCGAACGTCGTGTAGCCGAGCCCGAACCCGAACGGGAACAGCGGCTCGATCTCCTCCCGGTCGTACCAGCGGTGGCCGATCAGCAGGCCCTCGCCGTAGACGGCGCGGCCGTCTTTGCCCGGATGGTGGGCGAAGGCCGGCGTGTCGTCCAGCCGTCGCGGAAACGTGATCGGCAGTCGCCCACCCGGCTCGGACTCCCCGGTCAGCACGTCGACCAGGGCGTCACCGATCTCCTGACCTGGGAACCACAGCTGTAGAACCGCTGGCACGTCGTCGAGCCACGGCATCGTGACCGGCGACCCGGTGTTGAGGACCACGACGGTCTGCGGGTTGGCGGCAACCACGGTGCGCACCAGCTCGTCCTGGTCACCCGGCAGCTCCAGCGCGGTGCGGTCCTCGCCCTCGGTCTCCCAGTCGTCGTCCGTGCCGACGATGACGACGGCGACGTCGGCGTCCGCAGCGAGCGCCGCCGCCCGTTCGAGGTGGTCGCCCGGCGGCACGGGTCGGGCGCCGACGACGAGGCCGCGCACGATGTCGTCCGCCCCGGCCGGGTAGTCGACGGTCAGCTCGTACGGGCGGTCCTCGAGCGTGAGGGTGGTGCGGATCTCCGGGCTGCCGAGTCCGAAGAAGGCGCCGCCGCGCTCCACCTCAGGGAGCTCGATCACCGTCTCACCGTCGAGCCCGACGGTCGCCACGCCGACGGATCGCAGGCCGAGCTCCCACTCGCCGGCGTGCTCGGGCTGGAACGTGCCGACGATGCGGGCACTGAACTTTCGCGGGTCAACGCCCGCCACCGGCGCCTTGTCCCAGAACCACGCCAACCGGCTGACGGTGCTGCGGCCGGCGCCACCCGATTCGTCGGCGAACTCGGCGGTGAAATGCCCGCGCACCGCCGGCAGGTACTTGGCGATCGTGCCGCCTGGCTCGAACGTGACGTCCGCAAAGCGGGCCTGCAGCGCCTCGAGCGGGCCACGGCCGTGGTTGGGCTTGACCCGTGCGCTGCCGCCCCCTTGCAGCCGGCCGAAGCGTGCGTACGGTCCGATCAGCGCCACCCGACCGACCGTCGACGCCAGCGGCAACCGGTCGCCCCCGTTCTTCAGCAGCACCATCCCGCGCGTCGCTGCCGCCCGGATCACCTCGCGCGTCTCCGGATCGTCGGCGGTCTCCTCCGTCGTCTTCGCGTCCGCCGCCCGGGTCCAGTCGGCCAGCGCCAGCAGCCGGTCGCCGGCGACGTCCAGGTCGTGCTCGCCCACGGTGCCGTCTCGGACCTCGTCGAGCAGACGCTGGCCCCGTTGGCGCGCCGGTCCGGGCATCTCGAGGTCGAGCCCGGCCAGCAGCGACTCGCCGGCGCTGTGGCAGCCGTGCCAGTCGCTGATGACGACACCATCGAAGGCCCACTCGCCGCGCAGCACGTCGTTCAGGAGCCACGGGTGCTCGCCGCAGAACGTCCCGTTCAGTCGGTTGTAGCCGCTCATGACGGCCCGCACGTCGGCCCGCTTCACGGCCGCCTCGAACGGCAGGAGGTACAGCTCGCGCAGGACGCGTTCATCGATCTCGGATGAGATGCTCATCCGCTCGAACTCGGTGTCGTTGCCGGCGAAGTGCTTGATGCACGCCGCCACGCCCTCGGACTGCAGGCCCTCGATGTAGGCCACAGCCAGTTCGGCGGTCAGCACCGGGTCCTCGCTGAAGCACTCGAAGTTGCGGCCGCCGATCGGCGTGCGGTGCAGGTTGACGGTGGGGCCGAGCAGGACCTGGGCGCTCTTCGAGCGGGCCTCACGCCCGAGGGCTCGCCCGACGCGCCGCACGAGCTCGGGATCCCATGTCGCCCCCAGCGCGGCACCGCACGGGAACGACGCCGATGCGGCGCCGGTCCAAGACGTCCCGCGGACGCCGGCCGGACCGTCGGACATGCGGATCGCCGGCACCGGCGGGTCCTCGAAGCTGGCGGTGTGCCAGACGTCGGCGCCGGCCAGCAGCTCGACCTTCTGCTCGACGGACAGTTCCGCGGCGCGTACCACGCCGCCGACCGTACTGGGAGGTGGAGTGGGCGCCAGTGTGAGCGAGCGTCCGGGCCGAGATCCCGAGCTGACGGCAGAAGCAAGCGAGCGAACGATCGTTGCGTGTGAGCGAGCGTCCGGGCCGAGATCCCGAGCTGACGGCAGAAGCAAGCGAGCGAACGATCGTTGCGTGGGAGCGAGCGTCGGGCCGAGATCCCGAGCTGACGACAGAAGCAAGCGAGCGAACGGTCGTTGCGTGGGAGCGAGCGTCCGGGCCGAGATCCCGAGCTGACGGCAAAAGCAAGCGAGCGAACGATCGTGAGTAGCGTCCCGGCCCGATGGATGCAGCAGCGACCGTCGAGCGGCGGCGCATCCTCCTCGACGGGTACCCGACCGCCGTCGAGCGCCACGGTGATCTTGTCGTGGCCGGCGACGGGCGCGAGGTCGCTATCGACGAGGCCGTCCACCTGCCGCCCGTCGAGCCGACGAAGATCCTGTGCATTCACCTCAACTACGCCAGCCGCGTGCGGGAGTTCATGACCAAGCTGCCGCCGGCGCCGACGTACTTCCACAAGCCGATCACGGCACTCAACGCCCACGGCGGCGACGTGGTGCGCCCCCACCGCTGCCAGTGGCTGAACTACGAGGGTGAGATCGCCATCGTGATCGGCCGCACGTGCCGCAACGTCGCCCCGGCCGACGCCGGCCGGTACATCGCCGGGTACACGATCGCCAACGACTACGGGCTGCACGACTTCCGCGACACCGACGCTGGTTCGATGCTGCGCGTCAAGGGCTCCGACACGCTGTGCCCGGTCGGACCTGCGGTGGTGGAGGGCTGGGACCCCCGACGCAAGGGCATCCGTACGCTGGTCAACGGCGTCGTCCGCCAGGACGGCTCGACGGACGAGATGGAGTGGGACATGCACTACCTCGTCGCCGACCTGGCCCGCACGATCACGCTCGTGCCGGGCGACCTCGTGCTGTCGGGCACGCCGGCCAACTCGCGGCCGGTCGAGCCGGGTGACGTCGTGACGGTCGAGGTCGAGGGCCTGGGCGCGCTGACCAACCGGATCGTCGCCGGGCCGGCGCCGATCCGCGACGACGTCGGCGCCCAACCGTCCGAGTCGGAGGAGGTCCGCTCGACCGCCCTCGGCGGCGACTGGGAGTTCCGCGGCGTGCGCGCCCCCGAGGGCCCCGGCGCCCGCCACTACGAGTCCGCCCTGGACCAGCGATGACCCCATCCGAGGGTTTGCTGCATCGGAGGGTTTGGTGAGGGGAAGCCCCTCGTGAAACCCTCCGATGGGGCCATTGACGTTGCTGGCGTGCTCGTGTCGCCGGACCACCTGATCGGCGGCGCGCGGGTGTCGTCGCCGAGGACGTTCGAGGACCGGTCGCCACTCGACTGGTCGTGGAAGCTGGCCGACGTCGCTCGGGGCGACGCGTCGACGGCCGCCGCCGCCGTCAGCGCCGCCGTCGATGCATTTCCTGCGTGGGCCGCACTCGGACCGCTCCGACGAGGCGAGCTGCTGCACCGCCTGGCCGACCTCATCGACGCCCGCACGGAGGACATCGCCATCGTCGAGACGGTCGACATGGCGATGCTGCACGAGTCGATGCGCCTGCGCCTCGTGGCCCGCGGTGCCGTCAACTTCCGGACCTATGCGGACCTGGCGGCGAGCTACGAGGAGCGGCACTGGTCGTCGAAGGGCACGGCCAACACCGTCGTGCGGATGCCGGCCGGACCGGCCGTGATCATCACGCCGTGGAACGCCCCGTTCATGCTGTCGACGTGGAAGGTGGCGCCGGCGCTGGCCGCCGGCAACACCGTCATCCTCAAGCCGGCCGAATGGTCGCCGCTGTCGTGCTCGCTGCTCGCCGACCTGACCGTCGAGGCCGGCTTCCCGCCCGGCGTGTTCAACCTCGTGCAGGGCATCGGCGAGGAGGTCGGTCCACCACTCGTCAGCGACCCGCGGATCCGGCGGATCAGCTTCACCGGGTCGCCGGAGACGGCCCGCCACATCGGGAAGGCGGCGGCCGAGAACATCGTGCCCTTCACGGCCGAGCTCGGCGGCAAGGGCCCGCTGATCGTGTTCGCCGACGCCGACCTCGACGCCGCCGCCCGCAAGGCGGCCGGGCAGTACGACGATTCCGGGCAGGTCTGCCTGGCCGGGACCCGGCTGCTCGTCGAGGCGTCCGCGCGGGACGACTTCGTCGGCCGCTTCGAGCGCTTCGTCGACGAGCATGTCCTCGGCGACAGCCGCGACCCGACGACGACGATCGCCCCGATGATCCACCCCGACCACGTGACCCGCGTGCTCGGCTTCGTCGAGCGGGCCCATGATGCCGGCGACGCGATCGTGCGCGGCGGTCACCGTGTGGGCGACACCCTGCACGTCGAGCCGACGCTGATCGAGCCGCAGTCCAACGACAGCGAGGTGGTCCAGCAGGAGGTGTTCGGCCCGGTCCTCACGCTGCAGACGTTCGAGACCGAGGACGAGGCCGTGGAGCTGGCCAACTCGACCGTCTACGGACTGTCGGCGATCGTGTACACGTCGTCGCAGGAGCGCGCCGAGCGCGTCGGCCGGGCGGTCCGGGCGGGCATCGTGTGGGTCAACACGTTCCTCGTGCGCGACCTGACGGCGCCGTTCGGCGGCATCGGCATCTCCGGCATCGGTCGCGAGGGCGGCGACTACGCCCTCGACTTCCACAGCGACCTCAAGACACTCCAGATCCTGGAGCACACCACCAGCTGACCATCGGAGGGTTTCGAGGCTCCGGAGGGTTTCGTGCGCCCCTGCCGGTACGCAAACCCTCCGGTGCGCTGAAACCCTCCGATGGGGTCAGGCCGGAGCTGTCCAGCCGGATTGGGGGCGGTCGAACCAGACGTGGACCTGGCCGGTGCCGAGCGCGTTCTCGTAGTCGCTGTAGCGGACGCCAGGGGCGGCGCAGTTGCGACCGCCGATCGCCGCCACCATCATCAGGTAGTGCCCGAACATCGCCTCCGGCTTGTACCGCAGGAACTCGGGCATCGTGTCGATGACCTTGGCGTGGTCGCCGGCCTCGAGCCACGCCAACCGTTCGAGGTCCGCCTCCCGCGCCTCCGGCGTGCGGATGTGCGCCGGGTCCGACGACTCGTGGTCGCGCACCTGGCGCAGCTTCCAGAACGTGTGGCTCATCGCCCCGCTGGCCAGCAGGACCACCCGCCGGTCGCTGCGCTGGATGGCGCGCCCGATCGCCTCACCGACGAGCAGGAAGTCGTCGGTCTCGGCCGTCTGCGCCGTGCTCACGCTGACCCACCGCTCGTCGCCCTGCAGGAACGGCAGCAGGTTCGTCGTCGGATAGTGGATGGGCAAGAACGGGTCGTCGATCGGCGTCATCCACGACCCGGCTGCGCCGACCTCCTCGGCGATCAGCTTCGCCAGCTCCGGATCACCCGGGAAGTCGTACGGCATCTGGCGCATGCCACGTGGCAGCTCCTCTGACGTGTACGTGCCCGCGCGCCGATCGTGCGCAGCGACGACGAACTCGACCGTCGTGTGCCAGTGGGCGTCGAAGACGACGATCGTGTCCGAGTGCAGCGGATCGAGCACCTCCGCCTTCATCCGGTGCAAGCCCGGCACGAGGCTGATCTCGTGCCCTTCGTTCAACTCGCGGCGCGTCTCCTCGGGCAGCACCATCGTCGGGACGTGGGCGACGAGTGCGGCGCCGACGACTTCACCCACGGCTCAGCTCCGGACGGAGCGGGCCGCGCCGGCGCGCTCGACGAGCCAGGCGAACACCGGGTCGGTGGCGCTCGTGGTGAGCAGCTCGGGATGCCACTGCACGGCGAGCACGTCGTGACCAGGCCACTCGAGCGCCTCGATCGTCCCGTCGGTGCTGCGGGCCGCCACCACCCAGCCCTCGGCTACCTGATCGACGGTCTGGTGGTGCAACGAGTTGACCGTGTGCGCCGCGCCGTACATCTCGTGCAGTTGCGTGCCGTCCTCGACGGTCAGCTCGTCGACGCGCTCGGCCGGCGGGACGTCGTAGCGGGCGTGCTCTGGCACGTGCTGGTGCAGCGACCCGCCGGCCCAGACGTTGAGCAACTGCAACCCGCGACAGATGCCGAGCACCGGCACGTCGTCGGCCATCGCCACGTCGATGAAGCCGAGCTCGAGCCGATCACGGGCCGGCTCGGGCGGATAGATGTCCGTCTCGGGCGGCGCCCCGTAGAGCGACGGATCGACGTCGGCACCCCCGGACAGCAGCAGTCCATCGAGGCGACCGACGAACTCCGCCGGATCGACGTGCAACGGCAGGTGCACGGGCAAGCCTCCGGCCGCCGTCACCGCGCGGGCGTACTCGTTCACGTAGACGTCGATGTCGACGTCGGCGAGGCTGGTCGGGAAGCCCTTGATGTCCCCGCCCCGCTTGCGCCGGCCAGTCAGACCGATCAGCGGCCGCGCACCCACAGCACCCACGGTACCCATGCTCACCGACCGTTCGGCCCGCCTGGGCAGCGAGCACGACCCAGCCCGAGCGTCAGCGCGTGAGGGCGCGACGGCGTGTGACAGCGCGGTAGACGAGCAGCGCGATGATCGCGCCCACGACAGAACCGATGATCCCGGACGCCTGGAACCACCCGTCCTCGGAGTCGTGGCCGAAGATGAGGCGACCGAGGAAGCCGCCCACGAAGCTGCCGACCACGCCGAGCAGCCATGTCGCCCCGAGGCTCATGGGATCGCGGCCGGGCACCAGCAGCCGGGCGAGGAACCCGGCCACGAAGCCGATGATGATGAGGAAGATGATGAAGCCGATCACGGGCGGTCCTCTCGTCGAGCCCGGCCACGGCGCCGAGCGGATCGACCGATACCCGTGGCCACCGCCGGAGAAACCGTGCCCCCACGCAGGTCCGGCGACATGGCCGCCATGAGGCCGCGCTACCGCAACCGTCGTGAGGCGGGTGAGGTGCTGGCCGAGCTCGTCCAGGACCACGTCGAAAAGGCGACGGACCCGATCACGGTGCTGGGCCTGGCTCGCGGTGGGGTGCCCGTCGGCGCCCCCATCGCCGACCGGATCGGCGCCGTCCTCGACGTCCTGACGGTGCGCAAGATCGGCGCGCCGGGCCAGCGCGAGCTGGCCATCGGCGCCGTGGCGTCCGGCGGCCTGATGGTCCTCAACGACGACCTGGTCGCCCGCCTCGGGTTCAGCCGGCGCGACGTCGAGGTGCAGGCCGACGTCGCCCGCCGCGAGCTGTCCGAGCGCGAGGCGCGGTTCCGTCGTGATGCGCTCGCGGAGCCGCTGGCCGGGCGGATCGTCGTCGTGGTCGACGATGGTCTCGCCACCGGCGCCACGATGCGGGCCGCGCTCGATGCCGTCCGGGCCGCCGGTGCCACCGCGGTGATCGCCGCCGCCCCAGTCGGTGCGCCGGACTCGTGCCAGCTCGTCGCCGCATCCGCCGACGCGCTGATCTGCCCGATGCAGCCCGAGCGGTTCAGCGCCGTCGGTCAGTGGTACGACGACTTCTCGACCACCACCGACGACGACGTGCTGCGTCTGCTGGCCACAGCGCGCCGTCCAGCCGGCTGAAAATCCCTTCTGTCCTGCGCAACCGGCCCGTGAGCCGATTCCGACGAACAGAACGTCTCAGACCGGCTGCCCGCCGCGGTAACGGAACCGGCCGGCGGCATCCCAGGGGCCGGGGCGTTCACCCACGAGGTCGGGTCGTCCGGCCAGCAGCCGCTCGAGCTTGGCCGGGTTGACGACGAGGCGCAGCTGCGTCACGTGGTCATTGTCGGCCGAAGCTACGAGCACGGCCCAGCCAGCGGCGGTGTAGGCGACCAGCCCGGGCTCGCCGTTGATCCGACACTGCCGCAGCAGCGGGTCGTCACCCAACGCCCGGGCCAGCCCGCCGAGCAACCGCACCACGCGGTCGCGCCCCTGCACCGGCCGCATCGCCGCGTGCACGACACCGCCGCCGTCGCTCGTCATGACGACGTCGGGCGACAGCGTGTCGAGCAGCGCCTCGAGCTCCCCGTCGAGGGTCGCCGAGATGAACCGCTCGGCGATGCGCTCCGCCCGGGCCCGGTCGGCGCGCTCCACTGATCTCGGGACCGTCACATGACGCCGGGCGCGGTGCAGCGCTTGCCGGCACGCCGCCTCCGAGCGCCCGACCGCCTCGGCCACGACGCCGTAGGGGTATTCCAGTACGTCGCGCAGCACCAGCACCGCCCGCTCGATCGGCGTCAACCGCTCGAGCAGCAGCAGGAAGCCCATCGTCAGCGTCTCGTGACGCTCGAGATCGTCGCCAGGGCTGGCCTCCGTGGCCACCGGCTCGGGTAGCCACACCCCCGGATAGGACTCCCGCTGCAGCCGGGCCGAGCGCAGCACGTCAAGGGCCCGACGGGTCGTGACCGTGACCATCCACGCCTCCGGCACGTCGATCGCGGACCGGTCGGCGGCGGCCCAGCGCTCGGCCACGTCGCCAACGACGTCCTCGGCCTCGACCACGCTGCCGAGCATCCGGTAGGCGATCGACATCAGCTTGGGCCGGGTCGCTTCCAAGGCGTCAGCCGCGTCGTCGCCGTTGTTCCTCACGCGTAGGAGAGCTCCGGCTCGGTCGCCATCACGCGCTCCGCCGCCGCCGCACCCGACAGGATCGATGCGTCGGCGAGGACGCCGTCCGGCCCGATCCAGTCCCCGGCGACCGCCAGGCCACGCACGCCGGTGACGTCGACCCGTGGGCGCCCGCTGGCGCCACCCGTCGCGGCGCGTGGGTGGTCGCCGGCCACCATCGACCGGGGGACGTAGCGGGCATCGACGACGTGGTCACGCCAGTCGGGTTGAGCCACGTCGAGCACGCGCTCGAGGCTGCCCCGATGATCGCCGCCCTCCTCACCCGGCCGGAGGTAGCGACCCACGTTGATCACGGCCCCGCCCGGCGGGGCGACGTCGGCCACGGAGCTCTGCACGCTGATGAAGACGGGCTCGTCGACGCCGAGGACGTTGGGGAACCGTCGCTCCGGCAGCGGACGCAGGGCGACGTCGAGGTGCGCCATACGGACCGGTACCGCCGCCGTCGCCGCCGCCTCGACGCGCCGGGCCGCCTCGCCGCCGAGGAGCCGGGCGACGCGCCCCGGGTCGTTGACGGCGATGACGACGGCATCGGCGGCCATCATGCGCCCGTCGCTCAGCCACACGGCGTGCACCGCGTCGTCGCCGTGTTCGACCCCTGTGACGGTCGCCTTCGTCTCGACGGTGCCATCGTGATCGCGCAGAACATCGGCCAGGCCATCGACCAGCGACGACCATCCGCCGTGGAGGTACAAGACGCCGTGGGCGGCGGCCCGGAGCTGGGTCGCTGCGGCGCCGGCGTCGAGCAGATCGTGGTCCGCCGTGTACGTCGCCGTGCGCACCACCGAGGCCAGCATCGCCCGCCCGGCCGGATCATCGGTGACGTCGTCAATCCACTCCTGTGCCGGGCGACCCGCCCAGGACGCGGCATCCCCGTCGCCCAGCCCGGCCATGGCCCGGGCCACGCGCAGCCGGTCCCGCACCTCGTGGCGCAGGTACCCGAACGCCGGGACGACGATGCCGTCGACGTAGACGCCGGCCCGGTCCAGCCGCGGCCGGCGGCCGCGCACGGAAACACCGAGGCGGCGCAGCACGGCGAGACCGCCGCCTCTGCGATACAGCGCGTGCGGTCCGAGGTTGACGTGGAAGCCGTCGCGGCGGCGAGAGCGGGCGCGACCGCCGAGGTGCTCTCCGCCTTCGAGCAGCGTGACGGTGCGCCCGGTGCGGGCGACGGTGGCGGCGGCGGTCAGACCGGCGAGTCCGCCGCCGATGACGATGGTGCGTGGTTCATCCATGGCAGTGAGACGATTCACCGGATCGGCTTGTGACGCTGCCGACCCGAGTGTTCCAGCGCGCCCGAGTGCCAAACGGTCCCGAGCGGCACCTCGAGCACTCGGGTGCAGCGAAACACTCGGGTGATCAACGCCCGGCCAGCTCCTTGTCGAGCGGCGTCGGGAACCGTGGGATGACGCGTCGGCCGCGCATCCAGTCCGTCAGCCGGGCCGCCTCGTCGGCGATGCGCCGCTCGACCGCCACCGGCACCGGTTCCAGCAACCTTGTCGCAACGACGCCACCGGCGCGCTGGCTCCACACGCCGACGGCGCGGCCGCCGACCCAGATCGTCGGCCCGGCGTTGCCGTTGCGATCGAACATCGGCGTCCGGTGCGGACCCAGGTACCAGTGCCGCTCCTTCCAGCCCATGATCGTGGGATCGAGGGCCGGCAGCAGGGTCACGATGGGCTCGCCGCGCGGCGACGCCACCGGCGCGTCGTCCTCGGGGAGCAGCCAGGCCGGAGACGCTGACGCACCGTCGCCGTCGCCGTCGACCGTGACCGCCTCGGCGCCGATCGCCTCCAGCGCTGCCCGCACCTGGCCCTTCGGCCACTTGCTCCACCAGGCCAGGTCCTCCGTCGTACCCGGACCGAAGGCCCGCAGCCACCGGCGGGCCAACTCAGCCCGCGCCTCGGGCGCCGGGATGACCGCCAGCGGGCCGACCCAGTCCTCCATGGGTGCCCAGCGGTATTGGCTGGAGATCCACGACCCGAGCGGCCGCCCGCGGGCCAGCTTCGCCTCGGCTGACATCATGAAGAGCAGGCGCGTGGAGACCCCGATGGTGCCGGCGTACTGCTTGCCGACCGCTATGTCGATCCGCCGCCCGAGATCGGGCACCAACGCGGTCAGCCGCGCCGCCGGCAGCGGACCGTGCTCGGCCAGGGCGGCCAACGTCTCACCCTCCAGCTTGGCGATCCACGCGTCGACGTCGTCGTCAGGTCCGGCGGCCGTGAGCAGCTGGCGCAGCTTGCGCCGCTCGACCGGCACCAGCGCGTCGGTGCACGCCCGCTGCAGCACCGCGGCCAGCTCCAGCGGCACGACGAACATCGTGCGCCGCATGGCCAACAGCCGCAGCAGCGAGCGCCGCTCGTAGAGGGCGTCCTCCAGGTCAGCCACCTCGAAGTTCGTCAGGCGCGCCCACAGGCTGAGCACGACCGTGGCCGGGTCCGAGGAGTGCAGCCCGACCAGGTCCCCTGCCACCTGCTCGATCGACGATGCCGGCGAGGCCAGGTGGTGCCGGGTGAGCAGGCGGGCTCGCCGCTCGGCGACGTCGACGTGACGCATCGCCACGACGTTCGCGCGGTGGGACAGTCGGCCGGAACCGCGGCGGGTTCAGCCGTGAGGTGAGAGATGAGCGGTCAGAGAACGCTCATCTCTCACCTCATTGGGGCCGAGCCGAGACGCACGGTGGTCGAGCCCGTCGCCAGTACGGCAGCGCCTACAAAACGCTCACCACGCACGAGATCGGATCGCCCCGGCGGATGGTGCCGCCGACCAGCACCCGGGCGCAGATGCCGCGCAGGTTGAGCGCCCGCCCGGCCGGCGAGTTGACGAAGCGCATGGCGTCCTTGCCGTAGCGCGCCGTGAACTTGACGCAGCCGCGGTGCGGCGGCTCGGTCACCTCGACCACGGCCTCGCCGATCTGCAGCCGCGACCCCGGCGGCAGCTCAGCGGAGCCGAGGTGCAGGTCGACGTAGAGCTGGTCGCCGGCGAACGGCCAGTCGGCGATGTCACCGGCGATCGCCGCCGCCGCCCGGGCGTTCATGATGTTCAGCTGCTTCAGGGGGTGGGGCGAGCGGTCGACGGTCTGCTTGCTCGGCCGCGTGCTCCAGTTGTCGCCGATCAGCCCGAGCTCCGTGTCGAGCTCTGCGACGGCGAGCACCTCGCGCGTCGCGTTGCTGGGCCGGCTCACGATCGGCTCCAGCCGCCCGTCACCGATGGGCGAGGCGCACACGTGGTCCAGCGCCGCCTCCAACTGGGCGATCGGCCGATGCTCCACGATGTGCAGTCTTCACGGCGGGCCGGTGGCGATGCACGTCGATTCGTCGGTCATCCGGCGATCACGGTTTGCGTCTGGGTCACCTGGGCGACGGGCTTGCCGCGGTCGTCGCGCAGATCGGTCTGCACCACGATCGTCGTCCGCCCGACGTGCAGCGGGCGGGTGGTCGAGTGCAGGTCGCCATTGCGCACGCCGCGAAAGAAGTTGGTCTTCGACTCGATGGTCGCCGTCGACGCGCCCTCGGGCAGGTTGAGGAAGGCGCAGATGCCACCGACGCTGTCGGCCATGGCCATGATGGCGCCGCCGTGCAGGGCACCGAACGTGGTGCACAGCTCCGGTCGCCACGGCATGGACGCCGTCACCTCCGCCGGCTCGGCCTTGGTCAGGCGGATGCCGAGCTCGACCGTGAACGGCATCAGTGCCGCCATGGCCTCGAGATCGGGCGCGGGCTCGCTCGTCATCGTGTCGACCTCCGTTGGCCTCGTGCCGGCTCGGCACCAGCCTGGTCGACGGGCATGGCCGCCGGACGAACCGACGCCGTTGCTCGCGCCTGCTAGCAAGCGGTCGTGCCACGAGGAGCGGCTCGGGACGCCGAGGAGCGCCGGCGGGCGTTGCTCGAGGCGGCGACGGCCGTGGTGCGCGCGGACGGTCCCCGGGCGACGATGGAATCGATGGCCGCCGCCGGCGGGGTCACCAAGCCGATCCTGTACCGCCACTTCGGCGACCGCCAGGGGCTGGTGGCGGCGATCGGCGAGCGGTTCCAGCGCGAGCTCAGCGACGCCATCGCCGCCGCCCTCGAGACGTTCGGACGCACGGGTGACGGCGCCGTGCTGCGGGCGACGATCGATGCCTACCTGTCGCTTGTCGAACGGGAGACCGAGCTGTACCGGTTCCTGGTCCAGCAGGACGCCAGGACGGGCAACGAGATCTCGTCGGCCTTCGTCGCCAAGGTGACCGAGCGGGTGGCCGGCGCGGTCGCCGCTGCGCTGCGGGCGAGCGGGCGGGACCCCGCTCCGGCAGAGCTGTGGTCGGTCGGCATCGTCGGGATGGTCCATGCCGCCGGCGACTGGTGGGCGCAGGAGCGCCCGGAGCTGGACCGCACGGCGGTGGTGGACGGCCTGACGGCGCTGCTCTGGGGTGGGCTCGGGGCGCTGGCCGAGGAGTCGTGACGTTGTCGCGAGAGTCTTGACGTCCCCGGCGCCGATGGTTACCGTTGGTAACATGACCACCACACTCGGTGCTGCTTCCACCACCACCACGACCACGACGAGCAAGGTCGAGCGACTGAACGCGGTGTCCGCCCGGCGCGTCATCGAGCCCGACCGCGACGTCGCCGGCTCGATCGGCGACGGGCAGCTACTGCCCGACGACCTGCTGAGCATCGCCGGACTCGACCTCGATCTGACGCCCGACCAGCGCCGGACGCTGGCGCGCGAGGAGGTGGCATCGATCACCGAGTCGGGCATCCGCTTCGAGGCGGTGCTCGAGGCCGGGTTCGCCCTCGAGGTGCTGCGCACCGTCGACCTCACCGACCCACGGGTGACCTACCTGCTGCACGAGGTCGGCGAGGAGACGCGCCACCAGCGGCTGTTCGTGCGGCTGCTCGCACAGTGCGCGCCGACGGCCCGCAATCCCTTCCGCGGCACGATCGCCGAACGGCTGCTGCGGCGGGTCGTGCGGCGCGTCATCAGGATGCCGGCCACGTTCATGGCGATGGTGCTGGCCGGCGAGGAGATGCCGGACCTGCTGCAGAAGCTGGCGTCGGAGCATCCGGACACGGATCCGTTCATCCGTGAGGTGAACCGGTACCACCGGCTGGAGGAGGCGCGGCACCTGTCGTTCGCCCGCCTGCGCCTGGCCGAGGTGTGGCCGACCGCCGATCGTCGCGATCGCTTCGCGCTGCGCCATGTCGCGCCGCGGTTGATCGCGCTGATGTTCGGCCAGTTCGTGCACCCGGGCGTCTACGCCACCGTCGGGCTGCCGGCGATGAAGACGTGGCGAGCCGCCAACGCCACACCCCAGCGCCGCCGGCTGCGCGCCGACGCCTGCCGCCCCGTGCTCGACGCCGTCATCGCCGCCGGCGCCCTCCACCCCAACCGCCTCCCCCGCCCCTGGCGCCGCCTCGTCCACCCCTGAAATCGGTTTTCAAGCGTTTTCAGTAGTCACCAGCGAACGAAAATCACCAGAAGAATCGCCAGACTCGGCGCGGGTGGGGCCGTTGCAGCACTTCTCCGAGGATCCCGGGATCACCCGGTTCGTGCCCCACGTGCCGGTGACGAACCCGGGCCACCGCCCGGCCGTGTGGGCCATGGACGAGGAGCACGCACCGCTGTACTGGTTCCCGCGTGACTGTCCGCGGGTCACGGTGTGGCCCCGCGACGAGGTCGAGCGGACGGCGTTCCGCACGGCGTTCACCACGGATGCCTGGCGCCTCCACGCCATGGAGCTCACCTGGCTCGAGCGGATGCGCACGACGACGCTGTACCGCTACCTGCTGCCGGCCGAGCGGTTCGCTCCATGGGCCGACGCCACCGGTCAATGGATCTGCGAGCACGAGGTGGAGCCGATCGCCGTCGAGCCGGTCGGCGATCTCCCGGCCGCCCACGTCGCCGCCTACATCGAACTGCGCATCGTGCCGTCGCTCCGGCCGCTGCGCGACGCCGTGATCGACGGCACCTGGGACTTCAGCATCGTGCGCATGGCCAACGCCGCGCCACGGTGCTGACGGCTCCGTCCATCAGTCAGCCGGACGTTTTGTCGAGATGCTGCAGCAGGTCGTGGGCGGCCAGCTCGACGGCCTTGTGCCGCCACTCAGACGCCCGGTAGACGCAGGCGATGAGGCCGCTGCGGTGCACCCGCCGGAGGTCGCCGTAAACAAAGGCGTAGCGGGCCTTCGTCTCGTCGGCGGCGCCGTCGGTGAGGCCGAGGTGCCACGCCGCGTAGTCCGCCCACGCGTGGGACTCGAGATACGCGTTCTGGTCATCGGCCCTCGGCTGCACGTCCCCCCAATCGCTGTCCAGGACGTGCTGGCGGGCATCGATCAGACGGCGGGCGTTGGCCACTGCCGCCTCGTTGAGCGTGTACGACGTCATCCGTCCAGCAGCGGTTCGACGTCGAACGGGCCGTCGAAGATCGTCACGAACCGGCACGGCTGCCCGTCGGCTGGGGCGTGGTGCATCGGCTGGCCGGCTGGGAAGTGGCAGTAGCCCCCTGGGCCGATCACCTCGCCGTTAGCGGCCAGCCGTCCGTCCAGCACGACGACGGTGTGCGCCGCCGTGTGCCGGTGCTGCTGGGCGACGAGGTCGGCCGGGTAGCGGATCACGTAGTGCTCGGCACCAGACACCGGGTCCGCGAACAGCAACCGCACCCCGATCGGACGGTCGTAGATCGCCGGCTGGGACTCCTTCAGCTCGAGCGAACGGACATCGTCGAAGACGATCGCCGCCATCTCGTCTTCGGGGTTCGCGTTCATTGCGTCGGCCGGTTCGGTGATGAAGCGGGCGGCAGCCCGATGCGCCGGCCCACCTCGGCGATCTGTTCATCGGCGCTGGACCGCACGACGAGCAGGCGCACGTCCGGCGCCATCACGGAGGCCAGCAGCTGGATGTCGGCCGACTCCAGACCCGAACGAACGGTGCGCAGGATGTTCCCGACCGTACCCGCCGCGCCGCGCTGGGTGAGCAAGAACGCCGGAGCGGCGCCGTTCGCTCACGCAGAGCGGGAGGTCGACGACGTCATCGGGGGTCGTAGGACGGGGCGACGGCGAACACGAGCTCGGTGGTCTCGGCACCGACGTTGTGCAGCTCGTAGGTCGTGCCCTCCGGGACGTAGAACCCGTCACCGGGCTGCAGCTCGTACCACCGCTTGCCGACGGTCGGCTCGCCGTCGATCGCCGTGATCAACATGTACTGCGTGCCCCGCACGACATGGAAGCTGGCGTCGCCGCCGTGGGAGCGGGGGGCGGTGGCACCCGGTCGCTGCTCGATCACGCCGGCGGTGAGGTGCTCCGTGCTCGCATGGATCCCGACCAGGGTGTCGTGTCCGTCCATCATCCACAGGACGTCGCCCGGTGCGATCGGCACGATCGTCGCCTTCGCGTCGCGTTCGGCTCGTGCCGCTGGCCACCGCCCGAGCCAGCGGTCGTCCCGGTAGCTCGACTCGTCGAGGTACGGCTGCGCGCGGGCGTACGAGCTCGACGTGCCGGCGGCCGGTGGAGGGGCGAAGAACTCGAGCACGCGCAGCGGCTCAGGACCGAAGGCGAAGGCGTGGTGCCACGTGTCGCGACGGAAGAACACCGTGGCGCCCGTCTCGATCCGGTTCACCTCGCCGAGCTGCGGGTTGACGATGACCATCGTCCCGGACAGCACGTAGAGCAACTCGTCGGCGGCGAACACGGTGCGAAAGTCCGGCGAGTGACGGAACGACCGGCCCGGGGCGAGCCCGAACACCAGGTGGTGGATCTTGCTCGTCGACGCGTAGACCCAGTCGGCGACGTGGCCCGATTCCTGGTCGCCCCACAGGTGCTGCGCGGCCGCCGACGCCGGGATGTGCGCCGGGCCGTCGTAGGTCGGTCGTGGCGTGGGGGCCAGCGGGACGGCGGGCGTCATGGTGTCGGTCGGCCGGCTCATGTGATCGTTCATCGGACCTCCCGGGCGCGCCCGAGGCTAGCGGTCGGGCAGACCGGTAGCGAGACCGGTACGTAACCCAACGGGATCGGGCTGGTCGGCGGTCAGCACGGTGCGGAACCGGTAGCGGTCGCCGCGGTACACGATGCGACTCGTCTCGACGGCGACGTCCTGCTGGTCGTAGGCGGTCTGGCGCGAGACGAGCACCGGAGCCGCTTCGTCGAGGTCGAGCAGCGGCGCCATCACCGGGCCGGCCGCCGTCGCCTTGAGCGTGCAGCTGTCCCGGGACGGGACGACCCGGCCCTCCGTGCGGAGCACCTCGTACAGGGAGGCGCTCGAGAAGTCGGCATCGACGAGGGCGGGGCAGCGTTGCAGTGGGACGACGCTGTGGTCGACCGCCACCGGCAGCCCATCGAGGAGCCGGATCCGCTCCAGTTCGAACAGCTCTGCGCCCGGCGCGACGCCGAGGACGTCGGCCTCGTCCATCGACGCCGGTCGGACCTGTCGGCGCAGGACCTTCGCCGTCGGCGCCAGTCCCCTCGCCCGCGCCAACGCAGTGAAGCTGAGCAGCATGTTCGGCGGTTCGCTCAGCGGCCCGTCCGTGACGAACCATCCCCGCCCCGGCGAGGCGCCGATCAGGCCGTCCTCCTCGAGGGCGATCAGCGCCCGGCGGGCGGTGACGCGGCTGATGCCGAACTCTTCGCACAGACGCCGCTCGGACAACAGCTGGTCACCGGCGGCGAGCTGCCCGGCGGTGATCTGTGCTGCGATGGCGTCGCGCGCCTGCTGGTACAGCGGGGCGCCCGTGCTGGCGTCCAACTCGAGCTTCGACCGATTGGCGGGGGTCATGAGACCAGCCCGAGGATCGTCGTCGCCACCAGCATCGTGCCCACCCCTACCCACTGGTGGTGTTGCAGCCGCTCGTGCAGCAGCGTCGCCGCGAGGATGACGGCGATGGTCGAGAACTGGGCGCTGACGACCGCCACCACCGCCACCGGCCCTTGTTCCAGCCCGATGGTGAAGCTGATGAAGCCGATCGTGTCGAGGACCGCGGCGACGGCGAGGATCGCCGCCTGTCCGGTGGTGAGCCGGATGTCGATCCGCCGGACCACGGCGGCGACGGCCAGCACGATCCCGCCGACGACGCGGTAGCCGAGCAGCGCCCAGTAGACCCCGACGCGCTCGGCGGCGACGGCGAGCAGGACGGTGTACCCACCGAGCGCGATCGCCGCCGGGGCCGCCCAGGCGGCGCCCGTTCGCTCGCCGATCCGGCTGAACGACGCCAGCACCACGCCGACCGTGGCGAGGATCACGCCGAGGGCGGCAGCCGCTGGGAGGCGCTCGCCGAGGGCGATCACGGCGATCACCGCCCCGATGCCTCCGCTGGTCGCCACCGTCGGCGAGACGACGGACAGGGAGCCCCGCCGCAGGGCCACCCAGTACAGCACCGACCCGACCATGCCGACGGCGGCGGCGGCGACCGGGACGACCCACTCGCCCGCCGACGGCAACGCCGACGAACCCACGGCCAGCGGGAGCGTCAGCGCACCGCCGATCAACATCAGCCACAGCCCGAGCACCACCGGGCCGTGCCGCTTGGCGGCGCCGAGCATCAGCACCTCGGCGAACCCCCACGCGACCGCGGTCGACAATGCGAGCAGGATGGCCACGGGACGGACGTGCCGGTCACGACTGGCTTGGCGGGCGCGCCAGCAGCGTGGCGGCGCTGGTCGGCCACTCGACCGCCACGTCGTCACCGACGGGAAGCGGCCGGCCGCCGGCCACCTCGGCCTTGAGCGGTTCGGCGAGTCCGGTCACCGAGATGCGGTACGAGAAGCCGGTGCCGCGGAAGGACACGTCGGCCACCGTGCCCGTGACCCCGTGGTGCGTCGAATCGAGCACCTCCTCGTCGCCCGCCGTGGCGGGACGCACGCGCACGTTCTCCGGGCGCAGCACCAGCCAGGCCGCGCCCCGCACGACGCCGTCGATCAACAAGGGGCGGCCGCCGACACGGACGCACGCCCGCACTTCGTCGCCGGGCTCGGCCTCGACGGCCACGACGTTGGCGTTGCCCACGAGCCGGGCGACGAACGGGGTCGCCGGCCGGTTGTACACCTCGTCGGGCGTCCCGACCTGCTCGACCCGTCCGGCGCTGAACACGGCGATCCGGTCGGACAGCGCCAACGCTTCGCGCTGGTCGTGGGTCACGTAGACGAAGGTGCCGCCCAGTTCGCGATGCAACCGTCGCAGCTCTTCCTCCATCTCCAGCCGGATCTTCAGGTCGAGCGCCGAGAGCGGCTCGTCGAGCAGCAGCACGTCGGGCCGGTTGACGATGGCGCGGGCCAGGGCGACGCGTTGCAGCTGACCGCCCGACAGCTCATGGGCGCGACGATCCTGGTAACCGGACAGCCGCACGAGCGCCAGCGCCTCGTCGACTCGCGCCTTCATGTCGGGCTTGGCCATGCGGGCGATGCGCGGGCCGAAGGCGACGTTGCCGGCGACGTCGAGGTGGGGGAACAGCGTCGGACGCTGGAAGACCATGTTCACTGGGCGGCGGTTGGCGGGCAGTCGCGTGACGTCGCGCCCACTCAGGCGCACGGTCCCCGAGGTCGGCCGGTCGAAGCCGCCGATGATCCGCAGCAACGTCGACTTGCCGCAGCCGGAGGGACCGAGCAGCGTGAGGAACTCGCCCTGCCCGACCGTCAGCGTGACGCCGTCCAGCGCCTTCACCGTGCCGAAGCGTCGCGACACGTCGACCACCTCGACGCGGGCGTCGCCGACCGTCGGGGCGGCGCCGACTTCGGCGCCGGCGTCGACGTTCATGGCGCCGGCTCCCGGTCTCCGGCGGGGGCGATCACGCCGCGCCGGTCGCCGCGCAGGGTGAGGACGAACGACCCGGCGAACAGGACCAGCGAGATCAGCAGCAGCAGCGTGGAGATGGCGTTGATCGACGGATCGACAGTGCGGCGCAGGCTGGAGAAGATGAACAACGGCAGCGTCGACTGCGGCCCGATGACGAAGAACGTGATCACGAACTCGTCGAAGCTGAGCGCGAAGCCGAGGAACGTGGCCCCCATCAGCACCGGCCACACCTGCGGCAGGGTGACGCGGGTGAACACGAGCCAGCCGTTGGCGCCGAGGTCCGCACCGGCCTCCTCGAGCGCCGGGTCAAGGCGTTGGAGCGCAGCGAGGGCGATGAGCAGGAAGTACGGCATGACGTAGACGAGGTGGGCGATCGTCACGGTCGTCAGCGACAGCGACACGTCGACGCGCCCGAACAGCACCAGCAGCGCCAGCCCGATGAACAGTCCGGGCAGCGTCAGCGGCAGGAACAGCAGCAGGGCGAGGGGCGCCCTCCACCGGCTCCGTGCCTTGCTCAACGCGTACGCAGCAAGGGTGCCGAGCACCAACGTCGTCACGGCCGTCGCCGTCGCCACCACGGCGCTGCTGCGGATCGACGACCGGAACTCCTCGGACTCGAAGATCTGCTCGTACCAGCGCAATGAGAACCCCCGGAACGGCAGCGAGAGGCTGCCCACCGAGTTGAACGAGAAGAGCACGACGACGAGCAGCGGCGCGAACAGGAACACCAGCGAGGCCACCACGACGCCGGTCGTGAGCGGGCTGCGCTGGCGGCGCGCGCTGTCCATCAGGTCGCCAGCCGAACGTCGTGCAGCCGGAGTCGACGCAGCACGAAGGCGCCGACGACGTACAGCAGCACGAAGCTGCCGAGCATCAGGAACGACGTGGCGGCGGCGAGCGGCCAGTCACCGACGGTGATGAAGGCGGCCTGGATCCGCACGCCGAGCGTCGTGCCCTCGCGACCGCCGAGGAACTGCGGCGTCACGTAGTCCGATGCAGCCAGGACGAAGACGAAGACGAACGCGTTCCAGCAGGGCGCGGCCATGATCGGCACGACGACGCGGCGCCAGAGGAGGCCGGCGCCGGCGCCGAGGTCCTGGCCGGCTTCGAGCAAGCCATCGCTGATCGGCGTCATGGCCGCGTACAGCACGAGGACCACGAACGGCAAGAAGATGTGCACCAGCGCGATGACGACGGCGATTCGGTTGTACAGGAGGAAGTCGAGCGGCTGGTCGATGAGGCCAAGCGAGTCGAGACCGCCGTTGATCACCCCCTCGCTGCCGAGGACCGTGCGCCAGGCGTAGATGCGCACGAGGTAGCTGGCGAACATCGACGCCGTGATGAGGAACAGCACGATCAACCTCGACCGGCCGGCGACGAAGCGCAGCCAGTAGGCGATCGGCAGGCCGACCAGCACGCACACCGCCCCCGTCGCCAGCCCGACGACGAGGGAGTTGCGGGCCAGCGTCCGGTTCAGCGGATCGGACAGCGCCTCTGAGTACGCATCCGTCGTGAACGGGGTCGACACCTCGTAGAGGCCGGCCGTCATCAAGCTGTAGACGGCGAAGATCACGAGCGGCACGGCAAAGAACAGCAGCATCCACACGAACGCGGGGAGTGCGGCGACGAGGGGCTTGCGGCGGCGGTCGGAGGACGGACCACCACTGCGACGGTCGCCGGAAGGGACCGCCCCCGTGCCGGAGCCGCGCACCGATCTCGGTGCCGACACCGGCGCGTCGGAGACCAGGCTCAGACGCCCGCCTTGATCTGCTGCCACGCATCGGACCACTCCGAGAACGTGACGACGTCGCTCGACTCCGTCGGCGGCACGGTCGCCAGCGGCGCCCGCTCCAGCAGCTCCTCGAGCTCCTCGTAGGGGTACAGCGCTCTCGTCGCCTCGTCGAGCTGGTCAACGGAATCGGCGACGGTGACCGCGCCCACGAGGTAGATGGCCGCCTCGGCGTTGGTGGTCGGGTCGAGGCTCTGGTTGATCCAGGCGTGGGCGGCGTCGGGGTTGACCGCCGTCGGCGGGATGGCGTAGGCGTCGCAGAAGCTGTGGCTGCCCTCCTCGGGCAGGTTGGTCATGATCGTCGTGACGCCCTCGGCGGCGGCGAAGCTGTTCATCGCCGCCCAGCCGTGGAAGCAGGCGACGATGTCACCGGAGACGAGCTGCGTGGTCATGTCGCCGAAGGACGGCGCCACGCCCTTGGTCTGGGCGGCGAACTGCTCGAGCAACTCGACGACATCGGCCATCTGGTCCTTGGGCAGCGCGCCCGAGTCGAGCGATAGGATCTTGCACGCCAGCGCCAGGTTGCCGACGGGATCGTCGACCATGCCCACCCTGCCGGTCAGTGAGGGGTCGAGCAGGTCGTACCAGGATGACATCTCGGAGATCTCGTCGGAGTTGTAGGTCAGCCCGATCGAGCCCCACGTGAACGGCACGCCCGTACGGGCGCCGTCGGCATCGATCCAGAAGTTCTGCTCCTCGGACCCCCAGAACGGCAGCAGACCAGCCAGGTTGGGGATCTTGCTCTCGTCGAGCCGGGTGAGGATCTCCAGCTCTGCGTACAGCGGTTTGTAGCCCTGGTAGTAGGTGATCAGGTCGTAGCCGGCGCTGTCGCCACCGGCGAGCAGCTTGGCCTGGATCTCGTCGTGGTTGGCGATGTAGGTCGGGTTGACGCTGATGCCGTTCTCGGTCTCGAACGCCTCGACCGACTCGACCGGCAGGTCGTAGCCCTCCCACGACAGGTCGTTGATAGCGCCGGTCGCAGCTCCGCCGGCAGGCGCCGCGCTCGAGCCCGTGGCACCGGCGGTGGTGGCGCTCGACCCGCCCGTGGTCGGCGTCGTGGTCGCGCCCGCACCCTCGTCGTCGTTGCTGCCGCAGGCGGCGAGGGTGGACGGCGCCGCGCCCAGTGCCACCACGGTGAGCCCGGCGCGGCGCATCACCTCCCGGCGGGTCAGCCCCAGCGTGAACGGACTCGGTGCAGGACAGCGGTTCATGTCGGTTCCCCCTGGCTCAGGTCGCCGGCCGCAACCGGCTGGATCGGGCACCCTACGGCTCGTGCCGGCGCCGCTTCCGTCGCCCCCCGACGGATCACCGCACACATACCGGTATGAATACCACTGCCCGACTGTACGTTAGGGTGCGAAGCGCATGCAAGGGTCCGCCGAGACGCTCGCCCGTCCGGTGCGGGTCGGGTTCGTGGGCTCGGGCAGCGTACTGTCGGCCTACCTCCGCCTCGTCGATCAGCTCGTCCCGCGTGGCCTGGCCGTCGAGAGCGCCATCTGGGTGCGCGACCCCGAACGGCGCACCGAGCTGACGGCACGGCGCCCCGCTGGTCGCTACGTCGACGAGCTCGACGACGTGCTGGCCGGCGACGCCGACGTCATTGCCGTGATCACGCCCCCGCACCTCCACGCCGAGCACGTCACCGCCGCGCTCGAGGCCGGCAAGCACGTCCTCTGCGAGAAGCCGATCGCCATGACCCGCGATCAAGCCGTGCCGCTCTACGAGCTGGCCGAGCGCCGGGGGCTGCGACTCGTGGCGGCGCCGTTCGTGCACCTGTGCCCGACGCTGCGCCACCTCTGGGCGCAGGTCAGCGCCGGGGAGATCGGTGACGTGCACGCAGCGCGGGCGCTCTACGGGAACCCGGGCTCGTCGTGGTCGCGGTGGTTTCACGAGACCGGCGTCGGGCCCCTGCCCGAGGTGGGCATCTACAACCTGAAGACGCTGGCCGTCCTGCTCGGCCGCGTCGCCGAGGTGATCGCCGTGGAGAGCCGTAGCACGACGGCTCGCGTGGTCGGCGGCGAGCGGATCGAGGACCCGGACCCCGACGGGTTCCAGCTCCTTCTCCGCCACGAGGCCGGCGCCGTCTCGGTGGTGACGGCGAGCCATGCCATCCACCAGTACCGCCGTCCCGCTGCCGAGCTCTATGGCACGCGGGGCACGGCCAACCTGCTCGGTGACGACTGGGACCCTTCCGGCTTCGCGATCTGGACCACAGCGACCGGCGCGTGGACCGAGCACGACGCCATCGACCGGACCTGGCCGTGGACCGACGGCCTGCGCGATCTCGTCGTGGCCGCACGCGAGGGTCGGGCACCGACCTCGTCGGCGTCGCTCGACCTGCACCTGCTCGACATCGTCGATGCGGCGAGATCGTCAGCGTCGACCGGCCACTGCGTCGAGCTGACGTCGACGTTCGAACCGGTCGACATGACCCACACGGTGCGCCACGGCGTCGCCGTCCACGACCACACCCGTCCGGCGGACGAGCAGTGACCATCGATCGGGAGGTCGAGTCGGACGGCAGCGGGATCGACCCCGGGCTGGTGTACATCGAGATGATCAGCCGCCGCCCCGGCGTCGGCCTGCACGAGTTCCACGCCGTCGCCGGCATGGGGCAATCGGGCTGGGGCGACGAGTACGGCGACGACATCGCGGTGCTCAACGTGGGCCGCACCTGGCGAATGGGCGAGGAGCCGGAGTACCTGTGCGCCTGGTACAGCCCCGGCCACGGGCTCGAGCGAATCGACGAATGGGAAGCCACGTTCGCCTCCGGCGCCGCCGACCGGTTCGAGGAACCGTTCCGGATCGCCGCCCGGATCGATCGCGCCGGCTGCTACGTCCCGCTCCTCGAACCCGTGGTCGGGACGGCCGGCCGCTACTACGCCGAGTGGTTCGACGTCGCGCCGGGCCGGTCACGCGACGACGTGGCCGACGGGTTCCGCCACCGCCGAGAGCGCCATGGGGCGCTGACGCTGAACCTGCTCGTCGACCGAATCGGGCTGCTCGGCCCGGCGCCGCGCGGCCTGGCCGTGTGGGGCGTGCCGTCGTGGGCCGCGGTCGCCGAGATCGCCGAGGACCTGACCGGTGACTTTGACGGTGACGGTGACGACGGCGCGATGCGGCCGGTCCGCCTGGTCAGTGCGTCGTTCTACGCCGACTTCGGTCGCGAGCAGTTGTGAGCGAACCGCACCCGAGTGTTGGCGGGAGCCCGTCCCGCCGGCCACCGATCGGCCAGGTCGCCGCGTGACCACTGCTCGGCTGGCTGGTCGCGTGGCCCTCATCACCGGGGCGGGCGTCGGCATCGGGCGGGCCGTCGCCGTTCGCCTCGCCGAGGAGGGCGCCGACGTCATCGTCACCTCGCGCACGTTGGCCAACGCCGACGAGACGGCGGCCGAGGTCGAAGCGGCCGCCGGACAGGCACCGGCGACGCACGCCCTCGATGTCGCCGACCGGTCGGCGATCGACCGGGTGGTCGGCGACGTCGTGGCCGCGAAGGGACGCATCGACGTCGTCGTGGCCAACGCCGGCGTCGACCTGCCCCGCGGCCCATCAGTGGAGGCAACGACCGACGACGAGTGGGACCATGTGTTCGAGGTCAACGTCGGTGGCATGTTCCGCGTCGTGCGGGCCGCGCTGCCAGCGATGCCGGCGGGCGGCTCCATCGTCACCGTCGGTTCGATCAACTCGTTCATCGCGTGGCCCAACAACGCGGCGTACACCGCCACCAAGGGCGCCGTTCTGCAGTTCACGCGCGCCATCGCCCTCGAGCTGGCGCCACGGGGCATCCGGGCCAACTGCGTCTGCCCCGGCGTCATTGACACGCCGCTGACTCGCTCGTTCCTGCAGGGCGACGACGCCACACAGCTCGAAGCCGAGTACGCCGCGATCTCGCCGATGAACCGCATGGGCACGGCCCGCGAGGTCGCCGACGCCGTGCTGTTCCTCGCCTCCGACGAGGCCACGTTCATCACCGGCTCCGCCCTGATGGTCGACGGCGGAACCACCGCCCGCTGAGCGCTACCAGACGCCGCCCAGCGCCGCCGTCACGGCCTCCCCGTTGACGGCGGTGGCGTCGTCGCTGGCCAGCCACACGATCACGCGAGCGATCTCCTCCGGCTCCAGCACGCGGCCGCGCGGGTAGTGGGCGTCGTGCTCGGCCCACACGAGTTCGGGCGAGGTCGATCGCGTCGCCGCCTCGTGCTCGACGTCGATTTCGGCCATCGGGGTGCGCACCCAGCCTGGCAGCACAGCGTTGCAGGTACCGCCGAACGTCCCGACGTCGTGGGCGACGGAGCGCATGAGGCCGAGCAGCCCGTGCTTGGAGGCGCAGTAGGCCGCCATCTCCGGGGCCCCGAGTTGCCCCGCGGTCGAGCTGGTCATGACGACACGCCCCCACCCGCCCTGGCGCATGTCCAGCGTGCACGCCCGCGTGAGCAGGAATGCGGCGTCGAGGTTGATCGCCATCGTCGCCCGCCACTCGGCCGGGTCCTGATCCCAGATCGGGCCCTCGGCGAACCAGCGGCCGGCGTTGCTGACGAGGATCTCCACCGGGCCGAGCCGGCGCCTCGTCTCGCCCACCGCGTGTGCGCACCCCTCGGGGTCCTCGAGCGATGCGACGCAGTGGGCGACGCCGGTCTCCTCGGTCAACACCGTCAGCTGTTCGGCGTCGTGGGACACGGCCATCACCTGCGCCCCGCGCGCGGCGAGGAGGATGGCCGTCGCCCGTCCGATGCCCGAGCTACCGCCGGTGACCAGCGCGACACGGCCTTCCATCCCCGTCACGGGACGAGCACCTCATCCTGCGGAGGTGGCCCGTGCACCGCCTCGTGCAACCTACGGACGGTCTCCGCAGGGTCGGGCGATCCCCAGACGTTGCGCCCGAAGGCGACGCCGGCGGCCCCCGCCGCGCAGGCGCGTCGAACGGCGGCGAACATCGCTTCGCGATCATCGGCCGGATCACCACCGGCCAGCACCACCGGGACACCGAACGCGTTCGTTTCCCTCATGGCGTCGGGCGTCGAGGGCATCGTTGTCTTGATCACGTGGGCGCCCAGCTCGGCGCCAACCCGGCAGGCGGCGACGATGGCGAGCGGTGCGCTCGGCTCAGGAAAGCGCTCGCTCTCGACGGGCATGATCTCGCAAACGTACGGGACGCCGGCGCGATCGGCGGCGGCCGCCACGGCGGCGGCGTTGCGCAGCGCCTCGAGCTCGAACGGCGCGCCCAGCTGGACGAAGGTCAGGACCGCATCGGCGCCGAGTCGGGTCGCATCGTCCAAGGTCCACGCCAGCGAGTACTCAGAGACGGGGTAGCTGCCACCGACGGCGACGGTCGTCAGGTCGAGCTTGAGGATCGTCGCGCACGTGCCAAAGACGGGCCGCTCATCCCGCAGGCTGCCGTAACTGCAGATGATCGCGTCGGCACCGGCGTCCACGACCGTGCGGATCACCGCCCGCCGATCCTCCAGGCCGGCGCACGGCCACGAGTAGAGCGGGTGGTCCACGGCGACGACGACGATGCGGCCGCCGTCCCCGAGCAGCGTGCGGCGGAGGTCGGTCACGGGATGAACACCGACTTGAGCACGGTCGACGACGACCGGCCGACCAGCGCGTCCTCGAGATCGTCGAACGAGCAGTGGTCGGTGACGAGCTGTTCGAGGGGCAACGTGCCGCCGGCGATCAGCTCGACAGCCTCGTCGTACCAGTGCCGGCGCTGGTTGGGCGGCGTGCCGATCCACTCGCTGCCGACCAGGGCGACCTCACGGTAGTGCAGGACGTTGAGGTCGATCGTCATCAGTTGACGATCCCCGAACCCGGCGAAGAGCACGACCCGCCCGCCGTTGGCCGCAGCGTCGATGCACGACGGGACCAAGTCGGGGTCACCGGTGCACAGCACCACCGACGCTGCGCCGCCGTCGAACCGTTGACGCACCTTGGCGACCCAGCCATCGGGCTCGACGGCGTCGATCGCCCCGAGCTGGCGCGCCAGTCGCCGGCGCTCCTCCTGGGGCTCCACCGCCACGACGGCCACGCCGGCCTGCGCGGCGACGGCGATCGTCATGAGGCCCATCGAGCCGGCGGCGACGACGGCCATCGACGAGCCCGGCGACGCCGCCGCCTGGTCGAAGCAGGCGTGCAGGCAGTCGGCGAGGGGTTCGACGAAGACGGCGCGATCCGTCGGCACGCCATCCGGTACCCGCACCGCACCGCACGACCACCCGTCGGCCTCGCCGCGCACGATGTTGAAATCGGCATAGCCGCCGTAGGTGTCGCCGTACACCCGCTCGCCGGCGGCCCACCCGCTCACCTCCGGTCCGACCTCGGCGATCCGCCCGACCCACTCGTGGCCGGGGTTGAACGGGTACTCACCATCGTTCACGCCGACGCGGTACTTGCGGGCGTCGGTCGCGCACACCCCGTTGGCCTCGACGCGCACAAGCAGCTCGCCCGCCGATGGTGATGGGCGGGGCACGATCTCGGTGCGCAGGTCACCGATGCCGTGCAGTCGGCAGGCCCGCATGGTGACTGTCATCGCGCGTCGAGCGCGTCGAGCGCGTGGAGGCGGTCAGCGAGCGTGTCGTACAGACCGCGGCGGATCTCGGCGAGGTGCGCGAGGCGGGCATGGCGGGACGGGTCCGGGTCGATCGAGCACGCCGGCGCCAGCTCGATTGGGTGACCGAGGGCGGTGAGGGCGAGCACCGCCGCGCCCCGGCCGCTGTCGAGGTCGAAGGCGTCGAGCGGCGCGCCGAGGGCGTCCGCCAACGAATGAGCCAGCGCCACGTTGCGTAGGGCGCCCCCTGCGGCCCGCCAACGTGCCACCTCGCCGCTCACCGGTCGCAGTCGTTCGGCGATGTCGGCGGCGGCCAGCGCGACCGCGTCGATGACGGCGCGGTAGAGGTGGATCCGGTCGGTGCGGGCGGTAAGCCCGAGCACGAGGCCGCGAGCCCGATCGTCCCAGATCGGCGCCCGCTCCCCGTCGAGGTGGGCCAGGGCGAGGAGTCCGCCGGCACCCGGACCGGCGTCGTGGGCCGCGTCGGCGAGATCGCCATGGTCGAGCAGGTCAGCGGCCCACTCGATCGCGGAGCCGGCGGTCGAGGTCCACCCGCCGACGAACTGACCCGCGCCAACGTGGGCGACGGAGCGCAGGCCGTCCGGGACGGCCGGTGCGTCGTCGGCGATGACACCGAGGACGAGCGTGCTGCCGACGAGCAGGCCGGCGTCGCCGGCGTCGACGGCGCCAATGGCACGGAGGTCGACGAACGAGTCGTAGGTCCCCACGACCACGGGCGTGCCCGCCGGCACGCCGATCACGCCCGCCGCCGCAGCGCACACCTCGCCGGCGATCGCCGTCGGCTCGAGCGGGTCGGGCCGGGCGACGATCGAGCCACGGTGGTCCTCGGCCGTGATCCGGTCCATCACCGGGCGGCCGACGAGCGCCGACACCAGCGCACCGGTGGCGTCGAGCTGCCATGCGCTGGCCGTCGGTTCGGTGCGCGCAAGCGCCGCTGCGACCTGGCGGACGGGGTCGTCGCTCGACAGCAGCTCGCCGGTCCACACCGGCTGCAGGTCCTCGTCGACGAGTACGGGCAGCGGTCCGAAGGCGCCGATCGCCAGTGCGCCGACGCCGCCCTCGATGCGAGCATCGGCGCAGGCGGCCCGGACCGCGTGGCCAGCGTCGCGCAACCACTCGTCCGGTGTTCCGAGGCCGGCCGGTCGAGCCGCCCGTCCCGCCCCGACCGTGATGCCGCGCTCGTCGACGACTGCGGCTCGCGCCCCGGAGACGCCGACGTCGACGCCAACGACGAGCTCGCCGTTCATCCTTCGACCGGCACCAGCGCCAGCTCGAGGCGGATGAAGCCGGCCGTGCTCTCGTCCAGCGTGCCCAGTGGTCGCTCGCGCACCGACGCGACGACGGTCGGATGCTGGACCGTGGACGTCGCGACGTCGAGGACGCGGCGCACGATTGCTCTCGCCAGGTGCACGCCGAGGCAGAGGTGCGGCCCGGCGCCGAAGGAGAGGTGGCGGTTGGGCGTGCGTCGGAGGACGCATTCGTCGGGTCGTTCGAAGACGCTCGGATCACGGTTGGCCTCGCGGAACCCGAGGGCGACGGGCGTGCCGGCGGCGATGGCATGCTCACCGAGCCGCGTGTGCTGGGTGGTGACGCGGGCGATCGCCGGCAGCGGCGTCACGATGCGGATCAGCTCGTCCGTCGCCGTCTCGAGCACGCTGCGGTCGGCGACCAACGCGTCCCAGTGCTCCCGGTGGCGGGCGAGGTGGAACAGCGCTCCGGCCACGGCATCGCTCGTCGTGTCGCGCCCTGCGCCGAGCACGAGCGTGGCGAGGCCACGCAGCTCTGCCGCGGTGACGGCGCGACCCAGCCTGGCGAAGAGGTCGTCGCCCGAGGAGCGATCACGCGCGGCGACGAGCTGGTCGAGGTAGTCGTCGAAGTCGGCGTTCGCCCGGTCGGCCGTGTACACGAGCTTGCCCCACGACCGCCAGCGCGATTCGTCCTGCGGCCGCCCGGTCAGGTCGGTCAGGGCGCGCACGAAGACCGGGACGGTCAGCTCTCCGACCACCTCGAGGGTGCCGCGCTGGGCTGCTCGTCTCATGATCTCGCCTACGTGCGATCTGATCGCGTCATCGATGCGGGCGATGCGGCGCCGATCGAAGTGTTCGACCAGCAGCGCCCGGTAGACACCGTGGCGCGGCGGATCGCTCTCCAGCGGGAGCTGGGCGTGCGTGCGCACGGCCCGTTCGTCGGGGATGGGGACGCCGGCGACGATCGCCGACGAGAAGCGCCGCCAATCGATCGCCGCCGCCCGCACATCCGCGTAGGACCGCAGGTGGGCGTAGGAGCAGCGCCCGAGCGGCGAGTCGACGACGAGCGTGTCGAGTTCCTTCGACTCGTTCAAGGTCGCAGTGGCGCCAGTTCGAACGTGGTCGTGAGCGGCTGGGTCTGACCGGTCTCGGCGGCCCGGTAGCCGCTCTCGATGATGTCGACGACGTGCCGGGCGTGCTCGGCCGTCGCCTCCGACGCCACGCCGTCGCGCACCCAGCGCACGAGCTGCATGATGTCCTCGAACACGTGCGACTCCGCGATCTCGAGGTGCGGACCAGTGACGTGGTCGAGCACGCGCATCTGGCCCTCCCAGTCCTCCGACGACGCACCCATCGTGCGCTCCTTGCGCTCGTAGTCGATCTCGACGCCGTTCAGCTGGAGGCCGGCCAGCGTGCCGGTCGTGCCGAAGAACGTCGTGGCGCCGAAGTCGCCCGGCAGCGCCTCCGCCGACGCCGTCCCGTAGGCCACGACGAACCGACCGGCGCCGAAGTCGAGCAGCAGGACGCTGTTGTCGTCGGCGTCGACGCCAACCTCGGCGCCGGCGAAGCTGCGCACGGGCAGCACCTGACCGGACATCGCCGTCACGGCGCGAGCGGGACCGAGGATCCCGGTCAGCTGGTGCAGCGCGTAGACCGTCATGTCGTAGAGCGGTCCACCGCCGGGCTTGCGGAAGTACCACGTCGGGTCGATGGTGGTGCCGCCGGGTGCATCGGTGCGCTCCGGCTCCTCCTCGTGGTACACCCCGAACGCACACCCGCAGACGCCCCAGGCCAGCCGCCCGATGGCGCCGTCATCGAGCAGGCGCCGGATCGCCTTGACCTGCGGCCGCAGCACCTCGCCTGGCGAGGCGACGATGCGCAGGTCGCGCGCTCGCGCCAACTTGATCAACGCGTCGGCCTCGGCGACGGTGGTGGAGATCGTCTTGTTCACGTGCAGGTGCAAGTCAGCTTCGAGCACCTTGCGACCGTGCTCGGCATGCAGGCCGATCGGCGTCACGAGCGTCACGGCGTCGAGCTCGGCCTGGGCGAGCATCTCGTCGAGGTCCCCGTAGGCCTTGGGGACGTCGAACATCTTCGCCGCCGCAGTGGCCCGATCGAGGTCGTGGTCGCAGACGGCCGCCACGGTCAGCCGGTCGGCGACGTCGGGCTGCGTCAGGTGGGGCAGCACGGCCCGCAAGGTCAGGGTGCCGACGCCGGCGATGCCGATCCGTGTCGGTGGTGAGGTCATTGGCGGAACGCTCCTTCGGTCGAGCCGATGGCGCTGAAGGTCGTCGTGAGGTCGGCGGCGACACCCTCGGTGGCCGATCGGTCAGCGGCATGGACGATGTCGATCACGTGCGTGGCGTGTTCCGCCGACAGCACGTTGGAAGTACCGCTGAGCACGCAATCGACGAGGTGGGCGACGCCGAGCAGGTGATCCGGCCCGTCGGCGCGCGCTTCGGGAAGGTGCTCGTCGGTCCAGCTACTGCCGTCGTGAACGCGCAGCGGCGCCGTCATGTCGATCAGTTGAAAGGCGATCGTGCCGGTCTCACCGTCGAGCTCGACGTCCGGGGTCGCCGAAGCGCCGAGGGTGGCGAAGTCACTGCGCACGGTGGCCACCGCCCCGCAGTCGAAGCGCAGGGTCACGTGCCAGGTGTCGTCGACGTCGACCGGGATCGTCCGGCCGCCCATCGATCCGTCGAGCTGGACGAAGTCCGCGCGGGATCGCGTCGCCATCGCCGTGACACGCCGCACCGGGCCGAGCAGCCCGGTGAGCGCGTGCAGCGGGTACACGCCGATGTCGACGAGCGGTCCGGATCCGACGGCGAAGAAGGGCGACGGGTCGCTCTCGTAGCCGGCCCACGGCGGCAGTCCGCCGAGGAACTGGCCGGTGGCGTTCCACACCGAACCGATGGCGCCGGCGGCGAGCAGCTGTCGCGCCCGCGCGACCTGTGGGAAGACCATCACCGAGGGTGCGCAGACGAGTACCACGCCCTGGCGCTCGGCGGCGGTGGTGAGCTCGACGGCCTCGGGGACGGTCGGGGCGAACGGCTTCTCGCTGTACAGGTGGCGCCCCGCTTCGATCGCGGCCCGGTTGACGTCTCCGTGCAGCCGCGCCGGCGTGAGGTTGACCACGGCATCGACGTCGTCCCGGGCCAGCAGTTGCTCGTAGCCGGCACAACTGGCCGGGAGGGCGAACCGTTCGGCGACGGCCGCCGCTCTGCGCCCGTCGCTCGAAGCGATGGCCACGATGCGAGCTCGCGGATGGAGGCGGTGCGCCTCGGGCAGGTAGTCGCGCGTCGCCACGTCGCCGGCACCGACGACGCCGATGCGCAGCTCGTCCGTCACGACGCCATCGCCGGGTTCGACCTGGCCGACGGTCCGCCCACCTCCGTCGAGGCGGCACGATGCATCGACACTGCGGCAGCCTGCCATGGCGCGACGCGAGGGTCAACAACTGGTCTGCATTGGTCTCAGACCAGTTGTCAATGGCGGAGCGCAACGTCGTGGGAGGATCGTCGGATGGCGACGGCGATCGGCATCGACGTCGGAGGGACGAAGATCGCCGCCGGCCTCGTGGAGGTGGAGACGGGCCGGATCAGCGAGGCGGTGGTGGTGCTCACGCTGGCGTCGCGCCCGCCGATCGAGATCCTGCGCCAGTGCGTGGCGATCGCCGCCGATCTCGCCGATCACGCGCCCGCCCGCCCCGTCGCCATCGGCATCGGCGTGTGCGAGCTCGTCGGCCGGGATGGCCGCATCACCAGTGCCAACAGCTTCGACTGGCGCACGCTCGACGTCGCTGCTGCGTTCGCCGCGCTCGGTCCATGCCGTGTCGAGTCCGACATGCGTGCCGCCGCCCGCGCCGAGTCGTGCGTCGGTGCCGGGGCGAGCTTCGAGTCGTTCCTCTACGCCGGCGTCGGGACCGGCGCGGCGTGTGCGCTCGTCGACGGCGGCGTCGTGCGCGTCGGCGCTCGCGGCAACGCAACATACCTCGGGACACCGGCGCTGGAACCGCGCAGCGGCGGCGCCGAGCTGAACCGGCGTTTCGGCGCTGACCTCGACGGTGCGATGGACGATCCCGCCGTCGCCGAGGCGATCGCGCGTGCCGCCGCCGATGTCGGCGAGGCGATCGGCATCGTCGTCAACGCCGTCGACCCGGACGCCGTCGTCGTGGGTGGCGGCCTCGGGACGAACGAGCGCTACTTCACCTGGCTCGAGGCTGCGGTGCGGGCGACGATCTACGCACGCGATACGGCCCAGCTGCCGATCGTGCGATCCACCCTCGGCGGCTACGCCGGTGTGATCGGCGCAGCCATGGCGGCGTGGGATCATCTGTGAGCTCAGCGGGCGGAGATCGACAGGGCGGAGATCGACACGGACAGCTCACCGATCTCGCGAGCAACGTTCGCCGCAACGCACGGAGGCGGCACTCGCCGAGCGCGACGCCGCCTACCCGCGTCCGGCCGCGGAATGCAGTGGTGCGGGGGGCGGTCTGTGTGCTGGGCTGGCGACGCCGATCTCACCGAGGAGGGCCTGATGCGCCAAGCGTTGCTGTTCATCGATCCGGGACTTGATGCCGATCTGAAGGACGTGACGCGAATTGGCGACGTTGAACTTGGGGATCCTGGCGCACGTCGACGCCGGTAAGACCACCCTCACCGAACGGCTGCTGCACGCGGCTGGGGTCATCGACGAGATCGGTCGCGTCGACGACGGCACAACGCAGACCGACTCGCTCGCCCTGGAGCGCCAACGCGGGATCACGATCAAGTCCTCCGTCGTGTCCTTCGTGGTCGACGGCGTGACGATCAACCTCATCGAAACGCCTGGACACCCAGACTTCATCGCCGAGGTCGAACGCGTGCTCGGCACCCTCGACGGCGCCGTCCTGGTCGTTTCGGCGGTCGAGGGCGTGCAGTCGCAGACGTTGCTGCTGTTTCGCGCGTTGCGCCGGCTCGGCGTGCCCACGGTCGTGTTCATCAACAAGATCGACCGAGTCGGCGCCGACGGCCAACGAGTGCTCGCAGCCCTCGCGAAGCGCCTCGCCGCGAAGGTCCTGGCGATGGGGGCGCATTGGGGCGTCGGCACGAAACGAGCCGGCGTCGCATCGCATCGGCTTGACGATCCGACCTTCGCCGAGGCTGCCATCGAGGTGCTGGCCACCAACGACGACGCGATCCTGCACCGTTACCTCGACGAGGCATCGATCGCTCCCGGCCCACTGGGCGAGGCGCTCACCGCACAGACGGCGCTACTGCAGATCGTGCCCGTGTACTTCGGCGCGGCCCTGACCGGTGTCGGCGTCGAAGATCTCCTGCACGCGATCCCCAAGCTGCTGCCCTCCGTCGAGGGCGAGTGGACGGGACCGGCGTCCGGGGCGGTGTTCAAGATCGAGCGGGGACCGAGCGGCGAGAAGATCGCCTTTGTGCGCATGTTCTCCGGGACACTACGGACGCGGGATCGCCTTCAGCTCGGCGTCGACGTCGAGACCGTCACCGCGATCGAGGTCTTCGATCGCGCCACGACGCAGTCGCGTCCGGCGACCCATGCGGGCGAGATCGCCAAGGTCCACGGACTCTCGACCGCACGCATCGGCGACACCTTCGGCCCGAGCGCCCGCACCATCGACCAGCACGCCTTCGCCCCACCCACCCTGGAAACTGCGATCGCCCCCCGGCGCGAGGGCCAGAAGCGGGCCGTGTTCGAGGCGCTCACCGAACTCGCCGAACAGGATCCGCTCATCAACCTGCGCCAGGACGACACCCGACAAGAGCTGTACCTGTCGCTGTACGGAGAGGTGCAGAAGGAGATCGTCGCCCAGACACTGGCCGGTGACTACGGACTCGACATCGACTTCCGACCGACGACACCGGTCTGCATCGAGCGACCGGACTGCGTCGGCGCAGCCGTCGAACTGCTCCGACCTGGCCGGTCGCCGAGCCATCCGTTCCTGGCCACCGTCGGCTTGGAGATCTCGCCACTGCCGCCCGCCTCGGGCGTGACCTTCGAGCTCGCCGTGAATGTCAAGTCGATCCCGATCCACGTCTTCGACAGCGTCGACGCGTTCCGTCAGCTCATGCAGCGCACCGTTCTCGACACGCTGCGCCAAGGCATCCACGGCTGGGCGGTCACCGACTGCCGCGTCGTCATGACCGACTGCGGCTACCGGGCACCGCCGCGCAAGTGGCCCGGCACGACCCTGTCGGACTACCGGCTCCTCACGCCGCTCGTGCTGATGGCGGCGCTGCAGCAGGCCGGCACGACCGTGCTCGAACCCGTCCTCGAGTTCCATGTGAAGTTCCCCGTCCAAGACCTCGGCCCGATCATGTCGATCCTCAGGGAACTCGAAGCCCACCCCCGCTCGCCGAACACGAACGGCTCGATCTCCGTGCTGGAGGGCGTGATCCGGGTGGCGCCGTTCCATCAGCTGCAAACACGGCTCCCCGAACTCACCCGCGGCGAGGGCGTCATCGAGTCTGCGTTCGCCGGCTACCGCCCGGTTCACGGCGCGCCCCCTTCCCGCCCACGGACCGACCGCAACCCGCTCGACCGGGTCGACTACCTCCGCCGCGTCACCCGCCCATCCCTGCTCACGTGACCCTAAGGTGCAACGCCGATGCCTGCGACGCCGCCGTCGACCAGATCGTCCGCGCGCACCAACCCGTTGTCGCGGTCGTCGCTGCCGGCGTCTCGGCCGAGCCGGGCCGTGGTCGAGGTGGTCGGGCCGGTGGTCGACAGTGGTGCGTTCCCGGCCAAGGCCACGGTCGGCGAGCCGGTGACGGTGACGGCGGACGTGTTCGTCGACGGGCACGACCGGGCGGCGGCGGCGCTGCGCTACCGGATCGCCGGGCGAGGCCGGTGGACCGAGGTGCCGATGGAGGCCCTCGGCAACGACCGGTTCGCCGCCACGTTCGTCCCCGACCGGCTTGGTCGGTGGCAGTTCCAGGTCGTGGGCTGGCTCGACCACCTCGGGACCTGGCTGCACGGCATGGAGCTGAAGCTCGCCGCCCCGCCGGAAATGGACGTCGACGTCACCGTCGACCTCCAGATTGGGTCGGCCCTCGTCGCCGCTGCCGCCGAGCACGCCACGGGCCACGACCGCGCCGCCCTCACGGCTCTCCGCGACGCGCTCGACCGCGACGACACCCGCGCCCTCGGTCACCTCGCCGACGACGAGCTCGCGCCGCACGACGACGGCCACGTGCCGGACCTGCAGGACGTCGAGCCGGAGCACGGCGCCGCCGAGCTCCTCGAACCGCTTTTCTGGCGCGCCGGCCGCCGCGACCCGACGGCCACCTCGCCGACCTACGACCTCGATGTCGACCCGGAACGGGCCCGGTTCAGCGCGTGGTACGAGCTGTTCCCCCGGTCGACCGTCGCCCCCGCCACCGGGCACGGCACCCTCGCCGACGTCATCGACCGGCTCGACCACGTCGCCGCGATGGGCTTCGACGTGCTCTACCTCCCGCCCGTGCACCCGATCGGGCGGACCCAGCGCAAGGGCCGCAACAACACCGTCACGTGCCGCGCCGACGACACCGGCAGCCCGTGGGCCATCGGCGGCGTCGAGGGCGGCCACCTCGCCGTCCACCCGCAGCTCGGGACGGTCGACGACGTGGCCAAGCTGGCCGACGCCTGCCAGCAGCGCGGCCTGGAGCTGGCCATGGACATCGCCTTCCAGTGCACACCCGACCACCCGTGGGTGACCGAGCACCCCGACTGGTTCGCCCATCGTCCCGACGGCACGATCCAGTACGCCGAGAACCCACCCAAGAAGTACCAGGACATCTACCCGCTCGACTTCGAGAGCGCGGACTGGCGAGGCCTGTGGGACGGCCTGTCCGACGTGTTCCGGTTCTGGAGCGACGCCGGCGTGTCGATCTTCCGCGTCGACAACCCGCACACCAAGGCCTTCGCCTTCTGGCAGTGGGCCCTCGCCACCATCCGCGCCGAGCACCCCGAGGCCATCTTCCTGGCCGAGGCGTTCACGCGGCCCCGCGTGATGGAGCGCCTCGCCAAGCTCGGCTTCAACCAGTCCTACACCTACTTCACGTGGCGCCAGTCGTCCTGGGAGCTGCGCCAGTACTTCGAGGACCTCTCGACGCGCACCGTCGACTACTTCCGGCCCAACGCCTGGCCCAACACGCCCGACATCCTCACCGCGCAGCTGCAGATCGGCGGGCGGGCGATGTTCGCCAGCCGCGCCGCCCTCGCCGCCACGCTGTCGCCGTCGTGGGGGGTCTACGGCCCGGCCTTCGAGCTCGGCGAGCACGCACCCGTCCGACCCGGCTCGGAGGAGTACCTCGAGTCCGAGAAGTACCAGCTGCGCCAGTGGGACCTCGACCGGCCCGACACGCTGGCACCGCTGCTCACCCGCCTCAACGAGATCCGCCGCGCCCAGCCGGCGCTGGCCCACCTGCGCACGCTGCGCTTCCACGAGGTCGCCAACCCGGCGCTGCTGTGCTACTCGAAGACCGACCCCGCCTGGGCCGGCGCGCCCATCCTCGTCGTCGCCAACCTCGACGCCGCCCAGCGTCAGCAGGGGTTCGTCGATGTCGACCTGGAGCCGCTGGGACTTGCCTACGAATCCGACTACGACCTCGAGGATCAGCTCACCGGGGCGACGTTCCGCTGGCACGGGGCGTGGAACTTCGTCGACCTCGACCCGACCGTCACGCCGATGCACATCTTCAAGGTGCACCCGGTACCGGGCCCGACAACCTCGTGAGCCGCGGTCAGCGGGCGGCGCGCTCCACGCCGATCACGCGCCTCGCCGGCCCGCACGACTGGTACCGCGACGCGGTCATCTACGAGGCCCACGTGCGGGCCTTCTACGACTCCAACGGGGACGGCGTCGGCGACTTCGGCGGCCTGGCCCGCTGCCTCGACTACCTCGCCGACCTCGGCGTCACCGCCATCTGGCTGCTGCCGTTCTACCCGTCGCCGCTGCGCGACGACGGCTACGACATCGCCGACTACCGCACCATCCACTCCGACTACGGCGACCTGCGCTCGTTCAAGCGCTTTCTCAACGCCGCCCACGACCGCAACCTCCGGGTGATCACCGAGCTCGTCGTCAACCACACCTCGGACCAGCACCCGTGGTTCCAACGCGCCCGCCGCGCCCCACCCGGCTCCACCAACCGCGACTTCTACGTGTGGAGCGACGACCCGGACCGCTACGCCGACGCCCGCGTCATCTTCTCCGACTTCGAGACGTCCAACTGGACCTGGGACCCCGTCGCCGGTGCCTACTTCTTGCACCGCTTCTACTCCCACCAGCCGGACCTCAACTACGTCAACCCCGACGTCGAGGCAGCGGTCATCGACGTGCTCGACTTCTGGCTCGACCTCGGCGTCGACGGCCTGTGCCTCGACGCCGTCCCGTACCTCGTCGAGCGCGAGGGCACGAACTGCGAGAACCTGCCCGAGACCCATGAGGTCCTGAAGCGGCTGCGCAAGCACCTCGACGATCGGTACCCGGACCGCATGCTGCTCGCCGAGGCCAACCAGTGGCCCGAGGATGCCGCCGCCTACTTCGGCGACGGCGACGAGTGCCACATGAACTTCCACTTCCCCGTCATGCCGCGGCTGTTCATGGCCCTGCGCCTCGAGCACCGCACCCCGATCGTCGACATCATGGAGCAGACCCCCCAACCCCACGACGGCGGCCAGTGGGCGATGTTCCTGCGCAACCACGACGAGCTGACCCTCGAGATGGTCACCGACGAGGAGCGCGACCTCATGCTGCGCGCTTATGCCACCGACCTCGAGATGCGCATCAACCTCGGCATCCGCCGCCGCCTCGCCCCGCTGCTCGGCAACGACCGGCGCAAGATCGAACTGCTCAACGCGCTGCTCTTCTCGCTGCCCGGCACACCGGTCATCTACTACGGCGACGAGATCGGCATGGGCGACAACGTCTACCTCGGCGACCGCAACGGCGTGCGCACCCCGATGCAGTGGTCGGCGGATCGCAACGGCGGCTTCTCCGATGCCAACCCGCACCGCCTCTACCTGCCGCTGATCACCGAGCAGGGCTTCCACTACGAGAGCGTCAACGTCGAGACGCAGGCTGCTAACCCGTCCTCGCTGCTGGCCTGGATGCGTCAGCTGATCGCCCTGCGCAAGCGCCACCCCGTCCTCGGGCGCGGCGACATCGACTTCCTCGAGCCCGACAACCACCACGTCCTGGCCTTTCTCCGTCGGTTGGACGACGAGCAGCCGATGCTCTGCGTCGCCAACCTGTCCCGCTTGGCCCAGCCCGTCGAGCTCGACCTGCGCCGGTTCGCCGGCGCCACCCCGGTCGAGGTCTTCGGCTACAACCGCTTCGGCGTCATCGGCGACCGCCCCTACCCGTTGACCCTGGCGCCCTACGGGTTCTTCTGGTTCGCCATCGATCCCGGCCATGACGTCTCCGAGCCCGCACCGGAGGGACCACTGCGCCTCGGCTCGACCTGGTCCGAAGCGCTCCGCCGCCGCGCCTCGCTCGGTCGGGCGCTCGGCCGGTGGATCCCGTCCCGGCGCTGGTTCGTCGGCAAGGGCGCCGTCATGCGCGACGTGACCATCGAGGACGTCGTCGAGCTGTCCGACTCGGTCGCCCTGGCCGTGATCCGCACCTCGTTCACGGAGGGCGACGACCACCTTTACGCCGTCCCGCTCATGCACGCCACCAGCGGCCAGGGCGAGGAGCTGGAGCAGCGCCGTCCGGGCTCGATGATCGCCCTGCTCGACGACGGTGCCCTGGTCGACGCCATGAACGTGCCGGAGGGTGCCGGCGTGGTGGCCGGCGCGGCGCTGCGTCGGCGGGCGCGACGCGGCCGGCGGTCGACGGCGATCGGACATCCTCGGCGCCCCGGCTTCACGAAGCTGGCCGCCGACCCCCACGACGTCCACGTGCTCAGCACCGAGCAGACGAACTCCTCCGTCACCCTCGGCGGCAAGCTGATCGCCAAGCTCATCCGTCGCGTCACACCCGGCGACAACCCCGACGTCACGCTGCCGCTGCACCTGCGGGCGATGGGCTTCGAGCACGTCCCGGGCGTCGCCGGCACACTGGACGTGCAGTTCGCGGGCGAGGCACCGGCCAGCGTCGTCGTCGTCCACGACGTCGTCCCCAACGAGGCCGACCTGTGGGAGTGGAGCCAGGACCTGCTGACGCGCGAGGTCGAGCGGCTCGTGTCCGAACCGGAGGCGACGGCCGACGACGCGGCGATGGCCGTCGTGACGGCGATCCTCGCCGAGCGCACGGCCGAGCTGCACCTCGGTCTTGCGGGTGGCGCACCCGGGTTCGAGTCCGAACCGTTCTCGCTTCTGTATCAGCGCTCGATCCTGCAGAGCCTGCGGGCCTCAGTGCGCGAGACGCAGCGGATGGTGGCGCGCAACCGGGCCCACCTCACTCCGGAGAACGCCGCACTGGCCGACGTCCTGCTCGACGGCGCCGGTGACCTGCTCGGCGCCTTCGACGCCCTGCGCACCCGCAAGCTCGACGCCGCCCGCATCCGCGTGCACGGCGACCTCCACCTTGGGCAGGCGCTGTGGACCGGCCACGACGTCGTGTTCATCGACTTCGAGGGCGAACCGGGGCGACCGATCGGCGAGCGGTCGATCAAGCGCTCGCCGCTCACCGACGCGGCGGGGATCATCCGCTCGCTCGACTACGCCGGCCGCGTGGCGCTGTCGACGTCGATCGAACGGGGCCGCCTCGGCGAGGGTCGGGAGGCCGCCTTCGCTGACTGGCGACGCGCCTGGACGGAACGGATGACGGCGCTCTACCGCGACACGTATCTGGCCCGCCTCATGGCCACGCCCGAAGGTGCGGCCCTGGTCCCCGGCGATCCGGACGACCGGCAACTGCTGCTCGACGCCCATGTATTGCTCAAGGCGCTCTACGAAGTCCGCTGGGAGCTGTCCATCCGCCCACCGTGGGTCGGTTGGCCGCTCGGCGCGGTCGTGCAGATGATCGAGGAACGGCGCGCCGGCTGGTGATCTCGGCCGCCGGGCGCCTCGGCGCTACGCCGACGGGCGACGACTGGGTGCGCTTCGAGGTGTGGGCACCGGACGCGAGCCGAGCGGAGGTGGTGCTGGCCGACGGACGGCTGGCGCCGCTGCAGCTCGACGACGAGCACGGCACCTGGGTCGGCACCGTCGACACCGTCCGCCACGGCGACCGCTACCAGTACCGGCTCGACGGCGGCGAGCCGCTGGCCGACCCGGCTTCCGGCTGTCAGCCGGACGGGGTCCTCGGCGCGTCGGCGGTGGTCGACAGCGGGAAGTTCACCTGGACCGACGACGCGTGGACCGGCGTCACGCTGACCGACACCGTGCTCTACGAGCTGCACGTCGGGACGTTCACACCCGAGGGCACGCTCGACGCGGCCATCGCGCAGCTCGATCGACTGGCGACGCTCGGCGTCACCGCCGTCGAGCTGATGCCGGTGAACGCCTTTCCGGGCCGGCGCAACTGGGGTTACGACGGCGTGTTCCCGTCGGCCGTGCAGCACTCGTACGGCGGGCCGGAGGCCTTGGCCCGGTTCGTCGACGCCGCCCACGCCCGCGGCCTGGCCGTCGTGCTCGACGTGGTCTACAACCACATCGGCCCTGAAGGCGCCGTGATCACCGAGTACGGGCCCTACTTCACGGCCACCTACCAGACGCCGTGGGGAGACGGGCTCAACGTCGCCGAGGCCGGCAGCGACCACGTGCGCCGGGCCTTCATCGAGAGCGCCGTGCGGTGGATCGCGGACTTCCATGTCGACGGGCTGCGCATCGACGCCATCGACACCATCTACGACCCGACCGCGCTCCCGTTCCTCGAGCAGTTGGTCGATGCCGTCCACGGCGCCGGCGCGCAGGCGGGGCGCACCGTGCTCACCTTCGTCGAGAGCGCGGCGAACAACCCCCACCACCTTCGTCTCCCCACGGAGGGCGGGATCGGATCCGACGCAGCGTGGAACGACGACGTCCACCACTCGCTGCGGGTGGCGCTCACGGGCGACCGCCGCGGCTACTACGTCGACTACGACGGCGCCGCCGATCTCGCCCACGCCCTCGAGCACCGCTGGGTCCTCACCGGGCGCTACTCCCCGTTCCGCGGCCGCCACCACGGCCGAGCGGCCGACGACATCGACTTCAACCGCTTCGTCGTCTTCGCCTCCAACCACGACCACGTCGGCAACACGCCCGGTGGCGCACGGCCGCCATACGACGACCGTCAGCGGCTCGTCGCCGCCGCGGCCACCGTGGTGTCGCCGTTCACGCCGATGCTGTTCCAGGGCGAGGAGTACGGCGAGACGCGCCCGTTCCCGTACTTCGTCGACCACCACGATCCGGCACTGCGCGAGTCCGTCCGACAAGGGCGCCGCCAGCAGTTCGGCCGCGAGTGGCCCGAGGCCTTCGCCGACCCGGGCGATCCAGCCACGTTCGACGCCGCCGTGCTCGACCCGTCGGTTGTCGACCGCGAGCCGCACCGTTCGGTCCTCGCCGCCTTCACGGAACTGCTGGCGCTGCGCCGCCGGCATGACGTGCTGCACGATCCCGCTGCCGACCACCACGTCGAACTCCACGGCGATGTCATCGTCGTCGATCGAGCCGTCGACGGTCGACGGGTGGTGCTCGTCCTCCACCTCGGCCGTGGCTCGCTCGACGTCCCGGTGCGCTCGACCCCCGACCTGACCGTCGCCTTCGACGTCGGCGACCCGCGGTGGGGCACGACAGGATCGCCAGTGGAAGTGACCGACGACGGGCTGCGCCTCGTTGGCCCGACGGCGGTCCTCCTGACCGCCTGCGTCGGTTGATCAGGCGCGGACGAGGACCACGGCGGGGAAGCGGGCGAGGGCCGGACCGAGCTCGAGGCGCGCGGACGCGACCGGTGACCCGTCGTCGAGGACGTGGCGCCACCGGCCCGCCGGCAGCTCGACGACGGCGTCGGTCGCCGCCGGACGCGCCACCACCGTGATCACCCGCAGTTCGCCGCGCGCGTCCAAGCGCCCGAACGCCACCGTCGAGTCGTCGTCACCGTCCGCGGTGAGCGGTCGATAGCCGCCCTCCCGGCCGAAGACGTCGAGAAGGTCTCGGCGCAGCGCCAGCAGGCGGCACAGCACCACGGCGCGCGCGGCCGGCACGCCCGGCTCGGCCCAGGCCGCCGGACCGTCGAGGGAGGCCGAGCGGGCGACCAGCTCGTCCAGCGCGTCCTCGTCGGGCGGCACGCGGTTGTCCGGATCGACGAGGAGGGCGCGGAACGCCTCCGTGCCCTGGTACACGTCGGGCACCCCGGGCGCCGTGCACCGCGCGGCCAACATCGCCAGGTCGAACGCCCTGCCCGACCGTTCGAGCGACGCCGCCAGCTCGGCGATCGGTGGCCACGCCAGGACGTCGTGGGCCAGTGCGCCGAGGCGCGCCTCGTACAGGTCGTCCGGGTCGGACCATGACGTGTGCAGGTCCGCCTCGCGAGCCGCCTTCACGAGGAACGCCTCCAGGCGCGCCGCCGTCAGCTCCGGCGTGGTGGCCACCGTCTGCAGCGCCAACCACTGCGCCGGCACCTCGAGGTCGGGGAAGCTGGCGTTTGCCATCCACTCGTCGTACACGCGCATCCACGGTGCCGCTGTCGCCGCCAGGGCGAGACCGAACGCTCGCACGCCGTCGCTGCGCTTGGTGTCGTGAGTGGTTCCGGCCAGCATCGTCGTCGGCCAGCGGTCCTGTGCCGCGGCGTGCTCAGCGTGCAGCGCAGCAACCGGATCGCCACGGTCGGCCTCTGGATGCCCGCCCACCTCGCCGAGCGACGCCAGTGGCAGGTACCGCCAGAACGCTCGGTCCTCCACGCCCTTGGCCGTCGCCGGGCCGGTCAGCTGCTGCCAGCGCGTGCGCAGCGCCGCCCGGGCAGCATCGTCTGGGGAGGCGAGGGCGTCGGCGACGGCGTCGATCGTCGTGATCAGATCCGGGCGGTCGGCCGCCGCCTCGGCGCGCGCCTCCTCGAGCGCATCACGTCCGTCGGGATCGTCCGGCAGGTACGTGCGGTAGCGGCGCAGCTGGGCAGTGAGCTGGGTCACGGCGTCGGCAAGCACCTCTGGCTCCTCGTCCGGCAGGGCCGCCGCAGCGACGACGGCCACGCGGTCCCGGTCGGGGCGCAGGCCGCCGGCCAGCACCTCGCGCCGAGCGTCGAGCTCCCAGGCCCGATACGGCCGGGTGTCGCCCGTCGTCTCCGACCACCGCCGGGACAGCTGGGACCAACCGGGCCCGTCGAGCAGCGCGTGCTCCAGCACCCGGGCGTGGTCGTAGCCGGTCGTGCCGTCGACGGGCCAGTCGGCGGGCAGGTGCTCACCCGGCGCCAGGATCTTCTCGACCAACAGCCAGCGGTCACCGATGAGGTCACGCAACCCGTGCAGGTAGGCGGCGGGATCGGCGAGGCCGTCGACGTGGTCGACGCGCACCCCGTCGAAGGCAACGTGGTCTCGAAGCAACCGCGGCACGGTGTCCACCTCCGCCGCCACCTCCGCATGCTCGACGCGCACCGCGACGAGCTGGTCGATGGTGAAGAAGCGGCGCACGTTGCGCGCCGGGTCACGCCAGTGGATCGGGCGGTAGTGCTGACGGGCCAGCGCCTCCCCGGCGGGGAGCTGTTCGGTGTCCGACGCCAGTGGGAACGTCAGCGCGCCGACGCGCAGTTGCGTGCCTTCGATGCGGACGTCCAGGTCCTCCGGCGCATCCGCCAGGACCGGCAGGAGCACGGCGCCGTCGCCGGCGTCCCAGTCGATGTCGAACCAACGATCGGCCGCACTGCCCCGGCCATCGCGCAACACCTCCCACCAGTGCCGGTTCAGCTCGGGCCGCTCGACCGAGACGTGGTTGGCGACGTGGTCGACGATCGCCGCCATCTCTCGCCGCGCCAACTCGTCGAGCAGACCCGTCAGGCCGTCGAGACCTCCGAGCTCCTCACGCACTCGGGCGTGGTCGACGACGTCGTAGCCGTGCGTGCTGCCAGGCACCGCTTCGGTGACCGGCGAGAGGTAGAGGTGGCTGATGCCGAGCGCCTGCAGCCGGGGCAAGGAGCGGCGGACGGCGTCGAACCCGTGCTCCGGTGTCAGCTGCACCCGGTAGGAGGCGACCGGAATCACCGCAGCGACGGAGGTTGTCGAGCCACGAGCGACAGCGACTCGAGGTCGATCGCTTGCTGCGCGTGCCGGTCGGCCATCGTGATGAACATCTCGTCGCCGCGAGCGGTCCGCCGCACCAGTGCCGACGCAGCAACGGCCATGATCAGCCCGCCGAAAGCCCAGCGCCGGTAGCCCTCCCAGAGGGCGTCACGATCGACGGCGACGCCCTGCTCACCGAGGCGGCCGACGTAGCGGTCGACGAGCTCGCCCTCGTGCCGCCGGCGCAGCTCGGGCGTGAGGCTGGCCCCGAGGAGGTACGACAGGTCGCCGGCGGCGGGACCGACCCCAACGGTCTGCCAGTCCACGACGACCACGCGCGGCCCGCCGAACAGCAGGTTGTCGGCGCGGAAGTCTCCGTGCACGATCGTCCAGGGCTCCGGACGGTGGCGGAGGTACGCACCGAGGTGCGGCGTCAGCTCGTCGAGCACGTCCATGGTCTGTGGCGTGACGAGGTCCCGGTACTGCTCGTGGAACGGCCCGACCGTGTAGCCAACCAGGTCGACCGTGGCGGCGAGCTGCTCGGGCTTGGCGCGGTGTAGCCAGTCGAGGTCGAGCAGCGACGCATCGCCCCAACGCGGGCCGTGCAGCAGGGCCAGCTCGTCGACGGCGGCGGCAATGTCTTCGACCGTGCACCCGGCCATCTGGTCGCCCTGCGTCGCCGGTGCCACGTCCTCGAGCAGCACGACGTAGGCGTCGGTCTCGGGGTCGTGGGCGGCGTGGTGGCAGTGCGGGGTGCGCACCGGGAGGCCGGGGGCCAGGTCGCGGTAGAAGCTGGCCTCGATCTCGTACGTGCGGGTCAGCCGGGCGCCGGCGCGGCTGGCCTCCTCGGCGGCGGGCACCTTGGCGATCACTGTCGCTGGACCGGTGCCCGCCTCGGCGTAGTCCACGCCGATGCGGACGGTGTCGGCGACCTGACCGGTACCGACCGGCTCCAGCGTCACCCCCGTCACCACCGTGCCGAGCGCCGCCGACAGCCATTCGGCCGTGAGATCGCCGGCTCCGGTCAGGGGCGGGGCGGCGGTCGGCATCGGCGCGAAGGTACGGCAGCGACAGGGTGACGCAACACTTGAGCTGGTGAGGCTGCGCGTCGTCGCCGTGGGACTGGTGCTCGCGGCCTGCAGCGGCGGGGACGACGCCGCTCCCGTCCCTAGTGCGGCGCCGACCACCACGGCGCCAACCCCCGCGACGACCGTGGTCACGACCGCCGCGTCGACCAGCGTCCCGAGCCCGGCGGGCAGACCGTCGACGGCGACCGGACCGAGCAGCGCAGGCTGCCCCCCGGTCGATGGCCTCGCTGACCTTTCGCTGTCGGAGGGACTGGCGGCCATCCCCGAGCTGTCGACGTTCGCGGCTGCGCACGCAGCCATGTTCCCGCCCAACAGCGGCACCCAGTTCACGGTGCTCGCACCGATCGACAGTGCGTTCGCCGCCGTGCCCGACCGAGCAGCGCTGCTGGCCAGCCCTGAGCGCACCACCGGCATGGTGACCCTGCACATGATCCCGCAGCGCCGGATGAGCGCAGTCGAGCTGACGGACATCGGCATCCTCCAACACGTCGGCGTCGACCTGTCCTTCACGAACGACGGCGGCGTGGCGCGGGTCAACGGCGCGCAGATCCTGTGCCCCGACATCGAGACGGCGAATGGGACGATCCACCTCATCGACGCCGTCCTGACACCGCCGATCGACGAGGAGACGGTCGGTGGCTCGCAGCTGTACGAGGTCGACTTGGCGACGGGCGCCACGACGCCGCTCGGCGCCATCGGCTCCGAGCTGGGCGTCATCGGTCTGACCATTGACGACGAGACCACCGTCTACGGCGTGACCGACGCCAATGAACTGATCACCTTCGATCCAGCCGACCCCGCCGCCGTGACGACCCTGCCGATCACCGGTGTCGCTGCGGGTTCGACGCTGATCGCCATGGAGATCGGGACCGCCGTCCTGGCGGTCAGAGACGCCAGCGTGCTGTACGCCATCGAGCCGACCACCGGGGTCGCCACGCAGATCGGGGACGGCATCAACCCGCCGCTCACCGATCCCGGAGTTGGCTTCGCAGTCACGCCGCGCGGGAACTCCGCACGTCTCGCCGTGGCCACCGGCGAGAACCTGCCCATCAACATGTTGACGGGCACGGTCGAGGTCGACCCATCGACGGAGCAGCCGCTGACGGACGAGATCTTGGTGTCCGCCGACGGTGCGGCGCCGCCCCGCATCGTCGCCATTGCGTGGGAGTACGGCCCCACCGACGCCATCACCCTGTACGGCATCGACTCGGCGGCGGGCACGCTGGTGCGCATCGAGCCGCCCGACGACGGCGTGGTGAGCACCGTCGGCTCGCTCGGCATCACCGTCACCGACGGCGCCTCGTTCGACATCATCGGGGACGGGACAGGGTTGCTCGCCGTGCCCGGCTGATCGCGTACCGCCTACGGTCCGGTCATGTCCGAACGGGTCGACTACGACGAGTTCGCCTACTTCCCGGACAACGCGTCCGAGTACGGGATCGCCTACGCCGGACCGCCAACGGTGCGCCGGGAATCCGTCGAGCTGCCCGATGGCCGACAGCTCAGCGCGCTGGTGTGGGGGGACAGCGAGCCCGAGCTGGTGCTGGTCCACGGCGGCGCCCAGAACGCCCACACGTGGGACACGGTCGCCCTTGCCCTCGACCGGCCGCTGGTCGCCGTCGATCTGCCCGGCCACGGCCACTCCGACGGCGTCGTGCCGGCCGCGGATGGCGTGGCCGACCGCACGGAGCTGCTCGCCGCCGACGTGGCCGTGGCCGTGCGCCGCCTCGCACCCAGCGCCGCCGGTGTGGTGGGCATGTCGCTCGGCGGGCTGACGTCGATCGCCCTGGCCGGGCAGGCGCCCGAGCTGGTGCGATCCCTCGTGCTGGTCGACATCACGCCGGGCATCACCGGCGGCAAGGCCAAGGCGATCCTCGACTTCGTCCGTGGCCCGGCCACGTTCGCCAGCTTCGACGACCTGCTGGCCCGCACCGTCGAGCACAACCCGACGCGCACGGAATCGTCGCTGCGGCGCGGGATCCTGCACAACGCCGTGCAGCAAGACGACGGCTCGTGGATCTGGCGCTACCGCCGCCACGACGGCCCGTTGATCGAGGAGGAAGCGGCCGATGCGAGCGATGACTTCGCGGCGGCCGCCCGGGCGGCGCTGTGGGACGTGCTGGGCGCGATCGCCGTGCCCGTGATGCTGGTGCGCGGCATGCGCCCGCAGTCGGTCGTCGACGACGCCGACGAGGCCGAGCTGCGCCGCCGCCTGCCTGCCGCCCGCGTCGAGCACGTCGCCGAGGCCGGCCACAGCGTCCAGGGCGACACCCCCGTCGAGTTGGCCACCCTGATCGCCGACTTCCTCCCCGCCTGACCCGTCCCCATCCGAGGGTTTGTTGCATCGGAGGGTTACGGGAGGGGAGGCCCCTCTGCAAACCCTCGGATGCAGGTAACCCTCGGATGGGATCTACGGTGCGGCGGGTGCAGCTGGGGGTGTGCGTCGCCTCCAAGGTGGACGACGTCGAGCACTTTCGGTTGGCCGAGCAGCTGGGCTACGCCGACCTGTGGATCGCCGACAGCCAGCTGCTGTGGTCGGACTGCTACGTCACGATGGCGCTGGCTGCGCTCAACACCGAGCGCATTCGCATCGGCACCGGCGTCGCTGTCGCCGGAACGCGCACCAGCGCGGTCACCGCCGCCGCCCATGCCACCCTCAACCGTCTGGCCCCCGGTCGCATCTTCTGCGGCATTGGCACGGGCAACACCGCCATGCGGGTGATGGGCGCCAAGCCGATCCCGATCGCCGAGTTCGAGCGCTACCTCGTCGAGCTGCGCCTGCTGCTCGACGGTGACGAGGCCGAGGTTGCGTTCCGACGCGGGACGAAGCCGATCCGCCACCTCATGCCCGACGCTGGCTTCGTCGCGTTCCAGCCGCGCATCCCGCTGTACGTCTCCGGCTTCGGGCCGCGGGCGATGGCGGCGGCGGTCCGCCACGGTGACGGTCTCGTGATGTCGATCCACCCCGACGTCGAGTCGCTCGAGCTCACCTGGGCCCGGCTCGACGCCGCCGCCGCCGATGCGGGCACGACCCTCGATCGCGACGAGTTCCTCACCTGCACCCTCACGACGATGGTGGTACTGCAGCCCGGCGAGGCGATCGACAGCGACCGGGTGCGCCTCGAGTGCGGCGCCTTCGCCATGGCCGCCCTGCACTACGTCTACGAGCAGTGGCGCGAGGCGGGACGACCCGACCGCCACCCCGGCTTCGAGTTCTGGGACGACTACGTGGCGATGCTGGACCGGGTCGACCCGGCGCGGCTGCACCAGCGGATCCACCAGGGCCACAACTGCTGGGTCGTCGAGGAGGAGTGGCCGTTCGTCACCGCCGACCTGATCCAGGCCTCCTGCATGGTCGGCACGGCCGAGGACCTGGGCCGCCGGCTGAACGAGCTGGGCGCAGCCGGCCTCAGCCAGGTCATGATCCTCCCGCCACTGGCCACCCGTGACCAGACCCTCCGCGACGTGGCCACCCACGTGATGCCGCTGATCGCCTGACCGGTACGGTTCGCGGCATGGCTACATCGGTTGACATGCGGACGAAGATCCTGCTCGACGAATCGCAGATCCCGACGCAGTGGTACAACGTCATCCCCGACCTGCCCTCGCCGCCCCCGCCGCCGCTGCACCCGGGCACCCACCAGCCTGTCGGTCCGGATGACCTGGCGCCGCTGTTCCCGATGGCCCTCATCGAGCAGGAGGTGACCGGCGCCAGCTACGTCGACATCCCGGGCGGCGTGATCGACGTCTACCGGCTGTGGCGGCCCTCGCCGCTGTTCCGCGCCCACCGCCTCGAGCGGCTCCTCGACACCCCGGCGAAGATCTTCTACAAGTACGAGGGCGTCAGCCCGGCCGGTTCGCACAAGCCGAACACGGCCGTGCCCCAGGCCTTCTACAACCACGAGGAGGGCATCCGCCGCTTGACCACCGAGACCGGCGCCGGCCAGTGGGGCAGCGCCCTGGCCTTCGCCACCGCCCAGTACGACATGGACTGCGAGATCTGGCAGGTCGCTGCGTCCTACCGGTCCAAGCCCCACCGCAAGACGATGATGGAGGTCTGGGGCGCCACGCTGCACAGCAGCCCGTCGGCGCTCACCGAGTACGGCCGCGGCCTGCTGGCCGAGTGGCCCGATCACCCCGGCAGCCTCGGCATCGCCATCTCCGAAGCGGTGGCCATGGCCGCTGCCGACCCGGGCACCCGCTACTCCCTCGGCAGCGTGCTCAACCACGTCCTGCTGCACCAGACCGTGATCGGCGAGGAGGCGCTGCTCCAGCTGGCCGAGGTCGGCGAGACACCCGACCTCCTCGTCGGCTGCACCGGCGGCGGGTCGAACTTCGGCGGCCTCGCCTTCCCGTTCCTGCGCGAGAAGCTGGCCGGGCGGATGGACCCGACGATCCGTTGCGTCGAGCCCGCCGCCTGCCCCAGCCTGACGAAGGGCGAGTACCGCTACGACTTCGGCGACACGGCCGGAATGACGCCGCTGCTCAAGATGCACACGCTCGGCCACGGGTTCATCCCCGAGCCGATCCACGCCGGCGGGCTGCGCTACCACGGCATGGCCCCGCTCGTGTCGCACATCTACGAGCTCGGCCTCGTCGAGGCCGTCGCCATCCCGCAGCGCGAGTGCTTCGCCGGTGCGCTGCAGTTCGCCAGGACCGAAGGGATCGTCCCTGCGCCCGAGCCGACACACGCCATCGCGGCGGCGATCCGCGAGGCGCTGGCCTGCAAGGAGGCGGGTGAGTCGAAGGTCATCCTGACCGCGCTGTGCGGCCACGGCCACCTCGACCTCGCCGCCTACGAGCAGTACCTCGCCGGCACGATGGTCGACTTCGAGCTGCCGGAGGCCGAGGTGGCGGCGGCCATGGCCGACGTCCCGGTGCTCGCGTGACGGGGCCGTTCGAGTGCTGACCATGCATCCGGTGCGCGGGCGCGCCTAGGGTGACGCCGGTCGGGGAGCGATCTCCGGCCTCAGCCGTGGTGGGCGGGACAAGGAGTTCACTCATGTTGATGTTCCCCCGCCCGACCTCGCGCCTGCGCCGATTCGCGCTGGCCACGCTGGCGCTTGGCACCATCGGTGCGGCCACCGTGTCCTGCCGGGTCCCGCAGCGCTACGACGTCACGACCTACCAGGGCGGCCTCAACACCCCGTGGGACCTGGCCTTCCTTCCCAACGGCACGATGTTCGTCACCGAGCGCGTCGGCGACATCGGTGTCCGACTGCCCGACGGCACGTTCCGACGCTTCCCCCGCACCGACAACGTCGTTGCAGCCGGCGAGGGCGGGATGATGGGCCTGGCCATCGATCCGGGCTTCGCCAACGCCAGCACGCGTCGGATCTACACGTGCTACCTCACGACGAACGACGTGCGCGTGGTGCGCTTCAACGTGAACAGCGACCTCACGTCCCTGAGCAACCGCACCAACTTGGTCACCGGCATCCCCCGAACGTCCGGTCGTCACTCGGGCTGCCGGCTGGCCTTCGGACCCGACGGCGCGCTCTGGGTCACCACCGGTGACGCGGCGCGCTGCGAGAACCCGCAGAACCTCCAGTCGCTGGCCGGCAAGGTGCTGCGCATCGACACCAACGGCAACGCCGTCAGCGGCAACATGACCATCGGCGGGGCACTCTCGAAGATCTACGCCTTCGGGTTCCGCAACCCGCAGGGCATCACCTTCCGGCCGAGCGACGGCAAGCCGTTCATCGTCGAGCACGGCCCCGACCGGGACGACGAGATCACGCCGCTGGCGGCCGGCGGCAACGGCGGTTGGGCGCCCGGCTGCGGTTACAACGAAGGCGTGCCGATGACCGACTACCGCCTCGGCAGCAACGTGCTGCGGCCGTTCTGGCAGTCGGGCGTGCCGACGATCGCGCCGTCCGGTGCTGACTTCGTGACTGACGCCGACTGGGGCGACCGCGCCGGGCAGCTGGCCGTGGCGGTGCTGAAGGGCCGCCAGTTGCGGCTGTTCAACGTCACCGACGGCACGACAGACGGCGGTGGCGCGGTGGTCGAAACCGGCGAACGCTTGCGCGCTGCGGTCGAAGGACCGGACGGGCGCCTGTACGTCGCTACCGACTCCGACAACGGCCGCATCTTCGCCGTCCAGCCGGTGCTCTGACGTCTGACAAACGGCTGACGGTGCACTGACCGTCAGCCGGCGCGGTGCGGCAGGATCTCCGGGTGCTGCCGCACCGCGCCGACGTCGACCACCTCGGGCTCGAGCTCTTGCCGGACGCGCCCCTTGCCCGGCTGCCCGTCGTCGAACGGCTGTGCGCGCCGTTCGGGTTCCTCTACGGCGGGACCGGGCTGGCGGCCTGTGCCGTCGCCGCTGAGGCGGTGACCGGTCGGCCGCTGGTGTGGATCACAACGCAGTACGTCGCCAACGCCTGGCCCGGCGAGGTCGTCGAGCTGGCCGTCGACGTCGTGGTGGAGGGCCGGGCCACGAGCCAGACGCACGTGCGCGGCACCGTTGGCGAGCGCACCGTCCTCCACGCCACCACCGCCCACACCGACCGCCCGATCGCCACGCCGACGTGGTGGGGCGAGCCGCCTGCGGTGGCTGGGCCGGAAGACAGCCCGCCGCTCGACGTGTCGTGGGCGCCGAGCGATCGACCGAGCTTCTTCGACCAGCTCGACCGC
>JBPCJL010000106.1:0-3908 GCA_051005355.1 Ilumatobacteraceae bacterium
CGTTCGTCAAGTTCCACTGGAAGCCGAAGCTCGGCCTGCAGTCCGTCGCCTGGAACGAGGCCGTCAAGATCAACGGCGCCGATCCCGACTTCCACCGTCGCGACCTCTGGGACGCCATCGACAGCGGAGACTTCCCCGAGTGGGAGCTGGGCGTGCAGCTGTTCGACGACAACTTCGCGGACCAGTTCGACTTCGACGTGCTCGACGCCACCAAGATCATCCCGGAGGAGCTGGTGCCCGTGCGGCGCGTCGGTCGGCTGGTGCTCGACCGGGCGGTCGACAACTTCGTCGCCGAGACCGAGCAGGTCGCGTTCTGCACCCAGAACGTGGTGCCAGGCATCGACTTCTCGAACGACCCGCTGCTCCAGGGTCGTAATTTCTCGTACCTCGACACGCAGCTGAAGCGGCTCGGCGGGCCCAACTTCACGCACCTGCCCGTCAACGCGCCGAAGTGCCCGTTCGCCCACTTCCAGCAGGACGGTCACATGGCGATGATCAACCCGGTCGGTCGCGTCAACTACGAGCCCAACTCTTGGTCGGCCAGCGGACCTCGGGAGGACCCGACGGGCGGGTTCCGCACCTTCCCGGCCAAGGAGGACGGCACCAAGGCACGGGTCCGCTCCGAGACGTTCGCCGACCACTACAGCCAGGCCCGGCAGTTCTACGTCAGCCAGGCGCCGGTCGAGCAGCGCCACATCGCCGACTCGTTCGTGTTCGAACTGAGCAAGTGCGAGGAGGTCGGGATCCGCACCCGCATGGTGGCCAACCTGCGCAACGTCGACGAGGACCTCGCCGGCCAGATCGCCGACGGGCTCGGGCTCGACGCGCTGCCAGAGGCGTCGACGCCGGCGCGCCCGCCGATCACCGACCTGGCCCCCTCGCCGGCGCTGTCCATCGTGGCCAACGGTCCCGAGAGCTTCGCCGGGCGCAAGCTCGGTGTGCTGGTCACCGACGGCACCGACGCCACGTTGCTCAAGGCACTCCAGAGCGCCGCCGAGGCCCAGGGTGCGCTCGTCGAGCTCGTCGCCCCCAAGGTCGGCGGCGTCACGACGAACGACGGCGCCAAGGTCCCGGCCGACCAGAAGATCGACGGCGGACCGTCGGTCCTCTACGACGCCGTGGTCATCTTGACCTCGGCCGACGGCGCCGCCCTGCTGGCCGATCACCCACCGGCCAAGGACTTCGTCAGCGACGCCCACGCGCACTGCAAGTTCATCGGCTACACGGCCGGCGCACAGTCCCTGCTCGAGGCGGCCGGCGTCGCCTCGTCGATGGACGAGGGCTACGTGGAGCTGAACGGCAAGTCGTCGGCCGGCCTGTTCATCGAGACGTGCGCGGCGCTGCGCCACTGGGATCGCGCCATGGCGCTCCAACCGGTGTAGGACCACTTACCGTTCAGCCCGTGCCGCAGTAAGCATTCGTCGTGAGGCCGGCCGTGTCCGGCCCACGCCGAGGAGCGGAGTCTTCGGAGCGATCGAGGCGATCAAGTTCAGGCGAAGAAGATCTCGGCCACGTCGTGGAACAGCGACAGGTCGAGCGGACGGGTCCGCCCGACGGTGAGGTCCATGGGCGCCGGCACGATGTCGGGACCTCGCGCCACGACCATCTGACCCCAGCCGCCGGCGTGCACCAGGTCGATGGCGGCGACACCGAAGCGCGTCGACAACACCCGGTCGAACGCGGTCGGCGTCCCGCCGCGCTGCACGTGGCCGAGCATCACCACGCGCGTCTCGAACCCCGTGCGGTCGCCCAACTCCCTGGCGATGACGTCGGCGATGCCGCCGAGGCGCACGTGGCCGAACTCGTCGTACAGCTTCTGGGCGACGTCGAGCGTCCCGGGCACCGGTTCGGCGCCCTCGGCGACGACGACGATCGAGGCGTAGCGCCCCCGCTCGTGGCGAGCGCTGATCCGCCGGCACACCTCACCGATGTCGAACGGGATCTCCGGGATCAGCACCATGGCCGCCCCGCCGGCGATGCCCGCCGACGCGGCGATCCACCCGCTGTGGCGACCCATCACCTCGACCACCATCACGCGGTCGTGGCTCTCGGCCGTCGTGTGCAGCCGGTCGATGGCGTCGGTGGCGATCTGCACCGCCGTGTTGAAGCCGAAGGTCACGTCCGTGCCGACGATGTCGTTGTCGATCGTCTTCGGCACGCCGACGATCGGTAGGCCGTGCACGGCGTGCAGCCGGCAGGCGATGGTCAGCGAACCGTTGCCCCCGACCACGATCAGCCCCTCGATGCCGAGGTCCGACAGTGCCGCCTTCACCTCCTCGACGCCGTCCGGATGGTCGAACGGGCTCCCCCGCCGGGTGCCGAGCACGGTGCCGCCGCGGGGCAGCGTGCCGCGCATCGACTCGACGCTCAGCGGGATCGTCCGGCGCTGGCGCACGCCGTCCCAGGCGTCGAGGAAGCCGACCAGCTCGTCGCCGTGGACGCGCTCGCCCTTGCGCACGATGGCCCGGATGACGGCGTTCAGGCCCGGGCAGTCCCCGCCCCCGGTGAGGATGCCGACGCGCACCATAGGGAGCGTACGAAGACCGTCGCAGCTGGTAGGAAACGGGGCCGTGGGATGGGATGCCAGCCGCCCGGTGCCGTGGCAACGGCTGATGCGCGAGTGGATGATCTACGCCGGGATCATGGTGGTCGTCTTCCTGCTCTTCTTCCGCGACAGCAACCTCATCGGCATCATCGGCGGACTCCTGGCCAGCGGTCCGCTGTACCTGGGCTTTGGCTACCTGCTGGCCAAGTTCGGCTACCAGCGCAAGACGCTGGCCGATCTGCGCACGCCTCGCGCCGCGCCGGGTCGACGCGGCGACACCACCACGGCGACCGTCGAACGCCCCCGACCGGCACCGACGCGACGGACCTCGGGCGGCACCAACCGCCGCCCGAGCGCCAGCCGCAAGCGGCGGTGATCAGGTGACTGCGGTCATCGCCATCGACGCCGGCACGACGGGGATCCGCAGCCGGGCCGTGTTCGACGACGCCCGCCCGGCCGTCACGTCGTACCGCGAGCTGACCCAGCACTTCCCCCGCCCGGGGTGGGTCGAGCACGACCCGGTCGAGATCTGGGACGGCGTGCGGGTCACGCTGATCGAGGTCGTCGAACAGATCGGGCGCGACGCCGTCGCCGCCGTCGGCATCACCAACCAGCGCGAGACGGCCGTCGCCTGGGACCGCTCCACCGGCCAGCCCTACGGTCACGCCATCGTGTGGCAGGACCGCCGCACGGCCGCCCGCTGTGCCGAGCTGGCGCCGTCGCTCGACCTCGTGCGGCACCGCACCGGGCTCGTCCTCGACCCGTACTTCACGGGCACGAAGTGGGAGTGGCAGCTGAGCCACGGCGGCGTCCACGCCGGCGAGCAGCTGGCGCTCGGCACCGTCGACAGCTGGGTCATCTGGAACATGACCGGCGGTGATGTCCACGCCACCGACGCCACCAACGCCAGCCGCACGATGCTGTTCGACATCCACGCCCTCGACTGGGACGACGAGCTGTGCGATCTGCTCCACGTACCCCGCTCCGCCTTGCCGGCGGTCGTCCCGTCGAGCGGGCGGATCGGACTGACCTCCGATCGGTGCGGCGCACCCGCCGGCATCCCGATCAGCGGCGTCGCCGGCGACCAGCAGGCGGCCCTGTTCGGACAGGCCTGCGTGCACCCGGGCATGGCCAAGAACACGTACGGCACCGGCAGCTTCGTGCTGCTCAACATCGGTGCGGCGTGCCCGGATCCGACCGACGGGTTGCTGACGACGGTCGCCTGGACGCTGGCCGACGGCACCGTCGCCTACGCGCTGGAGGGCGCCATCTTTTCCACCGGGTCGGCGATCCAGTGGCTGCGCGACGGCCTCGGGATCATCGAGCAGGCCAGCCAGACCGAGGCGCTGGCGTCGAGCGTCGC
>JBPCJL010000107.1:0-3927 GCA_051005355.1 Ilumatobacteraceae bacterium
GGCCAGACGCCCGCAATGACGGCGGATCTCGCGAGCGAACAGGCGGCGTCGTGAGCGAGCACACGGGCCAGACGCCCGCAATGACGGCGGATCTCGCGAGCGGACAGGCGGCGTTGTGAGCGAGCACGCGGGCCAGACGCCCGCAATGACGGCGGATCTCGCGAGCGAACAGGCGGCCACGTGAACGATCGCAGGATCGTCACGCTGCTGCACGGGGAGCACCCGGTCCGCGCCGACCAGAACCACGGCGCCAGCGCCCACCGGTGGGCGTGGGCCGAGATCGATCTCGCTGCGGTCGCTCACAACGTCGACGTGCTGCGTCGCCGGTCGGCGCCGGCGCAGGTGTGGGGCGTGGTCAAGGCCGACGGCTACGGCCACGGCATGGTGGCGGTCGGGCGCGCCGCCGTCGATGCCGGCTGCGAGGGCCTGTGCGTGGCGCTGACCGCCGAGGGCGAGGCGTTGCGAGCGGAAGGCGTCGACCAGCCGATCCTCGTCATGTCCGAACAGCCCGTGAGTGAGCTGCCGGCGCTGGCCGCCAACAAGCTGATCCCCACCGTCAGCACCGAGGAGGCGATCGACGCGCTGGCAGCGCTGCGCGTCCGCCACCTGGGCGTGCACCTCAAGGTCGACACCGGCATGCATCGCGTCGGCGCCCCGCCGTCGTGCGCCACCGCGCTCGCCGCCCGCATCGCCGCGCACGCGCCGTGGCTCGAGTTGGAGGGTGTGTACACCCACCTCGCCGTGGCCGACGAGCTCGACCACCCGTACACGAGGCGCCAGTTGGAGATGTTCGACGACGTGCTGTCGGCGCTGCCGCCGGTCGAGGTCGTCCATGCCGCCAACTCCGCTGGTGCGTTCATCCAGCCCTACGCCCGCCGCTCGTTCGTGCGCGCCGGCATCGCGCTGTACGGCGTGTCACCGGGCCCGGACGTCGACGTGGCGGCGGCCGAGCTGCAGCCGGTGCTGTCGCTCAAGGCGCGGGTGTCGTTCGTCAAGCGCCTCGGCGCCGGTGAACGGCTCTCATACGGGCTGCAGCACCAGCTGGTCGCGGCGGCCAACGTCGCCACGGTCCCGCTCGGCTACGCCGACGGGGTGCGGCGGGGGCTGAGCAACGTGGCGGACGTGCTCATCGGCGGGCGCCGCCGGCCGATCATCGGATCGATCACGATGGACCAGTTCATGGTCGACTGCGGCGACGACCCGGTCGACCGCGGCGACGAGGTCGTCCTGATCGGCCGACAGGGCGACGAGTCGATCGGCGTGGGCGAGTGGGCCCGCCTGCTCGACACGATCGGCTACGAGATCATGTGCGGCATCTCCCCGCGCGTGCCGCGCGTGCACCTGCGGGCGGCGGCCGAGCGCCCCGCCGTCGCGCTCCCCTAACCTCGGCGGCGTCATGTCGCCGACCCTGGTGCTCCACGCCCAGTCGCTCGAGGACACACTCGGCATCGCCGCCGCGCTGGCCGGCCTGGCGTGTGAGGGCGACGTGATCCTGCTCGCCGGCGAGATGGGTTCGGGGAAGACGGCGTTCGCCCAGGGCTTCGGCCGCGCCCTCGGGGTGACCGAACCAATCACGTCGCCGACCTTCACGCTGGTGCACAGCTACGACACCGGCGGCGTCACGCTGCACCACGCCGATCTCTACCGCCTCGAGCAGCTGTCCGAGGTAGCCGAGCTGGCACTGGCCGAGCTGGCCGAGTTCCACGGCGTGGTGCTGGTCGAGTGGGGCGACGTCGTCGAGTCGGCGTTCGGGGACCATGCGGTCGTGGAGCTGGAGCAGGTCGCCGGCGACGTCGAGGCGCGGCGGATGCAGATCGGCGCCGCCGGGGCGACCTGGGCCCGGCGCTGGGAGGCGTTGGTGGGGGCGACCGAGCGGTGGGCGGTGTGAGGCCGTCATGTTGATCCTGGGCATCGAGACGGCGACCGAACAGGTCAGCGTGGCGCTGGGCGGCCATGAAGGCGTCATCGCGCTGTTCGAGGTGGCGCGCGGCCGGCGCCACGCCGAGACGCTCATCCCGGCGATCGACTTCGTGTGCGCGCAGGCCGACATCGGCCTCGACGAGGTCGGCCTCGTCGCCGTCGACGTCGGGCCGGGTCTGTTCACCGGCATGCGCGTCGGTCTGGCGGCGGCCAAGGCGCTGGCGTTCGCGCTGCGCGTGCCGATGATCGGCATCCCGTCGCTCGACCTCCTGGCCTTCCGGCAGCGCCGCTCCGATCGCGTCGTCGTACCGGTCGTCGACGCCCGCAAAGGCGAGGTGTTCTACGCGCTCTACCGGCCGGTGCCGGGCGGAGTGCAGCAGGTCGCCCGCCCACGCGTCGGGCCCGTCGCCGAGCTCGTTGCCGACCTGCTGGCGCGCAGCCAGGAGGTGCTGTGCGTGGGTGACGGCGCGCTGCGCTACCAGGCCGAGATCGTCGAGGGCTACCACTGCGAGGTCTCCGACGTCGCCCACCCGTCGGCGGCGCAGCTCGTGCAACTGGCCCACGCCCGGGCGCTGCGCGAGGAGTGGGTCAGCCCGGCGGACATCGCGCCGGTGTACCTGCGTCAACCCGACGCCCAGATCAACTGGGCCCGGCGAGCGACCGTCAGAGGGGCCAACTCGTGAAGCTGCTCGACCGGCTGCGCGATCGTCCGGGTCCGACGGTCGTCGTCGAGCCGATGCGCCACCGCCACGTCGCCGCCGCGCTGGAGATCGAGCGGACGGCCTACCCGAAGCCGTGGAGCGAGCGGGTCTTCCACGCCGAGCTGGACCAGGTGCGTGACGGGACCCGCTGCTACCTGATCGCCCGTCGTGGGCGCGCCGTCGTCGGGTACGCCGGGCTGATGTTCGTGATCGACGAGGCGCACATCACGAACGTGGTCGTGCACGCCGACCACCGGCGGTCGGGCGTCGCCACCGAGTTGCTGGTGCGGCTGGCCGAGGTGGCGCTCGACCGCGGGTGCGTGGCCTGGACGCTGGAGGTGCGGGCCAGCAGCACCGGCGCGCAGGCGCTGTACCGCACGTTCGGGTTCGTGCCGGCCGGTGTGCGGGCCAGGTACTACGAGGGCAACGAGGACGCCATCGTGATGTGGTGTCACGAGCTGTCGTCAGCCGACTACGGCTGCCGCCTGGCGAGGCTGCGGACATGACGCAGGATGCACCGCTCGCCGCCACCGAGGTCGACGTCGAGGTCGACGCCGAGGTGGGTCCGAACACGCTGGTGCTCGGCATCGAGACGAGCTGCGACGAGACAGCCGCGGCGCTGGTGATGGGCGGCGGCGACGTGCTGTCCAGCGTGGTCAGCTCGCAGATCGAGCTGCACGCCACGTTTGGCGGGGTGGTCCCGGAGATCGCCAGCCGAGCCCACCTCGAGCTGCTCAACCCGGTGATCGCCCGGGCCATCGTCGAGGCCGGCGTGGAGGACCACCGCGTCGACGCGGTGGCCTGCACGGTCGGTCCCGGGCTGATCGGCGCCCTGCTCGTCGGCGTCTCGGCGGCCAAGGCGCTGGCGCTGGCGTGGGACGTGCCGTTCGTGGGCGTCAACCACCTCGAGGCCCACCTGTACGCCGCGCTGCTCGACGATCCAGCCGTCGAGCTGCCGATCGTGGTGCTGCTGGTGTCCGGCGGTCACACGATGCTGGTCGAGATGATCCAGCCGGGGCAGTACCGGGTGCTCGGGCAGACGATCGACGACGCCGCCGGCGAGGCCTTCGACAAGGTGGCCCGTTTCCTTGGCCTCGGCTACCCGGGCGGTCCGGCGATCGAGCGGGCGGCGGCCGACGGTGATCCGGCTGCGATCGCGTTTCCGAGGGCGATGCGCGACGAGGGGTTGGACGTCAGCTTCTCGGGGCTCAAGACGGCAGTGATGAACCACGTGCGGGCCCACCCGGACGTCGACACGGCCGACGTGGCGGCGTCGTTCCAGGCCGCCGTCGTCGACGTGCTGATG
>JBPCJL010000108.1:0-5410 GCA_051005355.1 Ilumatobacteraceae bacterium
ACCCGGGCGACCACCGACGCCAACAGCGGCATCTACATGACGGAACCATGACAGGTCGGGTACGCCGCCACCTCATCTAGGACGAGAGGTCACCCCAGCGGATCGACCGCGAACGCCGGCGCAGTGGTGCCGGCGTCGAGGTGCTGGCGCAGGATCGTCGCCACGTCGAGGGCCTCCCTGATCGTGACGTCCATGTCCAGGTAGCGGTACGTGCCGAGGCGGCCGGCGAACGTGGTGTGGCGCTCCGCCCGCGCCAGCTCGACGTAGCGCGACAGGACCGCCTTCTCCTCGACCAGCCGGACCGGGTAGTACGGGATGTCCGCGGCCTCGGCGGTCCGACTGAACTCGCGATAGATCACGGTCCTATCGTGGTGCTCCCACGGCGCGAAGTGCTTGTGCTCGGTGATCCGCGTGAACGGCACCTCGGGGTCGCAGTAGTTCATGACCGGGCAGCCCTGGAAGTCACCGTCGTGGGACTCCCGTTCGAAGTCGAGGGTGCGATAGCCGAGCCGGCCGTGCTCGTGGTCGAAGTAGGCGTCGATCGGGCCGGTCCACACGGCGTGGTCGAAGGCGGCGAGCTCGGCGCGGGCGATCGACGTCGACAGGCGCACGTCGATCGACGGGTGGTCGAGGATCGCTTCGACGATCGGCGTGTAGCCGTTAGCCGGGATCGCCTGGTACGGGTGGTTGAAGTAGCTGTCGTCGTAGTTGAACCGCAGCGGCAGCCGCTGCAGGATGCTGGCCGGCAGCGCCGCCGGTTCGGTCCCCCACTGCTTGCGGGTGTAGCCGGCGAGGAACGCCTCGTAGAGCTGCCGCCCGACGAAGGCCAGCGCCTGGTCCTCGAACGACACGATCTCGTCGCGCGGCTCGGCTTTGGCCATGACGAACGCAAGTGCCTCGGCCGGACTCATGGTCGTGCCGAAGAACTGGTTGATGGTGTGCAGGTTGACCGGCAGCGAGTACACCGCATCACCGCTGGTGGCCTTGACGCGGTGCTGGTACCGGCGCATGTCGCCAAACCGGTTGATGAACGCCCACACGTGCTCCCACTGGGTGTGGAAGATGTGCGGGCCGTAGACGTGGACCAGCACGTCGCTGGTCGCGTCGCGCTCGGTGTGGCAGTTGCCGGCCACGTGGTCGCGGGTGTCGAAGACCGTCATCCGGTGCCCGGACTCGGCGAGCTGACGGGCCACCACGGCCCCGGTGAAGCCGGCGCCGGCGATCCCGATGTCGGCCACCGGTGCACACTACTGACCCGCCCGGTGTGCCCGACGCCGATCTGCGGTCCGCGGCGCGGGTATGGATGCCATGCTCGGCGCGGTGGGAGAGCGTCCGGGGACCGCGACCGGTCGACTCCTCGTCGCCGCCACCGCCGCCGTCGGTCGCGCTGACGCGCCGACCTCGATCCGCTCCTCGCCGCCACGCGCCAGCAAGCCCTGTTGTCGGCGGCCGAGTTCCACCGCGTGGAGGGCTGCCTGCACGAGTCGTTGCACGACCTTCCGAGTGTCGACCCGGCGGTCCTGGCCCACCCCGCCGACGTGCGCACGCAGTCATCGCTGGATCACCTGCAGAGCGTGCGCGCCCTCGGGACGCTGGCCGGGTGCCTCGAGGCCGCCGATGTGCCGTGGCTGGTGATGAAGGGCGCCGTCCTGGCCAACCTGCTCTACGGCGACGGTGGCCTACGCCGTTCGATCGACATCGACGTGCTCGTGCCGCGCCATGGCCGCGATGGCGATCTGGAACACGCCCGTGAGGTGGCGGAAGAGGTACGTCCGCTCCATCTGCAGGTCGCGCCGGGCGATCGCCGCGACGCGACCGAGCTCGGCGCGAGCAGAGATCACGGCGTCGCCTGGTCGGATGCGTCGTCGCGCAGGATGGCGTGCATCGCGTCGGCGAACCGGGCCGACCCGGCGAGCCTCGCTGGGCCGACCCGAGAAGCGCACCGACCCGCCGACCAGCACGACCAAACGATCGCAGACTGCCTCGACCTCGTCCAGCCAGTGGCTTGACATGAGGACAGCGACCCCGCTCGCGACCACCTCGCGTATGAGCCCGGCGATGGCCGCTGCGCCAGCGGGTCGAGGGCACGCGTCGCCTCGTCCAGCACGAGCATCGGAGGGCGGCCGAGCAGGGCCCGGGCGATCGACAGGCGCGCCCGCATCCCGGATGAGTAGCCGAACACGAGCTTGTCCCGGTGCGCCAGTCCGACCCGCTCGAGCAGCTCCGCGGACCGCTGAACCGCCTCCGGGCGTGGGAGCCCGGCCATGCGGGCGAAGAACTCGAGGTTCTGGCGGCCGTCGAGACGCCAGTACAGCGCCCGATCGTCAGCGAGCACCAACCCGATGCGCGACCGCACTGCGCTCGGGTTCACCACGGTGTCGGAGCCGTCGATCCGAACGTATCCGGTCGTGGGATCGAGGAGCGTAGCGATGATCCGCAGCAGCGTCGTCTTGCCGGCGCCGTTCGGACCGACGAGGCCGACGACCTCACCCCGCTCGACGTGGAGCTCGACGTCGCGGAGCGCTTCGACGGGCTCGGCGGCAGCGGTCTTGATCAGAAGGCGCTGCAGCCCCGACGGGCGCGGGAAAATCTTGCCGACCGACTCAACTTGCAGCATCGACGACGAGGCCGAGCCCGAGCAGTTCACGCAGGAACGCGGCGATGTCCGACTCCAGCTCGGCCATCCCGACGTCCGTGAATTGGTCGCGGAGGTCCACAGCCAGCTGGCCAACCGTGCGCTCCCCGTCGAGCTCGTTCCACACCATGGTGCCGACCGGGTTGAGCGTGCAGCTCTGTGCCCGAGGCATCGAGCAGGACGGCTCGCGAACCCATCACGTCGAAGACGACCTGATCAGCCCGTCGCACTGCTCCGTCGCCCACGCTGGCGCAGACTACCCACGTGTGCCGGGGCTCCGAGCGAGGCGGCCGAGCATCGCGCTGGTCGGGGCGCGACGGATTGGGGTCAAAGACCTCTGCGCTGCAACACGGTCGCAAGTACCTCGGCGAGGCGCGGCGCGTTCTCTGGGTAGAACATGGCGTTGTGATCGCCGGGAACCTCGGCGATGTCGAGCTCGCCCCGCAGGTGCTGGCCCCAGTAGTAGTCGTGGGGCTGGACCGGCCAGACCCACTCGGCCTTCAGGATCGCCGCATCGACCTCGACGGGGTGCATCTGGTAGCGGTCGGCGGCGGCGCTGAAGTAGTAGAAGAGGTTGACGAACCCGAGCCCCTCGACATCGCGGATGCCGAGGTCGCGCTCTTCCTGGACGACCTGGTCGGCTCGTTCCTGACGGGCCGGCACGAAGCGTGACAATTCCTCGCGAACTCGCTCCCTGACGTACGGCTTGAGCGTGGCGTGGCCGTGGCGGCGAGCGTTGCGCATGAGGTTGCGCACCTGCTGCGCCGGTGGAGGGTTGGCGCAGCCAGGCGGGACGCTGTCGAACATCACGACGTAGCGGACCTCCTCGCCCAACGCCTGCAGCTGGCGAACCATCTCGAACGTCACGATGCCGCCGCCGGAGTACCCGCCAATCAGGTACGGGCCCTGGTGCTTGCCCCGCAGCTCACCCACGTAGCGGGCGGCCATGTCCTCGATCGTCGGGTCCGGCATGTCGGCGCCGTCGACGCCGTGGGCCTGGAACCCGTAGATCGGCCGGCTCCCGGCCATCGCTCTCGCCAGGCTCCACAGGAACAGCACGTTGCCGCCGGCGCCATGCACGATGAACAGCGGCGCCCTGTCGCCGGACGGGTTGATCGTCACCAGCGCCTGGTGCGCAGCGCGTTCGATCACCGCGGCGGGGGTGCCGGCCGCCATCGAGGTCGCCGTGGCCGTGGCCGTGGCCGTCTCGCCGGCGATCGGGGCGACGGTCGTGCTCGTCGTCGATGCGGCCGCGGCCAGCTCGGCTTCCAGGTCCGGGCGCGTCGAACGCACCAGGTCGGCCAGGCCCCCGATCGTCGGGGCGTCGAAGATGGTGACCAGCTGGAACCGGACGCCGAGCTCCTTGTGGATGCGTGACATCAGCCGGATGGCGATCAGTGAATGGCCTCCGATCTCGAAGAAGTCGTCGTCGTCGCCTACGTCGGCCACGCCGCGCAGCTCGACCCAGATGTTGCGGATGGCGCCGACGATGGTGCCTGCGCCCGCAGTCGCGCCCGCGGTCGCCGCCGCGGCAGTTGCGGCCGGCTGGGGAGACGGGGCCAGCAGCGCCAGCAGGTCGGTCAGCTCGATGCTCGAGGCGATCAGCCGGGGCCGGCCCGATGCCAGCAGTCGCTCGACCAGCTCGGCGCCCTCGGCGGCGCGGATGCCATGGCGTTCGGCCAGCGCGACGAGCGGAGCGGCGTGGTGGTGGTGACCGGCCTCGGCGGATTCCATCGCCTCCTCGACCGTCGGGACCGCCAACGCCGCCGGCTCGTCGATCGGCCGCAGCGCCAGCCCCTCGACGAGGAGCGCGACACCGTCGTCGTCACCGAGGGCCAGGTCGACGCGCAGCACGTCGTCCGTCGACGACGGCTGGCGGGTCGCTCGCACCCACGGCGCAGCCGTCAGCCGACGCCAACTCGAGACGGCGTCGTAGCCGATCGGGACGTAGAGCGACTGCTCGCGGTCGCCGAGCAGGACCCCGAACGCGGTGGCCACGTCGACCAGCGCAGGGTGCGCATTCCACGAACCAAGCTCAACTGCGTACCCGTCGGCGAGGGCCAGCCGGCCGGCCACAGCGTCGTCGCCTTCACGCCATGCCTCGCCGACGGACTGCCATCGCGGACCGAGCTCCAGCTGGGCGGTCGGGCGGGCCAGCGGGTCGACGTCGGCGGCGTCGCGCGATCGCGTCGGCACCTCGATCGTTGGCGGCGGTCCGGCCGGCGTCGTGATCTCCGCCTCGCTGTGCAGCCGCCACATCCCGACGCCGCCATCGCTCTCGACCTGCGCCGTCCGCCCGTCGCCGTCACCGGAGATCGAGACGCGCACGGTCACCGGCACGCCGTCGGGCACGACGAGCGGCTCGAACAGCGTCACTGATTCCAGCCGGGCGTCGTCGAGCCCGGCCACGTCGAGGGCGGCCAGCAGCAGTTCGAGGTGGCCCGTGCCGGGCAGCAGCGCGATGCCCGCCGACGTGCGGTGCTCGTCGACGACCCAGTGGTGGGCGGTGGCCAGCGTGCCGACGATGCGCACCGTGCCGTCGCGCTCCGTGCGGTGCTCGGACAGCACGGGGTGGTCCACCGGTTCACCGGCCTCGATGCCGAGGCGGGCGCAATGCGCAGCTGCAGCGGCGATGCCGAGCTCGCCCCACAACCCGTAGTTGACGGTGACGATGCGCAGGCCGTTGGCCTGGTCGGCCAGCGCGTCGAGCACGCTGTTGGCGGCGACGTAGGCGGCCTGGCCCTCCGGCACCAGCACCGTCGAGGTGGACGAGAC
>JBPCJL010000109.1:0-5436 GCA_051005355.1 Ilumatobacteraceae bacterium
CGGGGAGGATGCGGAGGCTGGAAGTTGCGGCCCACCGAAGGGCCGGCTCACTTGGCCCGCCGAGCATGTTTTCGGGCTCGGCGACAACCGCAACGAGTCCCAGGACAGCCGCAACCTCGGGCCCGTCAGTGAATCCGACCTGGTCGGTCGGGCCTTCGTCGTGTTCTGGCCACGCGACCACTGGCAGTGGCTCTGAGCGTTTGTGCACGGCCGGCCGCGCCCCGGCGGCCCGCGCACAAACACAGGATTAGGTCTCGCCCACCTCGGCCCTGATCGCGTCCGTCATCACGTCGACGTGGTCGCTGAACACGCCGTCGATGCCCATCCGGACCAGGTTGCGCAGTGCGTGCTCCAACTGCAGGTCCCAGGCGAACGTGACCCGGTCGAAACGGTGGAAGAGCGTGGTCAACCCACCGGTCCACTGGGTGTGGTGCAGGTTGACGGCGTCGATGCCGGCCGTCGCCAGCTCGGCGGCGCGCCGCTCCGGGCCCTCGCGCATCCGTTCCAGCTTCGTCGAGTTGACCAGCCGCACGGAACCATCGAGCGGCCGCAGCTCGCGCAGCCGCTGCGGATCGGGGTCGCACAGCCACGTGCGTTCCAGCAGCTCGGGTGCGACCCCGCGCAGCACCTCGATGATCGCCGGCCCGGCGTCCTGCGTCTTCAGGTCGAGCGACAGCTCGTAGTCCGTCCCGCACGCTGTGACCAGGTCGGCGAGCGATGGGATGTGCTCGGGCAGCGCATCGCGCCGGAAGCCCGCCAGCGGTCGGCGGCGCCAGCCGTCGCGCACGACACCATCGTGATCGAGCACCGGGACGCCGTCACTCGTCAACCAGACGTCGCTCTCGAGACCCGTCGCGCCGAGTCGCAGGCCCAGCTTGAACGCCTCCAGGGTGTTCTCCCTGGCGTGCGCCCTGGCGCCCCGGTGGGCGAAGGCGATGGGCCGTTCGAGCAGCGAGGGGAGCCGTTGCTGCACGACAGCCGATGATGGCATCACCGTAGACTCCGGCGCGTGTTCAACCTGTCCGGCAGCGAGATCATCGTGATCCTGCTGCTGGCCCTGGTCGTGCTGGGTCCGGAGAAGCTGCCCGACGCCCTCCGCCGAGCCGGTCGCACGTACGCCGAGCTGAAGAAGATGGGCAACAGCTTCCAGGACGAGATGCGCAGCGTCATCGACGAGCCGGTCAAGGAGATGCGCGAGACGGCCGACCTCCTGCGCTCACAGGCGTCGTTCCCCGACGTCGACCCGAAGAAGCCGGGGTCCGGCGGTCGCGCCGCCGGCCAGCTGCCGGCGGCGACGACGGCAGCGGCAGCGGCGAAACCCGCTCTACCGTCGGCCACCGGTGAGTCGGCGGCCGAGGTGACCCACCCTGCCGACGACGACCGGTCGGCGGCCGACGGCGACGGGGCCGCGACGTCCGCCGCCGGCGAGGACGACGAGGCGCTGATCAACCGGACCCTGAGCGGGCGCACCGGCCCGCCGGCCGGCGACGCCGCTCTGTGACTCTGCGTCTGCCATGAGCCCGGTGCTGCGGCGAGGCGGTCGAACCCCGCGTCCGACGATCCGCAACCCGGACGACACGATGACACTCACCGACCACCTCGGTGAGCTGCGCGTCCGGATCATCCGCTCCGCGCTGGCCGTGATGCTCGGCGCCGTCGCCATCGTCGCCTTCTACGACCCGGTCCTCGACTTCCTCATTCGGCCGTACATCAGCTTGTGCAGTGGTCGTGAGCTTGAGTTCTGCGGCTTCAACCCGGACGCCGGCAATCCGGTCCTGATCATCCTCGATCCGCTGGAGGGCGTCAGGACAAGGCTGAGCGTCGGGACCTACGGCGGGCTGATCGTCGCCATGCCCGTCATCCTCTGGCAGGTCTGGCGCTTCATCGTCCCCGCACTGCACGCCAAGGAGAAGCGGTACGCGGTGCCGTTCATCCTTTCGTCCATCGTCCTCTTCCTGCTCGGCGGCTTCCTCGCCTACATCACGCTCGAGCCGGCCCTCGAGTTCCTCATCTCCTTCAGTGGCGACGAGGTGGGACCCTCGTTCCAGGTGAGCCGGTACATCCGCCTCGTCGCGCTGATGGTCGGTGCGTTCGGAGTCGGGTTCCAGTTCCCGGTGCTGCTGGTGTTCCTCCAGCTCGCTGGAGTTGTGAGCCCGCGCCAGCTCTTGCGCGGGTGGCGATACGCACTCCTCGTCATCGTCGTGCTCGCCGCGGTCATCACCCCGTCGGGCGACCCAATCTCGCTCGCTGCGCTGGCAGCACCAATGACCGTCCTGTACTTCCTCTCCATCGCCCTCGGGACGATCCTCGAGCGCCGCAAGCAGCGCCAGGTGATTGCGCCGACCTGACCGTGGATCACCAGCGCTTCCCGTTCGCGCTGGACCGCTTCCAGCTGGAGGCGATCGAGGCGCTTGACTCCGGCCATCACGTGGTCGTCGCAGCGCCGACGGGCAGCGGCAAGACGGTCGTCGCAGAGCATGGCATCGACCTCGCCCAGCGGGCCGGCCGGCGAGCGTTCTACACGGCGCCGCTGAAGGCACTGTCAAACCAGAAGTACCGCGATCTGCGCCGGCACTACGGCTCGGTCGGATTGCTGACCGGTGACTCCGCCATCGACGCCGACGCCCCGATCGTCGTCATGACGACCGAGGTGCTGCGGAACATGCTCTACGCCCGCTCGCCAGCGCTCGGCGACGCCTCGACCGGTCTGGGCCTCGTCGTGCTCGACGAGGTGCATTTCCTGCAGGACGCCTATCGCGGACCGGTCTGGGAGGAGGTGATCATCTATCTGCCGGCGCACGTACAGCTGGTCTGCCTGTCGGCCACGGTGAGCAACAGCGCTGAGCTGGCTTCGTGGATCCAGACGGTCCGGGGCCCAACGACGCCGGTCGTCGAGCTGCGCCGGCCCGTTCACCTGCACGACCACTACCTCGTCGACGATCGGACCAACGACCGGCTGCATTTCCTGCCCACGTTCGTCGGAGGTCGAGCCAACCCCGATGCCGCCCGCCTCGACGCGTCGGCGGTGCGACGGGGCGACCGCCGTCCGGCCAGCGGTAGTGGTCGCCGGATGCTCACCACACCCGGGCGCATCGACACCGTCGACCTGCTGGCGCAGCGTGACCTGCTGCCGGCGATCGTGTTCATCTTCAGCCGCAACCAGTGCGACGAGGCGGCCCGCACCGCTTTGGCGGCGGGCATCCGGTTGACCGACTCGATCGAACGGGACCGAATCCGGGCCATCGTCGACGGCCGCCTCGAGGGGATCGACGCCGACGACCTCGAGGCGCTCGGCTACGACCAGTTCATCGCTCAGCTCGAGGCGGGCATCGCCGCCCACCACGCCGGCATGGTGCCGGCATTCAAGGAGGCGGTTGAGGCGTGCTTCAGCGAAGGGCTGATCAAGGTGGTGTTCGCCACCGAGACGCTCGCCGTCGGCATCAACATGCCGGCGCGCACGGTGGTCATCGAGAAGCTGACCAAGTTCACGGGCGACCACCACGAGGAGCTGACGGCGGGGGAGTACACGCAGCTCACCGGGCGGGCGGGGCGGCGGGGGATCGACCCGGAAGGTCACGCCGTCGTGCTGTGGAGCCCGTTCGTGCCGTTCGAGCACGTAGCGACGTTGGCGGCCAGCCGGACGTTCCACCTGCGCTCGGCGTTCCGGCCGACCTACAACATGGCGGCCAACCTCGTCGGGAGCTATTCGACCGACGAGGCGCACCGCTTGCTCAACTTGTCGTTCGCCCAGTACCAGGCCGACCGTGACGTCGTGCGGCTCGAGGCGCGGTCGGAGCGGGTGCGGGCGCGGCTGGCCGAGGCGCGAGCGGAAGCCGAGAGCCCCTTCGGTGACATCTGGGAGTACCGGCGGGGCATTGATGAGGTGCGCTCGCGGCGCCACGGGCGAAACGACCTGGTCGCCGTGGGCATGTCGCGGCTGCGGCCGGGTGAGGTGGTCCTTGCGGCGAAGGGCCGGTACCGCGGGCCGGTGGTCGTGGTGGCCAGCGCCCATCGCAAGGGAGGCATGCGCCTGACGACGGTGACGAAGCGCGCCGACCTCCTGTTGTTGACCGCCGACGACTTCGACGACGTGCCGCGGGCGGTCGGAACAGTTCGCCTGCCGGTTGCGTACGAGCCGAACCGGGCCGAGTACCGCCGGTCCGTCGCCCGTGAACTGGGCCGAGTGACGCTGGTTCAGGCCGGGCGAGGGGGATCGAAGACGGCGGAGGTGGCTTCGGAGCATCCCGTTGAATCGGACCCAGAGCTCCGCCAGCGGATGCGTGCCGCAGGGCAGGCGGGGCGATACGAGCGTGAGCTGCTGGAGCTCGGCGGAAGGGTCGAAGGGCACAACCAGTCGTTGGCACGTGAATTCGATCGCGTGCTCGACGTGCTCGGCCGGCGCGGGTTCGTCGAGCGCGATGGGCAGGATTGGGAGCTGACGTCGATCGGGCGCGTCCTGGCCCGAGTGTTTCACGAGAGCGACCTGCTGGTCGCAGAGTGCTTGCGCCACAGCGTGCTCGACGGCCTAGAGGCGGCAGAGCTGGCCGGGCTGTTGTCGACGTTCGTGTACGAGGATCGAAGTCCAGAGCCGCCGGTGCCGCCGTGGTTCCCGTCGGCCGACGTCAAGGCCCGATGGCGGCGGATCGCCGCTGTCAGCGAGGACCTGGCCGCTGACGAGCGATCGGTGGGCCTGGGGGAGCACCGTCCGCCCGACCCGGGCTTCGTCGCCGCCGCTCACGCCTGGGTGGCGGGGGAGGGGTTGGCGGAGGTCGTGGCGGAGGAGGAGCTGAGCGGCGGTGACTTCGTGCGCACCATGAAGCAGCTCATCGACCTGGCCCGTCAGGTCAGCCAGATCGCGCCCGATCCGGACCTGCGCCGCCGCGCCGCCGAAGTGGTCGAGCGCGCCCGGCGCGGCGTCGTTGCCGAAGGAGTCACCGCTTCGTTGGCCCCCGTCTGACGTTGCGTTTTTCCACGGGACGTCGCAGGGCGCGCCCCGCCGCACAAACGCGAAGTACCAGGTCCGGCGCGCAGCAGTCCGGACTTGGGTTTGTCCACCGGCCGCCGCTGGGCGCGCACGGCTGCACGAACGCGAGATGCCGGGTCCGGCGCGCAGTCCGGACCTGCGTTTGTACGTCAGGGGTTGCCGGGCGCCGGCCCGCCGCACAAACGCGCCGACGTCGTGGCATCGTGCTCTCTGAGCGGGCCGGTGACTCGCTGTGCGAGACCGCTGGATCCATGCGTTTGTGCACCAGCGGTCGGACGGCGCCCGCCGCTGAACAAACGCGGGATCAGGGCGGGCGGCCGGCGGCCGGAGGCGGACATGGGGTGATTGAGGAGGTGGATCCACGCGTTGGTGCGCTGGGGGGTGCCCAACGCGCGCCAACAAAAAAAAGCGAAAGCTGGGGGACCGGGTGGGGCGCCCCGGTGGGCATACCA
>JBPCJL010000110.1:0-5376 GCA_051005355.1 Ilumatobacteraceae bacterium
GATGCGACTCCCGCGGCGCAGCGCCAGCGCCAAGGCGATCGAGATGAGTCCGCTGATGATGGCGGCGATGCCGATGCCCACCGCGGTACCGGGAGTCACGTCGACCTCGGCGTTGTTACGCAGGGCGATGGCGATAATCCCGGAGATGATCGCGATGACACCAGCGATGATCATCAGGATGGTGACGATGCCCAAGAGCACCGGACGCCGTGGGGCCACCGCGCGGGTCGCGGACGGATCTGTCATGGCAACCTCCTTCGGTCGGAGCGAACGTACTGCGCCCCAGACGGCCAGATCGGCATGCTCGGATCTGCGCTGCGGCTACCGACGACGCGACCGTTGGCCCAAGCGTCGCGAGGTTTCGAGGTGATCATCGGCGTCAGTCGAGGCCGACCTGCTGGCGGCCCGGTGGGCCCGGGTCAAGGTCGCCGGGCTCGGTCAGCCGGTCGACGTCGCAGGAGCGCCGTCTCCTCGATTCCGCCGCTGCGGCCGCTGGCCGGCGCGCTGGCGCACGCGTCAGCCGGAGGAACGGTCGTCCTCCCATTGCGCCCGTTCGATGGCGTACTCGACGTCGCCCTCCTCGTCACCGGGGATCCTCACGGGCCAATCGGTGGGAGAGGTGTGTACGAACCGCAGGCCCGCCTTCTCCATGACCCGGCGCGAGGCGATGTGCACGGCCATGGTGCAGGCGTACACGCGCTCGGCGTCGAACTCGTCGAACGCCTTGTCGACGAGGGCCCGGGAGCCCTCCGTGGCGAAGCCTTGGCCCCATGCGTCTCGTCGTAGCCGGTAGCCGAGCTCGGGCTCTCGAGGTCCGGCGCCCTCACCCGGCCGCAAGTGGAACCAACCGATGAACCGGCCAGACGACTTCTCGATCGCCGCCCAGAACCCGTAGCGGTCGCCGCGTTCGTAGTACCCGAGCCACCACTGCAACATCTCTGCCGACTCCAGCCGGTCGACCGGCGCGCCGTTGTCGATGTACCGCTTCACCTGCGGATCGGCATCCAACTCGATGATCAGCTCGAGATCATCAGCGGTGAACCGCCGCAGCACGAGGCGGTCGGTCTCGACGAACACCTCCACACCGCAAGTGTGACCTCCGCCGCCAGGACTGGCTCTTTGTCGGCGGAATGGTTGCATGCCAGCCAAATCGCGGACGAAGACGTCGCCAGGCTCGTCGCCCGGTCATGTGGTGGCGAGGAACTCGAGCAGCACGCTGGTGAAGCGCTGGGGATCGGCCAGGTGCGGGAAGCGGCCGGCGCCCTCGAACAGCTCGAGCCGGCTGGCCGGGAGCTCCCGGTGGGCGATCTGGGCGTGCTCGACGGGGATCACCCGGTCCCTCGTGCCCCAGACGATCAACGTGGGCAGCAGGCTCGCCAGGTGCAGGCGGTCGCGGGCGCTGATGCGCTGCCCGCGGTGGTCGACCACGGCGCGCAACGTGTCGATGAAGGCGCGGCGAGCGCCATCGTCGGCGAGCGCGGCGAAGCCGTGCAGGTAGGCAAGGAGCGCGTCGTCGGGCCGCACCCCGATGGTGCCGACGGCGCGGCTGATCGCGGTCGTGGCGGTGATCAGTCTGCGGCGTGTGAGCAGCGCAATGAGCAGCTCTGCGCCGGGAAGGCTCGCCGCCCGCAATGCCATGCCGACCTCCGAGCCGAGTCCGCCGCTCGAGACGAGCACGAGGCGCTGGCAGCGCTCGGGGAACTGGTAGGCGAACTGCATGGCGATGCCGCCACCGAGTGAGTGACCGACGATGGTCACGGTGTGGTGGTCGAGGGCGTCGAGGAGGTCGCGAACGCCGTTGGCGAACCCGCCAAGGGAGTGGTCGCCGGCCGGCGCCGAGCGCCCGCACCCGGGCAGGTCCGGCGCGATGACGGTGGCGTGTTCGGCGAGAGCTGGAACAACACCGTCCCAGGTGTGCAACGTGCCGGCGAGCCCGTGCAGGAGCACGACCGGCCGGCCGGTGCCCTGCCGTTCGAAGGCGACCGGCAAGCCGTGCAGGACGACTTCGTCGATGGCCACGGTTCAGTCGGCGACGACGAGGCCGAGCTCGACCCACTGCCGCCGGTCGTCGATGATGCCGACCTCTTCGAGGAAGCCCGTCAGCTTGGCCAGACCGGCGATGACGCTGGCACGCCGATGGGGGTTCTCCACGGCGATCTCCGCACCGCGGTCGATGCCGAGGTGCGCGGACACCGACGGGGCGAGGCTCAACGAGACGATCTCGGTCACCAACGTCGGCGCCGCAGTGACGACGGTCGCCTGCTCGTCCGCTTCGAGGGTGGTCCAGACCTCGGCGAGGTAGGTCTTGGCGAAGCTCACGTGACGGGATTCTTCGAGGACGTGCAGCTTGGCGATCTGGCGGGACACGGGATGAACTCGCTCGTCGCGCATCGTCAGCCGGTTGGCGTGATCGAGCAGTTCCTCGATCGCCAGGATCAGCAGGTACGACAGGGCCCGACCGCTGCCCGTGTCGTCGACGATGACCGGTCGGTCGGGTGCGTAGGAGGGTGTGGCGGCCCGTCGGATGTACTCGCCGAACATCATGGAGTGGCGGCACTCGTCAGCGATCTCGACGAGCAGGTATCGGTGCATCGGGTCGGTGACGTCGATCGCCGTCAGATGGCGGAGGACGACCTGCATGAGTGCGTTCTCGAACCAGATGCCGGCGCCCAGCAGCGCCGCAGCTTCGTGGCGGCTGTAGGCGATGCGCTCGGGCTCCGTCATCGCCGCCCATGCGGTCGTGCCGTACAGGCTGAGCAGCTCGGGAGGGAGATGGAAGGCGCGGTCGTCGATCGGGATGGACCAGTCGACCTCGCGGAACGGATCGTGCGTCGAGCGCTCGGACACCGCAACGAGCTGGGCGGCCCGCGCTGCGGTGCGAGGGAGTGTGGCGGTAGCGGTCATGTCGATCATCCTGATGGTGACAGTGATCACTGTCAAGGTACTCTGACAGTGAACACTGTCACGTTACCCCCGGCGACGTGCTTCAATGAGGCGATGACCGACGAGACGCCGGAGATGGAGGAGACGTTCGGTCTGGCCGAACTGGCAGTCGCCAGCGGTGTCAGCGAACGAACGATCCGCTACTACCAGGCCGAACGATTGCTGCCGCCACCGGCGAAGCACGGTCGTGACGCCGTCTACCGTCGAGATCACCTCGAACGCCTGGCGCTGGTGGCGGAGTTGCGCGATCGTGGCCTGTCGCTGCACACGATCCGTGACCTGCTCGCCACCGACCAGCCGGCCCGGACGGTGGTGGAGTGGCTAGGAGTCGACGCAACACTGAGCGCGTCCTGGTCCGACGATCGAGCACGCATCGTCTCCCGCGACGAGCTGATCGAGCTGATCGAACGGCACGGGACGTTCCGGCCCGGGTTGCTCGCCGAGCTGGGCGATGCCGGCTACGTGAGGGTGGAGCGCGACGGCACCTGGTCGGTGCCCAGCCCCGCGCTGCTCGGGCACGCGGTGCGGTTGCGGCAGGCTGGGATCGACGTCGAGGTGTCGGCTCGGATGCGCGACCTGCTGCGTCGACGGCTGTCCAAAGCCGTGGACGACACCGTCAAGCTGTTCGTCGAGCGCTCAGGCACCGGCTTCGCCGGCGCCGCGTCACCCGAAGAGGTCGCCACCGCCGTCGGCGCACTCCGTCCGATCGCCCGCGAGATGACGAGCGTCATCCTCGCCCAGGAGGTCGAACGCGCACTGGCTGCGCTCGTCCACTCCGGACCGCGCGCCCTGCACCGCGCACGGCGGCGTTGATCCTCAGCGCGTCGGCGCCGCAAGCATCGGGCGGTCGGTCGGTCCGGCCCCCGCGTCGCACGTGGGCAGGCAGGCAAGGATCAGGTGATGAGTGCGGTGGTGCCCTTGCCGACGGCGGACGACGTCCGCTCCGACGTGCAGCGGATGGTGGACTTCGGGCCTCGACTGACGGGCTACCCGGGTCACGACTCGTTCTGCACCTGGGTCGAAGACGAGATGCGGGCGGCCGGGTTGCGGATCGGGCCGTACGACATCTACGACTACGACTGCTACCGGACCGGCGAGTTCAGCCTGAAGATCCTCGACGGGTCTTCGCCCGGACCGATCGACGTGGCGACGACCTACGTCCGATCCATCGGCACAGGTCCTGGTGGCGTGACGGGACCGCTCGTCCTGGCCGAAGGTTTCCCGACCACCAACGTCGTGGAGGCGCTCGTCGATCCGAACGCCGCATCGACAGCAGTACGTCAGTGGGTGGCCTCGGTGCCCGAAGGCGCCTATCGAGGTTCGATCATGGTGGTCGAGCTGTCAGCGCCCGGTGCGTTGACGGCAGACGTGTTCACCCCGCGCTCTCGACGCACCTCCAGTGGGACGGGCGCACGGTGGACGATTGGGCGCAGCTCGACTACTCCCGCGCCTGGATGGGTCCGTGGCTGGACCTGCCCGATCTCATCCCTCTCGGCGTGCTCGGCGTGGTGCTCACGACTCGCGCCTCGAAGGAGACGCTGCGCGGGAACAACTCGCCCCACATCGCCCGCCCCCAGCCGCTTCCGGCGCTGGTCGTCGACCGTGACACCGGTGCCACGCTGCGCGCCGCCGCCGAGCACCGACCGACGGCGCAGCTGCGACTCGATGTAACCGTCGAACCCGTGCAGCTCCGGCAGCTCACGGCGACCCTGGGCGGCGAAGCCGGCGAGTGCATCATCGTCAACACCCACACCGACGGTCAGAACGCCTTCGAGGAGAACGGTGCGGTCGCCGCGGTGGCCATCGCCCGCCACTTCGCCTCGCTGCCTCCGCCACAGCTACTGCAACGCACGCTGGTGTTCGCCTTCTATCCCGGTCACATGTCGGGACGGGTCGGGATCGAAGACCCGCGAGGCTGGATCATGAAGCACCCTGAGGTCGTCGAGCGGGCAGTCGGCGCGGTCAGCATCGAGCACCTCGGCGCCACCGAGTGGGTCGACGACGACCAGGGATATCGAGCAACGGGCGAGAACGAGATACGGCATCTGGACCACCCAGGGCGACATGTTCGAACGCGTCGCGCTTCCCGCGCTCGTCGAGTCCGGGCTGCAACGCCATGCATTGCTCAAGCCGCCAGTGCAGATCACACCCGGCCGTGCGTTCCACTGGCTCGGCGTGCCGCACGTGTCCGGCATCGCCGGACCCACGTACCTCCTCAACGTCACCGGGAACGGCGAGATGGACAAGTTCGACGCCGCGCTCGCCGCCCGACAGATCGGCTTCTACGCCGACGTGATCCGGCGCCTCGACACCGCGAACGGGGCTGCGCTCGCCCGCGACGACCCGACGCTGGGCCAGGACGGCGGAGGCGACGAAGAACGGGAGTATCGCGACCCGAGCGCGACCGTCGGTCCCGGCTGACCGAGCTCGGTC
>JBPCJL010000111.1:0-5094 GCA_051005355.1 Ilumatobacteraceae bacterium
GGATGGGCGTGATGGCGCCGCCAGTGCCAGATCCACCCGGCGATCAACCCGCCGAGGCCCGTGGTCATCAGGAGCAGGCTGGCGCCCGCTGGGTCCCCGTCGACGATCCAGTACAGGCCGCCGATCAACACGTAGAAGACCGTGAGCCCGGCCCACATGATCGCCTCGAGCCTCACCCCCGATCACCACCCTCGCGTTCGCGCACGGGCCGCCGGATCCGCGACCACCTGTGCACAAACGAAGTGGTGGTCACGCCCGCAGGTCCGGGTCGGCGTCGGGGCCGGCGTTGCCGCCGGCGGGCGAGGTCTGCTCGTCCGGCTGGGATTCGGCCGTCGGGGCGTCACCCTCGCCGACGTCGTACGGGTGCAGGGGCACCCAACGCGAGTCGTGGTCCTGCCGGTTGCGCCAGGCGTCGACGGTGCCGATGGCACTGACGTCCTCGTGGTTCATCCACCGCAGGTCGAACACGGGGCGCTCGGACCGGATCGGCGGCAGCCACGTGAAGTTGTGCGGCGGCGGCGGCGAGGACGTGGCCCACTCCAGCGAGTTGGCGTGCCACGGGTCGGCACCGGCGGTCATCGGCCTGCGGAACGAGGCGATGACGTTCCACAGGAACGGGACCGTCGACGCGGCGAGCACGACGAACCCGAGCGAGGCGATCAGGTTCCACAGCTCGAAGTCGTCGGTCGCCTGGTAGTCGGCCACCCGTCGCGGCATGCCGTCGCGACCAAGCAGGTGCATGACGAAGAACGTGGCGTTGAAACCGATGACGAGCAGCCAGAAGTGCCACTGGCCGAGCCGCTTGTCGAGGATCCGGCCGGTCACCTTCGGCCACCAGAAGTAGATGGCCGCGAACAAGGCGAAGACCACCGTGCCGCCCATCACGTAGTGGAAGTGGGCGACGACGAAGTAGGGGTCGTTGAGGTGGAAGTCGAGCGTCGGCGACGCCAGGATCACGCCCGTCACGCCGCCGGCCACGAACGTGACGAGGAACCCCAACGCGAACAGCATGGGCGGCTCCCAGCTGATCGAGCCGCCCCACATGGTCCCGACCCAGTTGAACACCTTGACGCCGGTCGGCACGGCGATGAGGAACGACGTGGCGGCGAAGAACGGCAGCACCACTGCGCCGGTGACGAACATGTGGTGCGCCCACACCGACGTTGACAGGGCGGAGATCGTCAGCGTGGCCAGGACGAGACCCTTGTATCCGAAGATCGGTCGGCGGGCGAACACGGGGAAGATCTCGGTGACCACGCCGAAGAACGGCAGGGCGACGATGTACACCTCGGGGTGGCCGAAGAACCAGAACAGGTGCTGCCACAGGATCGGCGATCCGCCGGCGGCGGGGTCGTAGAAGTGGGTGCCGAAGCGCCGGTCGGCCTCCAGCATGACCAGCGCGCCGGACAGCACGGGGAACGCCACCAGCACCATGAAGCTGGTGAGGAACAGGTTCCAGCACAGGATCGGCATGCGGAACATGGTCATCCCGGGCGCCCGCATCATCGTGATGGTGGTGATGACGTTGACGGCGCTGAGCGTGCCGGACGTGCCGGTCAGGATCAGCGCCACGATCCACAGGTCGGCGCCGAGCCCCGGTGACCCGACCGGTCCGGACAGTGGCGGGTACCCGTACCAGCCGAACGCCGCTGCGCCGCCGTCGGTCAGGAACCCGGCCAGCATCGTGATGCCGCCGAACAGGTACAGCCAGTACGACAGGGCGTTGAGGCGAGGGAAGGCCAGGTCCGGCGCACCGATCTGCAGCGGCACGAGGTAGTTGGCCAGGGCGAACCCGAACGGCACGGCGAACAGGAAGACCATGACGCTGCCGTGGATCGTGAAGACCTGGTTGTAGAGCGACTCGTCCACCAGCTGCAGCCCGGGCCGGGCCAGCTCGACGCGGATGATCCCGGCCAGGACGCCACCGATGAGCAAGAAGATCAGCGACGTCACGGCGTAGGCGATGCCGATCGCCTTGTGGTCGGTCGTCGTCAGCCAGCCGGCGATCGTGCGCGGTAGGCCCTTCGGCTCGACCCCAGCGTCGTGACCGTCGCCGATGAACTCGTCGATCTCGAACAGGTCGGCGTCACCGCCGGTCTCGCTGGTCCGCGCCCGTGGATCGAGCGCCGTCATGCCGGTACCTCGTCACCGTCGTTGCCCGCCACCCACTGCTCGAACTCCTCGGGGGTGACGATGCGCACGTCGAAGTACATCTTGTGGTGGTCCAGGCCGCAGAACTCCGAGCACACGCCGGCCGCCGGGTAGGCGCCGACCCGGTCGTTCATGTCCACGTCGATGGTCTGCACCTCGTTCGGGAACATGTCCCGCTTGTAGCGGAAGCCCGTGATCCAGAAGGAGTGGATCACGTCGACCGACGTGACCCGGAAGCGCACCGTCGACGACGCCGGCAGCACCAGCTCGGGGATGTCTTCTTCGGTGCCGTTGACGACCACGCCGTCCTCGGGGTACTCGAAGCGCCACTGCCAGCGGAACCCGATGACGTCGACGACGAGGTCGACATCGCTGTCCGACTCGGCCTCGGCGTCGACCGAGCGGACCGTGACGAACGTGATCACGAACAGCGCCAGCACGATGACCAGCGGGATGGCGGTGTAGGCCAGCTCGAACGGGATGTTCTCGCGCACCTGGCGCGGCAGCCGGTCGCTGCGCCGCCGGAAGCGCACGAGGATGAACACGACGAGCACGGCGACGAAGGCGAACACCAGGGCCGCCCCGATCAGGAACACGTTCCAGACGGTCTCGATCTCCTCGGCCTGCTCGGTCAGCGGCGGCGGCAGCGCCGGGGCGAACCTCATTCGCCGCCCACCGGTTGACGGTCGCCGTCGGCGGCGTCCTCGGCGGCCTCCGTCAGCGGACCGTCGATCCGCGAGCCGGAGTCGTCGGTGCGCTCGCCGTCGGCGTCCACGGCGCTCTCCCCCACGCCGTGGTAGCCGCCGCTCGGATCGCGCACCACGATGCCGGACCGCTCGGTGCGCTCTGGTCCCTCGCGGCTGCGCAGCACCCGGCAGATGTGGAAGGCCACGTAGTACGTGATCGGCGGGGCGATCAGCGCGGCGACCTGCAACAGCGTCGTGACGTTGCCGATCGAGATGTCCAGCGTGCCGGCGATGACGTCCTGTGAGCCGCCGAGGAACAGCACGCTGACGAAGGCGATGGACGCCGCGCCGGCGGCCGTGCGGTGCGGCCGGTCACGAGGGCGATCGGCGAGGTGGTGCTCGCGGTCGTCGTTGGTGAAGCGTCGCTCGATCCAGGGCACCAGCAGCAGCCCGGTGAAGATGACCCCGGGGATCAGCACCGCCGAGTACATCAGGTTGTTGATCATGAAGCCGAAGAGCCGGGTCTCCCACGGCGGGAACAGGCGCAGCGATCCTTCGAGGAAGCCGATGTACCAGTCCGGCTGCGAGTACGACGTTGCCGCCCCGACGTCGTAGGGGCCGTAGAGCCAGACCGCGTTGACCTCGAACAGCGCCCCCATGGCGGTGATCACGCCGGCGATGAGGAACAGCAGGCCGGTCGACTTCATGGCGAAGGTCGGCCAGATGCGTTCGCCGATCACGTTGCGCTCGGTGGCGCCGCGGCCGGAGAACTGGGTGTGCTTCTGGCGCCAGATCAGGGCCAGGTGCACGCCGAGCAGCGCAACGATGGCGGCCGGGATCAGCAGGATGTGCACCGGGTAGAGCCGGCCGATGATGTCGGTGCCCGGCCACTCGCCGCCGAAGATGGCGTAGGTCAGCCGCTCGCCGACGAACGGGATGGCGAGGATGATGGCCTGCGTGATGCGCAGACCGGTCCCCGACAGGAGGTCGTCGGGCAGCGAGTAGCCCGTGAAGCCGGCGGCCAGGGACAGGATCAGCAGCAGCACGCCGACGACCCAGTTGATCTCGCGGGGCCGGCGGAAGGCGCCGGTGAAGAACACACGGGCCAGGTGCAGGGCGATGGCGCCGATGAAGATCAGCGCCGCCCAGTGGTGCATCTGGCGGATCAGCAGGCCGCCCTTCACGTCGAAGGAGATGCGCAGCACCGACTCGTAGGCGCCGGTCACTTCGACGCCCTGCAGCGGCTCGTACGAGCCCGTGTAGACGACGGTCTCCTGCGTGCCCTCGTAGAAGAGCGTGAGGTACGTGCCCGTGACGAGCAGGACGATGAAGCAGTAGAGGGCGACCTCGCCCCACAGGAACGAGAAGTGGTGCGGGAAGACCTTGCGCAGCGCCTTGTACAGCCCGGACCCGGCACCGACCCGGCCGGCCACCGAGTCCACATAGCGCTCGACGAGCCCGCGCCGATGCTTCCCGTCGTGGCCGGCGGCGGACGACAGTTCGGCGTCGGTCGTCATGCTCCACGCTCGAAGTCGTCGGCCTCGTCCCAGGCCAGCGGGCCGACGACGCCGGGGAAGTCACCCTGGGCGACGAGGAAGCCGTCTGCGTCGACCGCGATGGGCAGCTGCGGCAGCGGGCGAGGCGCCGGACCACCGACGGGCCGAGCCCGGTCAGCCGGGTCGAAGACCGACTGGTGGCAGGGGCACACGAGCTGGCGCAGGGTCCGGGGTGGCCGGTTGTCGATGCCGAAGAGCCCGACGGAGCAGCCGGCGTGGGTGCAGATCTTCGAGTAGGCCACCCATCCGTCGACGGCGCCACCGTCCACGGTCCGCGCCGTCAGGTCCTCGGGCGGCAGGCGCAGCAGCACGACCTGGGAGTCGTCCACGCCGATCGCCCCCTCGGGGAAGACGGTGACGAGCTGGTCGAAGGTGCCGGTCGCGCTCTCGATGGGGGTTCCTTCGCTCGTGACGAGGCGTGAGCCGGGACGCCACGAGGTGCGGCGCCGCTCCCCCTGCGGTGCCGGGCCGAGCGAGCCGATCGGGCCGACGAAGCCGACGAGCATGCTGAGGAACGACGCCCCCAGCAGCCCCACGAGGAGCTTGCGGCGCCCGACGGTCTCCCTCGTCAGCTCCAGCTCCTCTTCCAACGTCTCGATGTCGGCGGGCGTCATCGTCAGGTCCTCGCGCTGTTGCACGGCGTGCTCGTCGAGGTCGAGGTACTTGGCCCACGACACCAGCCCGAACCCGATGCCGCCAAG
>JBPCJL010000112.1:0-6279 GCA_051005355.1 Ilumatobacteraceae bacterium
CGATCCAACCCTCGCGGGCGGCGGTGTCGACGATCTGCATCGGTTCGAGGGCGTGGCGCACATGGGCATGGTTGCGCTCCAGCGCCCCGCTGACCACGAGCGCGCCGGATGACCCGACCACCCGCACCAGGTCCTCGGCCAGGTCGACCACGACCGGGGCCAGGAGGTTGGCCAGCACGATGTCGAACTGGTCGCCGACCTCGTTCAGCGGCCGCAAGCTGGCCGAGACGGACCCGCCGACACCGTTGCGGTCGGCGTTGGCGATCGTCGCCTCCACCGCCGCAATCGAGACGTCGATCGCCTCGACATAAGGTGCGCCCAGCCGGGCCGCCGCGACCGACAGCACGCCACTGCCGCAGCCGACGTCGAGCACCGTGGCACCCGGCCAGAGGGCTCGTCGCAGCATGCGCAGCGTCAGCACCGTGGTCGGGTGGTCGCCGAGCCCGAACGCTGCGCCGGGATCGATGTCGACGCGTACGACGTCCGGGCCGGTGTCGATGTCGAGCCATGCCGGAACGACGACGAGGTCGCGCTCGACCCACGACGGCAGCGCGTGGGCCCGCCAACTGTCGAGTGCGGCCGGGTCGATCTCGGTGGTGTGCCAACGCCAGCGGGCCGGGAAGGCCTCGGCCGCCGTCGTGATGGCCGCCACGTCCGTGCCGAGCGACGTCCACAGCTCGACGAAGTGGTCCTCGGTCGGCGCCTCCGGGGACCGTTCCTCGATGGCCGCCACCCCGAGGGCCCACAGCGCGTCGCTCGCCAGGTCGACCTCCGAACCCGGCACCGTGAGGACGAAGGCCAGCATCACGGCCCGTCGTTGATCGTGCGCAGCTCGGTTCGATAGCGCGCCACTCGGGCGACATACGTGGCGACGCTGTCGGCGATGTCGTCCGGACGCGCCCGGCCCGGCTTGATCGTCGCCGGCACGCCGACGGCCAGCGCACCCGGCGGAACGTGCACATCGGCCAGCACGACGGCGTTGGCGCCGACCACGGCGCCCGTCCCGATGATCGACCGGTGCAGCACGATGGCCCCGTTTCCGACCATCGACGCATCCTCGACCGTGCAACCTTCGAGATGGACGATGTGTCCGATGACGCACTCGTCGCCGACGACGGTCGGTGACTGCGCCGTGGTGTGCAGCACGGTGCCGTCCTGGATGCTGGTGCGGGCGCCGATGACGATGGACCCGTCGTCGCCGCGCAGGACCGCGCCCGGCCAGACCGAGCTCTCCGGCCCGATGCGCACGGAGCCGATCACGACGGCATCCGGGTGCACGTACGCCAGCGGGTCGATGTCGGGCACCCGATCACCGAGCGCGTAGATCGGCACGGCCGAGACCGTACCCGTGGAGCAGCGAGCGAACGATCGTCATGCGAGCGAGCGACCGGCCCGCAGATCCGCAGCCTCGAGAAGCGAGCGAACGATCGTCATGCGGGTGAGCGTCCGGACCGAGGCACCGAAGTAGCGGCTGCGTCAAGCGAGCGAACAGTCATGACGGTTACCGTGGCCCGCCGTGCCGACGCGCATCGAGATCGAGCTGACCAGCTCGGCGTCAGACGGGTCCTGGACGTGGCGCGCCGCCGGCGCTCGCGAGCCGCGGGGCGTCCTCGACGGGACGATCCTGCCCGGCGGCTCATCCGTCGGCGACCAGCTGCGGGTGGAGACCGAGCAGGACCTCGACGGGATCCGTGTCGTGTCGGTCGTTCAGGGCAAGGACCGGTCCGGGCGCGCCGGAGTACTCGAGCTCCTGCCGAGCGATGCGCCCTTCGAGCCGGTCGTCGAGCATCGCCAACCGGCGCGTCGCGACGGACGCCGGGACGGTCGCGATCGACGCGACGGTGCCGATCGACCGCGTCGTAGCCGAGACGACCGGACCGCTCGAGGTGACCGTCCGGACGACGCCCGTCGCTCCCGACCGGATGGCGATCGGCGCGGTCGGCCCGCGACAGGCGACCGGCCCGAAGGGGCGCATCCCGGTGGCGACCGAGACCGGGGCCAGCCCGGCGGGCGGCGACCTGCTCCCGACGGGGAGCGGCGGCACCGGCCCTACACCCCGCCGCCGCCCGAGGTTCCCCAGCGTCCGAAGCCCAAGCGGTTGCGTCCGGGCAAGCAGCACCGCACGGAGGTGCTCACGTCGCTGGCGGAGGAGCAGCGCCCGGTGGCCGAGCTGGCCCTGCAGGGGATGGCCGCCGTCCGCCAACGTCTGCGCGAGGACAACGCTCGCCTTCGCGACGAGGGCAAGCCCGAGATGCCGGAAGCGGCCGTGGTCAAGATGGCAGAGGAGCTGATCCCTCGCCTGCGGGTCGCCGACTGGCTCGACCGGGCGGAAGCGGCGCAGCGCCAGCTGGCCCACCTCGATCTGCGCGACCTGCGCAGTGTGGTCGCCTCCGCCGACGACCCCGCCGTGGCTCGCGACGAGTCGACTCGCACGCTCGCCGTCGAGCTCAAGCAGTCGCTGATCGCCAAGCAGGACGAGGAGCTGCGGCTGTGGCTCGCCGACGTCGAGGCGGCCGTGGACGTCGGTCGGGTCGTGCGGGCACTGCGCCTGTCGGCCATGCCGCCGAAGGCCGGGGTCCCGTTCCCGCCCGTGCTGGCGCGGCGACTGAGCGAGGTGGCGACGGCGTCGCTGCTGCCGACGGACGGTCCCGACCGCTGGGCGGCCGTGCTCGAAGCCGCCGCCTTCTCGCCGGTGCGCAGCCTCGTGACGCCGGCGGCGCCGGCCGAGCAGCGCAACGACGACCTGCTGGCCACCGTGCGCCGCCTCGGTCCGCTGCTGCCGCACATCGCTGCGCTCTACGGCGTGGAAGTGCGGCCGGGGGCGCCGGCACCCCGACCGCTGCGTCCTGGTCCGGCCCGCCCGGACGCCCGCAAGCGCGTGGGCGCTCGCCGGCCGCCGACGCCGACCCCGACGCAGAAGTCGGAGCCGACGCAGAGGCAGGAGCCGACGCCCGCGCCGACACAGGAGTCGCAGCCGACGCCGAAGCCCACGCCGACGCCGGAGCAAGAACCGCCGCCGCAAGAGCCTCCGACGCAGGAGCCGCAGCCGCCGACGCAGGAGCAGGAGAGTTCCGAGTGAGCGCACCGTGACCGAGGTCCGCTACGACGTGGAGGGCCGCATCGCGCTGATCACGCTGAACCGACCCGAAGCGCGCAACGCCGTGAACGGTGCCGTAACCGCAGGACTGGAGGCGGCCATCGACCGCCTGGAGGCCGACGCCGACGTCTGGGTCGGGATCTTGTTGGCCAACACAGAGGGACAGGAGCGACCCGTGTTCTCGGCCGGCGCCGACCTCAAGGAGCTCAACGCCGGCAACGGTGCCGCGCTGTCGACCCGGCGCGGCGGGTTCGCCGGGTTCACCTATCGCGAGCGGCGCAAGCCGGTGATCGCCGCCGTCGACGGCCTGGCCACGGCGGGCGGCTGCGAGATCGTGCTCGCCTGCGACCTCGTCGTCGCCACCACCCGGTCGGCGTTCGGGCTGGCCGAGGTCAAGCGCAACCTCGTCGCCGGCGCCGGCGGCCTCTACCGCTTGCCCTGGGCCGTCGGGCCGGCGGCGGCTATGGAGGCGATCCTCACCGGCGAGCCGATCCCGGCCGAACGGGCCTATGCCCTCGGCATGGTCTCGCGGCTCGTGCGGGCCGGAGAGGCCCAGATCGCCGCCACGGCGCTCGCCGAACAGGTGACCGCAGCGGCGCCGCTGGCCGTGTGGGAGAGCCGAGCGGTCGTGCGCGCCGCGTCGTCGGCGACCGAGGCCGAGCTGCGGACCATGACCTACGACGCGATGCGCGTCGTCATGTCGTCCGAGGACCTCGGGGAAGGCCTCACGGCCTTCATCGAGAAGCGTCCCGCCCGCTGGGTGGGTCGCTGAGCGGCCGGGACACGGTGATCAGACGGGCCGTGATGCCGGCTCGCTCGTAGAGGTTCTTCGTCTCGCGGTCACCGGGGAGGGCGTAGCCCTCGATGAGGTGGGCACCACGGGCCCGCGCACGATGCGTGGCCGCCTCGAGGAGGGCGTCGCCGAAGCCGAGCTCGCGTGCCGGAGCGCTCACGTAGACCTGATCGACGGTCGCCACACCGTCGTCGACGTCGAGCACGAGGTACCCGGCGACGACCGACCCCAGCAGCTCGGCCACGACGACCTCACGCTCGTCGATGGCGCGGTGCCAGCCGGCACCGATCAACGGGTGCTCGTCGAGCCAGCGGGCGCCGCCGCGAACGGACGCCACGGCGGCTCGAGCCTCGACCTCCAGATCGCACAGGGTGGCGACGTCGTCGGACCGGGCGGCCCGCACGTCCGGATCGATCACGCGTCGATCAGGTCTCGGCCAGCAGCTGGTCGATCTTGCCCAGCACGGTGCGCCGACCGCGATGATCGGCTTCGAAGTTGCGCACCCGGTGCAAGTCGGCGGGCGCCAGCCCGCTGAGACGGGCGACGACCTGACTGGCGGCCAAGCTCTCGTACTCGTCGATCGGCAGGTCGGCGGACGCGCCGGTGCCAGGGGCCCGCCGCCTCGCGTCGGCGACCGGTGCGCGTACGTCGGTGTCGATGACGACACGCTCGGTCGTGACGTCACGCTCGGCGGGCGCAGCGACGAGGTCCAACAGCGAGCGCAACACCTGCATCGGGGTCTCAACGACGACGCGGGCCGAATCGACCCGCCGCCGCAGGCAGGCGTCGACGCCACGCAGCATCCCGAGCGGTCCCGCCAGTGCCAGGTCGACGACAGCCCGCAGCCGCCGTTCGACATCGGCGCGGATCGGGTCCTCTGCTGCGGCCGCCACGTGCGCGGACCTCAGCCGAAGATCGGGCAGTTGTCGTCGCCGACCGGGCACCCGGGAGCCGTCGCCCGGACCAGGAGGAAACAGTTCGGGCACAGCTGCTCGTCGGCCCGTTTGGGTTGGAGGCGGTCACCGCCCTCGCTGCGATCCTCGGGCTCGTCGGCGTCGTCCTCGTCGTCCTCCTCGACGGGGACGAGCCGGTCCTTGAGGATGCGGTCCAGGTCGGCCTCGACGTCGTCGGGAGACAGAATTTCCTCGTCGTCGTCCTCCTCCTCCTCCCGCCGCTTGGTGCGCGCCGCGGCCGCCTCGGCGGTCTCCTCCTCGTCCTCCTCGTCTTCCACCTCGTCGGCGACGACGACGGCGTCGTCGTCATCAACGTCATCCGGGGCGACGAACTCGTCGTCCAGCTCGTCCGCGTCCGGCTCGGCGTCCTCGTCGATCTCGTCGGCGTCCTCAGGCTCTTCGGCCACGGCACCCGCCTCCGGGCCGTCGTCCATCTCGTCGTCGTCAGCCATGCACTCGCCTTCTCGGGGTTTCCTCGGGGCTTCGGGCCAACGTCACGCGTGGGCGGAACGATGGGCGGGGTAGGTCGCGCGGCGGGAGCCTAGGCCCGGCCCTTCCCAGCGCCCGGTGGCGCTCCTCGTGACCGTTGTCACAAACAACGGCATTTGTGCAGCCGGCGCCGCCCAGCGGCGGCCGGCGCACACACGGTGGCCGCGACGTCAGGATCCGCGACGCGCTTCGGCTCGCCGCTCCGCCGCCAGCCGCTCGAGCTCGGGCGCCTCGGTCGTCAGGTGCGTCATCGCCTCGGCGACGGCGCGGTGACCGGCGTGCTCGGCGATCAAACGGTGCATCTCGAGCACGACGCGTCGGTAGGCCGGGTGACCCTGCGCGCCCGAGCGCAGCTCGAGCAGGTGGATGGCCTCCCGCGCGTTGAACTGCATGACGTAGCGGAGGCGATAGGCCATCGAGACGGCATAGGCGGCCTGTTCGGGGAAGTCGTCGTGGAGGGCGTCGTGCAGCCGGGCCGAGCGGTGCATCGCCTCGTCGAAGGCGGCCGTCTGGCCGGCCTCGTCGACCAGTTCCGGGCGGACGAACCCGAGGTCCGGGTTGAGCCGCTGCCACTCGATGGTCAGGAGTCGGTGGCGCTGGAGATCGCGAAAGGCGCCGTAGTCGGAGAGCACGGCGAAGCGGGAGTCGATGCGCTCGAAGGCCCGGCCGGGCTTGTGGCTGCGGTTCCCGCGCGCGCCGACGTACGCCCGCACCAGCGCCAGGCGTTCGGCGGCCCCGAGTTTGGCGACGCGGTCGAGCAGCTGCTGCTCCGGCAGGCGCGAGTGCGAGTAGCAGATCGCGGCCAGGAGCTTGTTCTCGGCGTCCGGGTCGAAGTCGACGAGCGTCACCGCAGGCGCCGGGTCGACCGGTTCGGCCTCGAACAGCGAGTCGACCAGCTCGGCCGTGCGCTGGCGCGTCGTGGCGAGGTAGTTCGACCAGCGCAGCCC
>JBPCJL010000113.1:0-8094 GCA_051005355.1 Ilumatobacteraceae bacterium
CGACCTGCCCCGGCTGCTCGATCGGCGCCGGGTGCTGCAGCTCTTCGGCATCGCCGGTGCGGCGGTGTTCGCCGGCTGCGGTGGCGACGACTCGTCGACGGCGTCCACCGCCGGCTCGCCCGCGACCACTGCGGCCGGCACGGACACCACCGCTGGCGTCGCTACGACGGCGACCGCAGCGACGACGACCGCCGCGACGGCGACGACAGCCGTCGCCGACGGCACGACCACCTGCGACCCGATCCCGGAGGAGACCGCCGGCCCGTACCCGGGCGACGGGACCAACGGGCCGAACGTCCTGGCGGAGAGCGGCGTCGTGCGTCGCGACATCCGCTCGAGCTTCGGCTCGTCGACCACGTCCTGAATGGCCTCGCTCGCTCCGAAGGATCCGCTCGCTCGGCTGGGACGGACACGGCCGGCCGCAGGCCAAACACCCACCGCGGCACGAGCCAAGATCGTCAATGACGAAGCGCAGCCGGTGCCATCACGGCGAGTCTGACGGATCCTGCGCGGCGTGCAGGAGGCCGACGGCAACGGCCGCGTGACGTTCGACAGCATCTTCCCGGCCGCCTACTCCGGCCGCTGGCCCCACCTGCACTTCGAGGTGTACGAGAGCCTCGACGCAGCCACGAGTGGCGGCACCCGGTTCTCCACGTCGCAGGTGGCGCTACCCGAGGATGCCTGCGCCGCCGTCTACGCCAGCGCCGGGTACGAGCAGAGCATCGAGAACCTGGCCCAGGTGACGCTGCAGAGCGACAACGTGTTCGGCGACGACGCCGGTGCGGCGCAGTTGGGTTCGGTGGCCGGTGACGTGACGAGCGGCTACACCGTCGAGCTCACCGTGCCCGTCGACCCAGCGGCCGAATCGACCGGCGGAGCGGGTGGTGGTGGTGGCGGCGGCGGTCGCCCACCGGGCGGGCCGCCAACGACGACCTGAGCGGTCAGACCGTCTCATCGGCGCTCGACGTGAGCAGGGTGCGCACGTCGAGCAGCAGGTCGGCGACCTCGCCGGAGGAGACCAGCTCGCGCGCCATCATCCGACCCAGCGCCTGGTCGATCACGGCGACGGCGTCGGCGATCACCGCGTCGTGAGCTGCGTCGTGGACGTCGGGCAGGAGCTGCTCGGTCATTGCCCAACACGGTAGCTGGCGCGCCAGGGCCGCGGACGGCGATCGCAGCGGCCGATGTCACCGATCCGCCGGGAATACGCGCCGCGCGATGAGGCGAACCTGGGCGCCGCAGCTGCCAGCACCTGGCGGGGATCGCACCCAGAACGCTCGATGGCAGGGACGGCGCCCAGATCGATGACGGTACGGTCGGGTGATGGACCTCGCCGACCGGCACGTCGTCGTCACGGGTGCGGCCAGGGGCATCGGGGCTGCCCTGGCGCGACGGTTCGCCGCCGACGGCGCCCGGGTGGTCGTCGCCGACGTCGGCGATGCCGAGTCCGTGGCCGCCGACCTGCCGCACGCCATCGCCGTGCGCGCCGATGTCGGCACCGAGCAGGGCAACGTCGACCTCATCGCCCGCGCCGAGGAGGCGTTCGGGCCGGTCGACCTGTTCTGCGCCAACGCTGGCATCGGTGGTGGGACCGGCCTCGACACCCCCGAGGACTCCTGGCAGCGCGCGTTCGACGTCAACGTGAACGCCCACCGCTGGGCGGCCAAGCACTTGATCGACGGCTGGCTGGCGCGCGGCGAGGGTTACTTCTGCTCGACGGCGTCGGCAGCCGGGCTGCTGGCCCAGATCGGCTCGGCGCCGTACACCCTCACCAAGCGGGCGGCGGTCGCCTTCGCCGAGTGGCTGTCGATCACCTACGGCGCCCGCGGGCTACGGGTCAGTTGCCTGTGCCCGCAGGGCGTCAACACCGAGATGTTGCGCGCCGGCGACGACCCGGCGCTCGGCGGCGGCGGGACGCAGGTGGTGCGCTCGGCCGGCGTCGTCCTCGAGCCCGAGCAGGTGGCCGACGTCGTGGCCGAGGCGATCGGCGACGAGCGGTTCCTGATCCTCCCGCACCCCGAGGTTCACGACTACGTCCGCCGCAAGGCCGACGACCCGGACCGCTGGCTGGCTGGCATGCGAAAGCTGCAGGCCCGCATCATCGGGGTGTAACGCAGCCGGAGCGCCGACGGCCCACGGGTACTGTCGCACGGATGGCCGACCAGGACGCTGAGCCCACCTCCCCGCACCGCGAGATCGCCACTCGGCTGCTCGACGGCCGCAACGTCGCCGGATCGCCCGTCGTCAGCCCCGACGGCGCCCGGATCGCCTTCGTCGTCGCCACCATCGATCTCGAGCGCAACGAGACCACGACCCGGATCTGGCTGAGTGGTCACGGGACGACGGCGCCGATCACCGCCGGCCCACGCGACCGTGATCCGCAGTGGTCGCCCGATGGGCGGTGGTTGGCGTTCGCCTCGAGCCGCGGCGAGAAGGAGCACGAGACGACCATCCACATGCTGCCCGTCGACGGTCCCGGCGAGGTGCGCACCGTGGCGACGATGGCGGACGGCGCCGGCGACCTCTGCTGGTCGCCCGACGGACGCTGGCTGGCCTTCACCAGCCGCTCGCGCCACGACCGATACGGCGCCAAGGACGAGCGCTGGCAGTCGCCCCGGAAGGTCGAGCGGTTCTTCAGCCGCCTCGACGACGAAGGTTGGGTGTTCGACCGGCCCAACCACATCTTCGTGGTCGCCGCCGACGGCACCGGCAAGCCGCGTGACCTGACGCCCGGCCCGTTCCAGCACGGCGGCCTGGCGTGGCTGCCCGACTCGAGCGGACTCGTGACGGCCGCCGCGCGCCACGACACGTGGGACCTCGACTTCTGCGAGGACCTCTACGTCGTCCCGCTGGACGGAACCGTGCGGGCGCTGACCAAGCAGACCGGCCTGTACCACGCGCCGTCCGTCTCGCCCGACGGGTCGCGCGTGGCCTTCCTCGGCACCATCGATGCGTCGACGTACCCGCAGAACACGCGCGTCGGCGTGATCTCCGTCGACGGCGGCGAGCACCACTGGATCTCGATGGGGCTGGACCGCACGTTCGAGACGACGGCGGGCAGTCGCACGCCGGTGTGGCTGGACGACGACACGCTGCTGGCCACGGCCGAGGATCGGGGCGAGACCCACCTGTACCGACTGGCCGCAGACGGCGCGTCCGATCCCGAACCGTTGACCAGTGGGCCGATCACCATCCACTCGTTCGATGCCGCCGGCGGCCGCATCGCGATGGCCCGCTCGACCGTCGCCCACCCGGCCGAGATCGTCACGCTCGACGGACCGGTCACCGAGGTCACGCAGAGCTTCCTCGGCTGGGAGCGCTTCAGCGTGCCGACCACCGACGGCAGCGGCGAGATCGACGCTGGGATCATGCGCCCCGCGGGCTTCGAAGCCCGGCGCAAGTACCCGGTGCTGCTCAACGTCCATGGCGGCCCGTTCACCCAGTACGGTGAGACGTTCTTCGACGAGGCGCAGCTGCAGGCGGCGGCCGGGTTCGTGGTGCTGATGTGCAATCCGCGCGGCGGCAGCGGACGCGACACGGCGTGGGGCCAGTCGATCCTCGGCCCCAAGCACCCGGTCGCGCCCGGCACGGGCTGGGGGTCGGTCGACGTCGACGACGTGCTGGCCGTGCTCGACGCCACACTCGCCCGGTACAAGTTCTGCGACCCGAAGCGCGTCGGCATGCTCGGCGGCAGCTACGGCGGGTACATGGCCACGCTGCTGGCCGGCCGCCACAGCGACCTGTTCCGCGCCATCTGCAGCGAACGGGCCGTGAACAACATGATCTCGGAGGAGTGGAGCAGCGACATCGGCTCGATCTTCCGCGTCGAGCACGGCCCCAGCTACCTCGACGACCCCGAGGAGTACGCCCGCATCTCGCCGATCCGCCACGTGCGCGACATCGACGTGCCGATGCTGCTGATCCACTCCGAGAACGATCTGCGCTGCCCGATCGGCCAGGCCGAGGAGCTGTTCATGGCGCTGCGGCTGCTCGGCAAGGACGTGACGTTCTACCGGTTCCCGGCCGAGGGCCACGAGCTGTCCAGGTCGGGCTCGCCGGTGCACCGCCGGATGCGGGCCGAGATCATCCTCGACTGGTTCACCGAGCAGCTGGCGCCGACACGATCCCGCCGGCGCTGACGCTCAGGTTTCCTCCTCGACCCACTCGTCGATCAGCTTGCGGGCGATCGAGATGCCGGGCGGGATCCGCGGCAGCGCGCCGCGGCGGAACCAGGCGGCGTCGGCGATCTCGGTCTCGTCGAGTTCCAGGTCGCCGGACTCGTACCGAGTTCGGAACCCGATCATCAGGCTGTGTGGGAACGGCCAGGGCTGGCTGGCCCGGTAGCGCACATCGTCGACGGTGAGACCGACCTCTTCGCGCACCTCGCGAACGACGGCGCCCTCGAGCGACTCCCCCGGCTCGACGAAGCCGGCGAGGCACGAGTACATCGGGATGCGCCACTGCACGCCGCGGGCCAGCAGCGCCTCCTGCTCCGGACCATCGTCACCGCGCGTGACGAGCGTGATCATCGCCGGGGCGAGGCGCGGGAAAGCCATGAGGCCGCAGGCCGGGCACTGCATCGCCCGGTGGTCGGGCGACGGCTCCGTCGGCGTGGCACAACGCCCGCAGAAGCGATGCGTCCGGCCCCACTCGACGAGCTGGACGGCCCGACCCGCCGCCAGCCACGCCGCCTCGCCGGCGCGCCCGTGGTAGGCGTACAGGTCGAGGGCGGCGCCGTCGCTCGGGTCGGTGCCGGCGGGGACGTCGACGGCGTGCCACACCGCACCGTCGAGCACGCCGACGACGTGGCGTGGCCAGGCCTCGTCGACCGGCGCCTCGTGCAGCCACACCGACGTCCCGACCACGTGGACGTAGCGAACGTCGGCGATGTCGTCCGGAACGACGGAGCCGGGAAGCCACCCGGTGGGCGAGGTCATCGCCAGGTTCGTAGCAGAAGTGCGCGCACCCTCGTCGTACGATGTGCGACGTGGCTGAGCCAAGCAACGCCTCGCCGCGCATCGACCAGTTGCTGGAGCTGGCCCGGGAGCGCATCCGGCGAGTCGAGGTTGACGAGCTGGACGACGAGGTGGCGGGTGGGGCGTTGGTCGTGGACATCCGCCCGGAGGTGAACCGGCGCGAGGAGGGCGACCTGCCCGGGGCGGTCGTCGTCGACCGCATCGTCCTGGAGTGGCGGCTCGATCCGACCAGCCCGGCCTGTCTCCCCGACGCGACGGCCGACCGCCGCGTGATTCTCTTCTGCAACGACGGCTACGCGTCGAGCCTGGCGGCGGCCACGCTGGTCGAGCTCGGCCTGCACGATGCGACCGATCTGTTCGGCGGCTACCGGGCCTGGGCCTCCGCCGGCACGACCTGACCGTTCTGTCCTCCTCGATCGACCGTTGTGAGTCGATCCGCAAGGACAGAACAGGCGCAGGCGGGCGAGCCCGCTTGAATCCACGCGGTGCGGGTGCCCGCCGCAGTGCTGCTCACGATCGGGCTCGTCGCCTGCGCCAGCCCCAGCACGAGGCCAGCCGACGTCGGCACGGTCATCGGGGTCGTCGACGGCGACACCGTCGAAATCGAGATCGGCGGGCGGAGCGAGCGGGTGCGCTTGCTCGGCATCGACACGCCAGAGGTCTACGTCGACGACGGACGTGGGCCGGCGGAGTGCTTCGGCCCTGAAGCGAGCGAGTTCACGTCCGAGTTGCTGGCTGAGGGGTCGGACGTGCGCCTCGAGCGCGACGTCGTTGGACGCGACGACTACGGCCGGCTGCTCGCCTACGTCTACGTCCTGGCCGACGGCGAGGTCACCGGTGGCAACATGGTCAACGAGGCCATCGTCCGCCAGGGCTTCGCCCGGCCGCTGATCATCGCCCCGAACGGCGCCCACGCCGCCCTGCTCGTCGCCGCCGCGACCGCCGCCGAGGCCGACGACCTCGGCTTGTGGTCGGGGTGCGCGGGATAGCGTCGCTGCTCGTGGATCTCGCGGCGCCCGGCGCGACGTCCCTCGCCGAGCGGCTCGGCCACTGCGCCGACACCAGGTTGGTCATCATCTCCTGTGACGACCTCGGGCTGTGCCACGCCGCCAACGTCGGCGTGCAGCGCGCGCTGCGCGAGGGGGCGGCGACCTGCGCCTCGCTGATGGTGCCGGCCCCCTGGGCGCGTCACGCCGCCGGCGCCTGTGAGCCCGGCGACGACATCGGCGTACACATCACGCTGAACGCGGAGCACCCGACCTACCGGTGGGGGCCGATCACCCATGCGCCGTCGCTGCTCGACGGCGACGGCGGCTTCCCCCGGTCGATCGACGACCTGTGGGAGCACGCCGACCCAGAAGAGGTGGGCCGGGAGGTGCGGGCGCAGATCGAGCGCGCGCTGGCATGGGGCATCGACGTGACGCACCTGGCCCCGCACCTCAGCGCCATCACGCTGCGTCCCGAGTTCTTCGACGTCTACCTCGACATGGCCGTCGAGTTCGCGCTGCCGATCCGCCTGCCGTCGTCGATCACCGCCGAGCAGGCCGGCTTCCCGTTCCGCAAGCTGGCCGCGGCGGAAGGCGTCGTCTTCCCCGACCACTTCGACCACGACTGGCGCGCCGGCAGTCGCGATCGCGTGCACGCGGCCGTGCGTGGCCTGGAACCGGGCGTGACCGAGATCCACGTCCAGCCGGCGATCGACACGCCCGAGGTGCGGGAACTGGCGCCGCAGGCGGCGGCGGGCTGGATCGACGACCTCGATCTGGTCGTCGGCGACCCGGTGCTGCCGAGGCTGCTCGCCGAGACCGGCGCCGTGCTGATCGGCTATGCGGAGCTCAGGGACGTGATGCGAGCGCGCTGAGCGCGCCCGCCACCTCGCCGCTGCGCAGCAGCCGGAACAGCGCGCCGGTCGAGCCAGTCGACTTCAGCCGGCCCTGCATGAAGGCGACGGTCGGGTCGAAGCCATCGGCCTGGACGTCGGCCAGCGGCACGCTGACGACGACGTCGGCGTCGTCTGGGCCGTCGACCCGCTCGTCCTTGCGGCCGAGGAGGACGCGGTACTGGACGTTCACAATCGTTCGCTCGCTTGACGTCACCGTTGCCGTCCGGTCTGGCCCGGACGCTCGCTCACACTGTCGCCCAGGTCGGTCATCGATCACTCCCGACCGACGTTCGTACGCCGGCGAAGAGGTCGCGTTCGGAGTCGTCGTCGGGGATCGGGCCGACCAATGACCGGGCGAGGATCCAGTCCTCCCACGGGTACACCTGGCGCAGCTCGTCGTCGGCGAGGGCGAACCAGAACCCCTCGTTCGGATCGACCTGCGTCGCATGTGCCCGCAACGCGTCGGACCGGGCGTGCTGGAAGTCGGCGATCTCGATGCGCGTCGTGATCCGGTGGTCCATGTCCGGGCGCTCGAACCAAGCGTCGTCGAACGGCGACTTCCCGTCCCGCGCCAGCAGAGATTCGTGGACGGCGACCATGCGACGGCGCGACCAGGCGCTGTAGTAGAGCTTCGACGGCTGGAACGGCGCGCCGAGCTCTGGGTACCAGTCGGGATCGCCAGCGCGCTCGAAGGCGAGCACGGAGATGTCGTGGACCTTGAGGTGATCCGGGTGCGGGTATCCGGTCTGGTCGTCGTTGTAGGTCAGGAGCACCTGAGGACGGACCCGGCGGACGACGGCCACCAGCCGGCCGACCGCTTCGTCGAGGTCGGCCTGGTGGAACGAGTCGGGGTGCTCGTTGGGCGGGGAATCGGCCATCCCCGAGTCCCGGTAGCCGAGCATCACGACCTCGTCGAACCCGATCGCCGCCGCCGACGCCGCCAGCTCACCCGGGCGCAGCTCGGCCACCTTCACCTTCTCCTCCTCAGCGGTCAGCCCGTGGAAGGGTTGGCCCGGCGCACGAAGCGACGGGTTCTGGAGGTCGCCCTCCTCGCCGCCCGTGCAGCAGACCAACACCGTGCGCACGCCCTCGGCGTGGTAGCGAGCCAGCGTGGGAGCACCTTTCGAGGCCTCGTCGTCGGGGTGGGCGTGCACGGTCACGATGGCCAGGGGGTCGGTGGATGGCACCCGAGCGAGGCTACGGCGCCGGCGTTCTGACGACGATTCGATACCCGTC
>JBPCJL010000114.1:0-5661 GCA_051005355.1 Ilumatobacteraceae bacterium
TGGCCCTCACCGGCCACGCGGCCGAGTCCGGCTCCGATGACACAGAGGAGGGTGCGGCATGAGTGTCGCCGTACTGGATCCGGTGATCACCGAGGAGGCGCTGCGCGACGCCCTTGCCGATCGGACACGGCCCCAGCGGCCGTCGCCGCTGGCCGCCTCGCTGGCCTTTGGCTGGCGGTCGATGCTGAAGATCAAGCACGTCCCGCTGCAGCTGTTCGACGTGACGGCGTTCCCGATCATGTTCACGCTGCTCTACACGTACCTGTTCGGTGGCGCGCTGGCCGGTTCACCCAGCGAGTACCTCCAGCAGCTGCTGCCGGCGATCCTCGTCATGAACGTCACGTGGATCACGATGTACACGGGCATGGCCCTCAAGACCGACATCTCCAAGGGCGTGTTCGACCGGTTCCGCTCGCTGCCGATCTGGCGGCCGGCCGTGCTGGTCGGGATGCTCTTGGCCGACGCGCTGCGCTACACCGTGGCCTCCGCCGTGATGATCGTGCTCGGCGTCGCCCTCGGCTTCCGCCCCGACGGTGGTCCGTTCGGGGTGCTCGCCGCCGTTGCGCTGCTGCTGGTGTTCGCCTTCAGCCTGTCGTGGGCGTGGACGGCGCTGGCGTTCCGCCTGCCGACGCCGGAGTCGGTGATGCAGATCAGCATGACCGTGCTTTTTCCGCTGACGTTCGCCAGCAACGTGTTCGTCGACCCGGCCACCATGCCGGGCTGGGTGCAGGCCTTCGTCGACGTCAACCCGATCAGCCACGTGGCCACGGCGGCGCGCAGCCTGATGCACGGCGCCGTCGACGGTGGCGCCGTCGGCTGGTCGCTCCTGTGGAGCGCCCTGCTCCTCGCCATCTTCGCCCCGCTCACGATCCGCCGGTACAACACCGTCAACTGACGGTGCGAACCTGGTTCTGAGTCAGTTTCGCCCTCGGTTTCGAGGGCGGATCGACCAGGAAACCGTCGCCTCAATCCCGTGTCGGCGACCGTGAGCTCGATCTCGGCCGAACGGGCTCGAACGTTTCGCGCAACAAGCGTCCACCTGCGCCGGTCGCCGGGCCGCGGTCGTGTTGGCTCGCCCATGCGGTCACGGATCCGCCCGACCGCAAAGTTTGAGGAGCAACCATGAAGCGAACGAACCCATCCGGCCGACGAGTGCGCGCCGGTCTCGCCGTCGGCGTCGGGGCGGTCGTCGCGTTGTCATCGGCAACGGCCGTCGACGCTGCTGCGCCCGCGTCCCGCGGCCACGACGGGCAGGTCTACGCGATCTCCAACGACCCGGCGGGCAACGCGCTGCTCGTTTTCAACCGCTCTGAGGACGGCTCGCTGACCGCAGCGGCGCCGATTCCAACCGGTGGTACGGGCACGGGGATGGGGCTGGGCTCGCAAGGATCGGTCGTCGTCTCTGGCGATGGGCGCTACGTGCTTGCGGTGAACCCCGGATCGGACCAGGTGTCACTGTTCGCGGAGGTCGGCAACGAGCTGGTTCTCGTCGACACCGAGGCCAGCGGCGGTGACTTGCCCACGTCGGTGACAGTCGACGGTCGCAACGTCTACGTCCTCAACACGGGCGTCGGGAACAACATCTCCGGCTTCCGCATCAGCCGTGACGGGCTCGACTCGGTCGCCGGCTCAATCCAGCCACTGTCGCAAGAGGGTGCGGCCGCGGCCCAGGTGTCCTTCACCCCCGACGGAAACCACGTCGTCGTGACGGAGCGCAACACCAATCGGATCGACACGTTCCGGGTGAAGCGCCGGGGAGCCGAGCCAGCGGTGGTCAACCAGTCGACGGGGGTGACACCGTTCGGCTTCGACTTCGGACGGTCCGGCGAACTGCTCGTCTCCAACGCCAACGGCGGTGCGCCGGGTGGCAGCTCGGTGTCGAGCTACACGGTCGGCCGCGACGGTGTGTTGACACCGATCGACGGACCGGATCCGACGTTCCAGACGTCGGCCTGCTGGTTGGCGGTCGCCGGCCGCAACGCGTTCACCGCCAACACCGGCAGCGGCACCCTCACCGGGTTTGGAGTCGACGGACGGGGCCGCACAGAGCTGCTCGAGGCTGACGGCATCAGCGCCACCGTCGGGACCACGCCGATCGACCTCGACACGACCGACGACGAGGAGTACCTCTACCAACTCAACGGTGCCGACGACTCGATCGGCGTCTTCGCAGTCAGTCGAGACGGTGATCTGACCAACCTCGGCTTCGTCACCGGCCTACCCGCCACCGCTGTCGGTCTGGCTGCCCAGTGACCTTGGGCTGATCTCGCCAGCTCGTTCGCCAGGGAGACACGTTGTCGCCCTGGCGCAAGCGTTGGCACCGTCCGGTACCGCCCGGACCCAGACGACGTTCGGTCAGTTGCGGGGGACGTACCGTCGGCGAGCCCGGTACCAGAGCGCCATCCCGACCTCGACGATCCCGACCGCGACCAAGGCGAGCACGAGACCGACCACGCCGGCGATCCATCCACCGGGGGAGTCGGAATCAAAGCCGGACATCAGCGCGAAACCGATTGCGATGATGGCGAGCCGCCCGCCCAACCCGATCTCCGAACGCCCTCGGCTCACGCGTCGAGTTTGCCACAACCGACTCAGCCAAGGCCGTCGTCCTCCAACCCTGAGATTACGATCGGTTCATGCCACGAACCGTCAGGGCGGCCCTGTTGCAGACCGACTGGGCCGGCACGAAGGACGCGATGACCGACAAGCACGAGGAGGCGGCCCGTGATGCCGCCGCCGACGGCGCCCAGGTCATGTGCTTCCAGGAGCTCTTCTACGGCCCGTACTTCTGCCAGGTCCAAGAGACGCAGTACTACGACTACACCGAGCCGATTCCCGACGGCCCGACGACGCAGCGCTTCCAGTCGGTGGCCAAGGAGCTGGGGATGGTCCTCGTGCTGCCGATGTACGAGATCGAGCAGGCCGGCCTCTACTACAACACCGCCGCGGTGATCGACGCCGACGGCAGGTACCTCGGCAAGTTCCGCAAGCAGCACATCCCGCAGGTCAAGGGGTTCTGGGAGAAGTTCTACTTCCGGCCTGGCAACGGCGGGTACCCGGTCTTCGACACCGCCGTCGGCAAGGTCGGGGTCTACATCTGCTACGACCGCCACTTCCCGGAGGGCTGGCGAGCGCTCGGCCTGAACGGTGCTGAGCTCGTGTTCAACCCGTCGGCCACCCACCGCGGGCTGTCCGAGTACATCTGGCGCATCGAGCAGCCGGCAGCTGCGGTGGCCAACATGTACTACGTCGGCGCCATCAACCGGGTCGGCATCGAGGCCGACATCGGCGACAACGACTTCTACGGGCAGAGCTACTTCGTCGACCCCGAAGGGAAGATGGTCGGCGACACCGGCGACGCGTACAAACCTGAGCTGATCGTGCGCGACCTCGACATGGACAAGATCAAGCTGGTCCGCGACCGCTGGGCCTTCTACCGCGACCGGCGGCCGGACGCGTACGACGAACTGGTCGTGGAATGACGACCACGCTCATCAAAGGCGGCACCGTCGTCAGCGCCAGCGGGCGCCACGAGGCCGACGTGCTGATCGACGGCGAGACGATCGTCGCCCTACTGGCGCCCGGCCAAGCGGAGGCCGCCGGAGTCGCGCCGGTGCGCACCATCGACGCCACGGGCAAGTACGTCGTGCCGGGAGGCGTGGACGTGCACACCCACATGGAGCTGCCGTTCGGTGGCACCAACGCCTCGGACACGTTCGAGACTGGCACCACCGCGGCGGCATGGGGCGGTGTCACCACCATTGTCGACTTCGCCGTGCAGCGGGCCGGCGAGCAGGTGCAGGACGGCCTGGCCGAGTGGCACGCCAAGGCCGACGGCGAATGCGCCATCGACTACGACGTCCACCAGATCATCGGCGGCGTCGACGAGGACTCGCTGAAGGCGATGACTTACCTCGTCGACCACGAGGGCATCACGAGCTTCAAGCTGTTCATGGCCTACCCCGGCGTCTTCTACAGCGACGACGGGCAGATCTTGCGGGCCATGCAGAACGCGGGCGAGTCGGGCGCCGTGATGATGATGCACGCCGAGAACGGGATCGCCATCGATGTGCTGATCGCCCAGGCGCTGGCGCGTGGCGAGACCGACCCCAAGTTCCACGCGTTCACCCGGCCGGCCGATCTCGAGGGCGAGGCCACGAACCGGGCCATCCAGCTGGCCAAGGTGGCCGGCAACGTGCCGCTGTACATCGTGCACATGTCGGCGTCCGAGGCCCTCGAGGAGGTGGCCGAGGCCCGCCACCGTGGCCAGAACGTGTTCGCCGAGACGTGCCCGCAGTACCTGTACCTGTCGATCGAGGACCACCTTGCCCAGCCCGGCTTCGAGGGCGCCAAGTGGGTGTGCTCGACGCCGCTGCGCTCCAAGCACGAGCACCACCACCGTGACCTCTGGAAGGGTCTGCGGATGAACGAGCTGGCCGTCGTGTCGACCGACCACTGCCCGTTCTGCATGAAGGAGCAGAAGGAGCTCGGCCTCGGTGACTTCTCCAAGATCCCCAACGGCATCGGCAGCGTCGAACACCGCATGGAGCTGCTGTACCAGGGCGTCGTCAACGGCGAGATCAGCCTCGAGCGCTGGGTCGAGACGTGCTGCACCACCCCGGCGCGAATGTTCGGGCTGTTTCCCCGTAAGGGAGTCATCGCCCCCGGTGCGGACGCCGACATCCTCGTGTGGGACCCCAACGGGCACACCTCGATCGGCCTCGACAAGAAGCACCACATGAACATGGACCACTCGGCGTGGGAGGGCTTCGAGATCGACGGCAAGGTCGACACGGTGCTCAGCCGAGGCACCGTCGTCATCGAGGACGACCGCTACGTCGGCACCAAGGGCCACGGCCAGTTCTTGAAGCGCGGCCTGTCCGACTACCTGGTCTGAGGAGAAGTTCACGATGGAACGTGTTTCGCACTGGATCGACGGGGCAATCGTCGAAGGCACGTCCGGGAGATCCGGCACGGTGTTCAACCCGGCAACGGGGGAGCAAGCGGCGAGTGTCGACTTCGCCAACGACGCCGAGGTCGACGCTGCCGTCGCCGCCGCGAAGAAGGCGTTCCCGGCGTGGCGGGCTACCGCACTCGGCCGGCGGGCCGAGGTGATGTTCCACCTGCGCGAGCTGGTCGATGCCAACCGCAAGGAGATCGCCTCGCTGCTCACGGCCGAGCACGGCAAGGTGCTCGCCGACGCGCTGGGCGAGGTGGCCCGCGGCTTGGAGAACATCGAGTTCGCCTGCGGCATCCCCAACCTGCTGAAGGGGGGCTTCAGCGAGCAGGCGGCCAACGGCGTCGACGTGTACTCGATCCGCCAACCGCTCGGGGTCGTGGCCGGCATCACGCCGTTCAACTTCCCGGCCATGGTGCCGATGTGGATGTTCGCCAACGCGCTGGCCTGCGGGAACACGTTCATCTTGAAGCCGAGCGAGAAGGATCCGTCGGCGTCGCTGCTGATGGCCGAGCTGCTGGCCAAAGCTGGCCTGCCGCCCGGGTGCTTCAACGTGATCCAGGGCGACAAGGTGGCCGTCAACCGGATCCTCGAGCACCCGGACGTCGTCGCCATCAGCTTCGTCGGTTCGACCCCGATCGCCCGCTACATCTACGAGACGGGCACGGCCAACGGCAAGCGGGTCCAGGCGCTGGGCGGGGCCA
>JBPCJL010000115.1:0-25010 GCA_051005355.1 Ilumatobacteraceae bacterium
GGCTCCGACTCGGCCATCGATCAGATCATCGAGATCATCAACAACTACACCATCACCAACACCATCGACGACCGCGACACCATCGTCGACCAATCGGTCAACCAGAACATCTGGGCACTGGGTGACGTGACGCAGTTCTTCGACAACGACGCCGCCACGGCGTCGGGTGACGGTGCGGTGGCCGCCAACGGCGACATCGAGGACGTCGCCACTGGCGACGGCAACGCGGTCGGCGACAACAACGACGTCTCCAACGGTGACGGCTCCGTCGCCGGCGGCGTGATGTTCAACGGCAACACGCTCAACGCAGGTGACTCGGTCACGACCGGCACCAGCGGCTCAACTGGCACCGGCGGCGCAGGCGGCGCCGGTGGCACCAGCGGCAACAGCGGTGCGGCGACGAACAACGGCACCGGTGGCGGCGCGACCAGCGGCTCGTCCGCCAACGTCGGGTCCAGCGGCTCGGCAACGGGCGGCGCCACGTCCAACAGCGGCACCGGTACCACCGGCACCGCCACGAGCGGCGCTGGCGGCGCAGCCACGGGCGGCACGGCGGTGGGCGGTGCCGGCGGTCTCGCCGCTGGCGGCACGGCCGACGCAGCCGCACTGGCCACGGTCACGAGTGGTGACAGCCTCGCCGCCGCCGGCGACGGCGCCGCGGGCGGCGACAACACCGCCGACGGTGGTGACGCCACCGGCGATGGCGGCGACAACAACGCTGATGGCGGCGACTCCGGCGCCACCGCAGGCGGCGTCGGCGGGGCAGCCGCCGCGGGAGCGATCGCTGCGTCCGGTGACGCTGGAGGCGGCACCGGCGGCGATGGCACCGGCGGCGACGGCGGCGAAGGCACCGGCGGCGATGGCGTCGGTGTCGGTGGCGCTGGTGGCGCCGGCGGTGAAGGTGGCGATTCCGCCGCCCTGGCCGCAGGCCTCGGTCTCGGCGCCGGCGGCGACGGTGGCGATGCCAACGGCGGCGATGGCACCGGGACCGGGATCGGGACCGGGATCGGGACCGGCGTCGGAGACGCCGGCACGGGCGACGAGATCGAACTGATCGATCTCGGGCTCCTCGATGTCGAAGATGTCGGCGTCGGTGTTGGCGCAGGCGTCGGTGTTGGCGCAGGCGTCGGCGGCGCCGGTGGCGCCGGCGGCGAGGGCGGCCTCGGCGTCGGTGTGGGCGTCGGCGTGGCCGATTCAGAAGGTGGCGACGGTGGCGACGGTGGCGACGGTGGCGACGGCGTCGGCGTCGGTGGCGACGGCACCGGTGGTGCCGGCGGTGCCGGTACTGGCGGCGCGGGCACCGGTGGTACGTCCGGCGACGCGGGAGCGACTGCAGGAGCAGCCGGCGGTGACGGCACCGGAATCGCCGGCTCGGCCGGTGGCGACGCCAACGGCAGTGGCGGTGACGCCAACGGCGATGGCGGTAACGCCGATGGCGACGCTGGCGACGGCGGTGACGGCGGAGATGCCGCCAGCGCTACCGGCGATGCCGCAGCCTTCCAGGAGGCCACCGGCGGCACCGGCGGCGACGCCGAGTCCAACGGCGGCGATGCCGACCAGGGCGACGTCACCGGTGGCGACAGCGGCGATGCCGACAGCGGCGACAACAACTTCGGCGACGGCGGCGACGGCGGCGACGCCGATTCCGGGGACGTCAACCAGGACGCCGACACCGGCGATGCTGACGGCGGCGACGTCGACCAGTTCGCCGAGACCGGCGACACCTGCGATGCCGACGGCGGCGACGGCGGCGACAGCGGCGACAGCGGCGACGTCGACGTGTCCGGAGCTGGCGGCGGCGACATCAACCTGACGTTCGTCATCGGAGAGTGACGGCGGGCGGCCGCACCGCACCAGCGGTGCTGCCGTGAGCTGAACGGCCAGCCGGCCCCGTGGACCCCCGGGTCCCCCGGGCCGGTTGTCGTTTTCTGCCCGCTCGAGCGACGTGGTCACCCGATCCGATCTCGCGCATCGAACTGGCCGCGTTGGTGGTAGACCTCGGCCCGTGCTCGGGTGGGGGTGGAACCGATGGATGAGCTGAGAGAGGTCGTCACCGAGGTTCGCGACCTTGCGGCCGCCCGAGAGCGACGGGATCTGACGAGCCGGCTCGACGCCACCATCAGGCGACTCGACGAGCCGGGCGTACGGGTGCTGATCGTCGGCGAGTTCAAGCAGGGCAAGAGCATGCTGGTCAACGCCCTGATCAACGCGCCGGTGTGCCCGGTGGACGACGACGTGGCGACCTCCGTCCCGACGGTCGTGCGCCACGGCACCGCACCCACGGCCACCCTGGTGTACGCCGACCTGCGCGACGAATCCTTGATGGACGTGGCCCCGACGTTGCGCCGCCAGGACATCCCGATCGACCAGCTCGAGCGCCACGTCGCCGAGCGCGGCAACCCGGGCAACGTCGACAGCCTCGTGTGCGCCGAGGTCGCCCTGCCGCGAGATCTCCTGGAGTCGGGCCTCGTCCTCGTCGACACGCCGGGCGTCGGCGGCATCGGGTCGGCGCACGCCGCGGGCACGATCGCCGAGCTCCCGATGGCCGACGCCGTGTTCCTGGTGTCCGATGCCGGGCAGGAGTACTCCGAGCCGGAGATCGAGTTCCTGCGCCAGGCCACCAAGCTCTGTCCGAACGTGGCGTGCGTCCTGACCAAGACGGACATCTACCCGCATTGGCGGCGGATCGCCGAGCTGGACCGGGTCCATCTGACCGCGGCCGGCGTCAAGGCGCCGCTGATGCCGGTGTCGTCGACGCTTCGTCTGCAGGCTTTGCAGACCGGCGATCGGGAGCTGAACGAGGAGTCCGGGTTCCCTGTCCTCGTCAAGTGCGTGCAGCGAGACGTGATCGGCAGCGCCGAGCTGCTCGCCCGCCACTCCCTCGCCCACGACGTGAGCTACGCCGTCGGCCACCTCACCATGTCGATGCAGACCGAGCTCACCATGCTCCGCGACCCTGCGCACAACGAGGAGCTGCTCGGTCGACTGGAGTTGGCCCGGGCCAGCGCCGACGCGCTCAAGCGGGGCAGCGCCCGGTGGCAGACAACGCTCAACGACGGCATGACCGATCTCTACTCCGACATCGAGTACGACCTGCGCGACCGCACGCGGGTGCTGATCCGCGACGCCGAGGAGATCATCGACGAGTCGGATCCGGCGCAGGTCGAGGAGCAGTTCGACGAGTGGTTCCAGCAGCGCCTGGCCGAGGCGGTGGCGGACAACTTCGTGTGGGCCCACGAGCGCTCCGAGTGGTTGGCCGGGCAGGTGGCGCAGCACTTCGGCGAGCACGGGGCCCGCCTGCCCGAGCTGTACACGGCGGACACGGCCCGAGTGCTCGATCCGGTGCCACCGATGCCGGGCGTCGAACGGGACCTCACGTCGTTCGGCGGCAAGGTGCTCATCGGCATGCGCGGCTCGTACGGCGGCGTCCTCATGTTCGGCCTGCTGACTGGCCTGGCCGGCCTGGCCCTGGTCAACCCCCTGTCCGTTGGGGCCGGGCTGCTCCTCGGCAAGCGGGCCTACAACGAGGACCGGACGATGAAGCTCAAGAAGCGGCGAGCCGACCTCAAGATCGCGGTGCGCCGGCAGATCGACGAGGTGATCCTCCACGTGCTCAAGCAGTCGAAGGATCGCCTGCGGCAGGTGCAGCGACTGCTGCGCGACCACTTCCTGGAGCTCGCCGACGAGCTGTCGCGCTCGCTGGGTGACTCGATCAAGGCCGCGCAATCGGCGATCAAGACCGGGGTCGAGGATCGGGAGCGCCGGATCGGAGAGATCGAGACCACCCGGGCCCAGCTCGAGGGGCTCAGGCAGCAGGCCGAGCAGCTGCGGGACCGGCCGGCGGCGCGCGCCGAGCTCACGGCGGCGTCAGCAGGATGAGCACCACGGCCGAGGTGCCGGCCCGCTCGCGGATGGAAGGATCGGTGCGCCGCTTGCTCGACGACGCCAGGGAGGCGTACGCCGACGATCCGACGGCCGTGCAGGTCATCGAAGGGCACCGGGATCGTCTCGACGAACCGTTGCGCGTCGCCATCGCCGGCAAGATGAAGTCCGGCAAGTCGACGCTGCTGAACGCCATCGTCGGCGAGGAGATCGCCCCGACGGATGCCGGCGAGTGCACCCGCATCGTCACGTGGTACGAGCACGGTGCCCGTCCGCGCGTGACGCTCTACCCGACCGCCGGTCCGGCGCGCGAGCTGCCGATCCACCGCGTCGAGGGACGACTCGAGCTCGACCTCGAAGGCGAGCGACCCGAGGACGTGGAGGCGCTGTCGATCGAGTGGCCGTCCCGTGGCCTGCGGTCCACGACCTTGATCGACACCCCTGGCATCGATTCGCTGTCGGCGGCGGTGTCCCAGCGCACGATGCGGTTCCTCACGCCCGAGGACGAGCCGTCGACGGCAGATGCCATCATCTACCTGCTTCGCCACCTCCACGCCGCTGACGTGCGGTTCCTCGAATCGTTCCGCGACACCGGGATGGGGCGGGCCACGATGGTCAACACGATCGGGGTGCTCTCGCGCGCCGACGAGGTCGGTGCCGGACGGATCGACGCCCTGATCTCGGCGAAGGCCGTCGCCGCCCGCTACCGCCAGCACCCTGTCGTGCGGCAGCTCTGCTCGACCGTCGTCCCGATGGCCGGGCTGCTGGCCCAGGCGGGCCGGACGCTGCGCCAGTCCGAGTACCAAGCCCTGGAGTCGATCGCCGAGCAACCGCGCGACGTGACCAACGCGATGCTCCTGTCCGTCGACCGGTTCGTCGCCGCCGGAGCACCGGTCGAGGTCTCGGCCGAGCGGCGGGCCGCACTGCTCGACCGCCTCGGCATCTTCGGGGTGCGCCTCGCCCTGGCGTTCGTGCGCAGCGGTATGCGTGACCCGACCCTGCTGTCGGAAGAGCTCGTGCGCCGCAGCGGTCTGGACGACGTCCGCCGGGTCCTGGACACACAGTTCGCCGCCCGCAGTGGCGTCCTCAAGTCGCGTTCCGCGCTGCTCGGTCTCACCCGCCTGTTGCGCGACCGCCCGTCGAGCAACGGGGAGGCCATCAGCGACGAGATCGAGCGCATCTTCGCCGCCGCGCACGAGTTCCGTGAGCTCACCCTCCTCGGCTCGCTGCGCAGCTCCCAGCTGAGCTTCAGCGCCTTCGGGGTCGAGGAGGACACCCTTGCGGAACGTCTCCTGGGGGCGTCCGGCACGTCGGCGGTGGAGCGCCTCGGGCTCGGTGCCAACGCCACCGACGCCGAGGTGCAGGCCGCAGGGATCGAGGCGGTGCGGGTCTGGCGCAGTCGAGCCGAGAGTCCGCTGCTGGACCGCGCCACCGCCCACGCCTGCCACGTCGTCGCCCGGACGTGCGAGGGCATGCTCGCCGACCTCTGACGTCGCTCGGTGGCGACGGGTCGAACTCAGTCGTGGCGCAGGCGCATCCGGAACCACCGGTTCGGCTCCGGCAAGTACATGGTGATGGTCCCGATCAGCGCCAGCAGGACCTGGGCGCCGAGCGTGGCCAGCAGCCACCGCCGAGCCACCAGCCCGCCGTCGGTCAGCAGCAGGCACGTGGCCACGGTCACCGTGAGGCCGATGAGACCGAACAGGATGAGGAGGACGCGAGCCCAGTTGCGCTGCGACCCGACCAGCAGCGCCAGCCAGAGCTCCAGCAACACGAAGAGGCCGACGAGGCCCAACGAGGCGATGATGACGGTGATCACGGTGTTGTCGAGCGTCGACTGGCTGATGTCCGGATCCCGTTCTCGGATGACCGGCTCGAGCAGGAGCCGGACGCCGTCGAGGCGGGTGACGAAGTAGGCGACGATCAGCAGCCCGGCGAGACAGCTGAGGGACCACAGGACGACGGCCAGCGTGAGCGAGACAGGGCGCGCCATGTCGAAACTGCGCAGCGGCGACGGGACAGACGAGGACCTGGGGGGTCGGGCCGGCGGGGGCTGCCGGACCGGGACGATCGGCTGCGCTGGCGGTGTGTCGTCGTTCGGTGCGGCAGGTGGTGCGGACACGCCACCATCATGATCCGTCCGGCCGGCCGTCACGGGATGAGCAAGCCGCGGAAGACGAACTCGACCCGGCCGCCCAGGGCGGCGAGGATGGTGTCGTCGAGCGTGCGGAAGTCGTCGAGACCCGCTCCGCGCGACGACAGCCGCGTCGGCGCGATGCCGGCAGCGGCCAGGTGGCTGTGGACGCGGCGCGCCCGTTCCGCGGCGACGACGTTGAACGCATCGGCGCCGGGTTGGTCGGCGTGGCCGACGACGACCACCGAGATGGTCGGCCGTTCGTTCAGCATGGACACGACGCGCGAGAGATCAGCTTCGTGCTCGGGCTGCAGCTCGGCCCCGCCCTCGGGGAACTGCGTGAACTGCAGCTCGAGTAGGCGGACGCCGACGTTGATCGGCGTGCCCGGGTTGACGTCCAGCTCGTTGCGGACGACGGCGTTGGGGTCCCGAGCGTTGTCTTTCGCCCACTGCTCGAGGCGGCCTGCTGCAGCTGCGTCGGGAACCGCGCCGCGCAGCGTCACCACGCTGCCGTCGAAGATCGCCGTGATCGGCAGGGCGGATCCATCGGGCAGCGTCTCGTAGGGGACGCTCGTCGTGGTGGCGGCGGTCGACGAGGTCACGGGGATCGAGCTGTCGACCGGCCGCGCGGTCGACGGGTCAGCTGGAACGGACGTCGAAGATGGAGCGGCGGACGTGGACGTCGCATCAGGAGGGTCGGCCGCCTCGGCGATCGAAGTCACGGCGGCGTCCGTTGGACCTGTCGATTCGCGCTCAGGGCCGGTCAGACGGCGCACGACGAACCAGCTGCCGAAGCCGACCGCCAGCACGAGAACGATGAGGCCCGCAAGCCGGAGCCTCCTGGACGGGACTTCGTTGTCGTCGTCGAGTTCAACGGTCATAGGTTCGTGGGCACGCGAGGTCGCTGTATTCGTCGACCGTGCGGTGATGTGGTTCGAAGGAGCTCCGTCCGCGGATTGTGTCCGCTCCGCTGGTCTTCGACAGAGGCGGGGGCGGCGGTCATTGCACTGACCTCATCGGGGTGACCTCGGTAACGTCGTCACCCTGTGCGGATCCTCGCCGCGGTCGCCGCCATCGGCGTGGGCACGGCACTGATCGTCGCCGGTGTGTTCAAGCTGGTCGACGTACCTGCGTGGCGGATCCAGGCCGCCGAACTGGGCGCGCCGCCAGGCGCTGCGGTGCTGGTGCCGTGGACCGAACTGAGCCTGGGTGTCCTGCTCGTCGTGCCCGTGCTGCGCCCGTGGCCGGCCGTTGCCGCCGTCGTCCTGCTGACCTCGTTCACGGTCATCGTCGTCCGTCGCCTGCTGGACGGTGCACGGCCACCGTGCGCCTGCTTCGGATCGCGTTCGAACCGGCCGCTCGGCCCGCGCCACCTCGTGCGCAACGCGTTGCTCATCGCCTTGGGCGTCGTCGCGGCGTTCGGGGAGTGACGGTGACCATCCCCGGATCAGTGCGACGGCTGTCTAGCTTCTGCGCCCGTCGACGGACACGAGGTGGGACGCCGCGAGAACATGAGCGTTGGATCAACTCGGACGCGCGTCGGGCGGCGCCTCGCCGGCGCCGCGCTGGTCGCCACCGTTGCGCTGCTCCTCGGACCTGGAGGCGTAGGCGCCGCACCCGACGATGACGGCGGGACGGCGGGAGGCGGCGCAGCCGCAGTCGACATCCTGTCCAACGTCGACACCATCGGCCTTGATCTGCTCGGCTTCACCGGCGAGGTCGTCGCACCCGCCGCCTCCGGCACGGCGTCGAAGGCCTCGACGTCGTGTACGGCGACAGCGAGTTCGCCGCCGAGACGGTCGAGGTGATGGCGATACGGCAGGACGCGGTTCTCGGAGCCGACGCCACCGTCGGGGCAACGGCGCTGACGCTGCTCGGTCAGCAGATCGTCACCGTCGGGTCGTCCTCGTCGTCGGCGGAGTGTTTCGGCGGCGGAGCGGCGGCGGCGGCGGCCGAGGTGACCGACGTCGACCTCGGCGCCGGCCCGGTGTCGCTCGGTGCCAACGAGCTCATCGAGCAGTCGTGCCGTTCGAGTCGGATGCGTTCACGCCAGGCACGGCGACGGCGTACCTCACGGCCGAGACCGGCGCCATCGTCGTCGACGGTGCCGCCGAGGCCATCGGCCTCCTCGTGACGGTCACCATCGACGGCGAGCCCGCAGGCTCGGGCGCCGGCGTCGTCGAGGGCGCCATCGACGGCTTCGTCGTCCTCGCCGTCTCGTACTGCGTCCCGCTGGGCTTTCTGCCCGACACCGGCAGCGACCTGACGGTGATCGTGCTCTGGGCCGGCGTCCTGCTGCTCATCGGCGGGGCGCTGCTGCAGCTCTGGGTGCGGCGCCCCTCGATCGCCTGATCGCCGTCGCCGGCGCCGCCGTCTACCGTGAGCGGCGATGGAGCTCGGGATCCACGGACGTAGAGCAGCGGTGGCCGCCGCCTCGGGCGGGCTCGGCTTGGCCTCGGCCACCGCACTGGCCGCCGAAGGGGTGCGCGTGGCCATCTGCGGTCGCGACCGCGGCCGGATCGACGACGCCGCCGGGCGCGTCGGCAACGGCTGCGTGGGGCTCGTGTGCGACGTGGCCGGCGCCGGCGGTGCGACCGCGTTCGTCGAGCAGGCGGCGGAGGCGCTGGGTGGCGTCGACATCCTGGTGACCAACGCCGGCGGCCCACCGCCCGGGAACTTCGCAACCACCGACCTCGACGCCTACCCGGCGGCGATCGACCTCAACTTGATGTCCGTGGTCGCCATGTGCAAGGCGGCGGTGCCGGTGATGCAGGCGGCCGGGTGGGGACGGGTCGTCGCCATCACGTCGTTGGCCGTGCGCCAGCCGATGGCCGAGCTGATCCTGTCCAACACGGCGCGGGCCGGCGCCACGGGGTTCCTCAAGACACTGGCCAGGGAGGTGGCCGCCGATGGGGTGACCGTGAACTCGGTGCAGCCCGGGCTGCACCGCACCGCCCGGGTCACGGCGCTGTACGGCGACGACGTCGACGAGCTGACGATGGGCGAGGCCGACGACTTCGGCGCCATCGTCGCCTTCCTGTGCAGCCAGCAGGCCAACTTCCTGAACGGCGCCCAGGTCCACGTCGACGGTGGGGCGTACCAGGCGCTGCTGTAGGGCTGGTGTCCACTCGCACGTCACCGGGGCGTCACACCCGTCGCGTACGGTTGCGGCGACGCGTCGAACCTTGACCTCGTTGATCGCCCTCGCCGTGCTCGGCGCAGTGGTGGCACCCGTCGCCAACGCCCGGGCCGAGGCGCGCGCCGACGAGCCGCTGCGCTTCGCCACGTTCAACGCCAGCTTGAACCGTCCGGCCGCCGGGCAGCTGCGCGCTCAGCTCGAGGCCGCCGTGGCCGGCACGGTCGATCCACAGATCCAGGCCGTGATCGACATCATCGAGATCAACGACCCGGACGTCCTGCTGGTCAACGAGTTCGACACCGGCACCGACGGCGACCCGACGACGGTGGCGCTGTTCGCCCGGCTCGCCGGCTACGAGTACTGGTTCACCGCGCCGTCGAACACCGGGGTGCCGTCGGGGCTTGACCTCGACAACAGCGGCTCCGTCGGTGGGCCGAACGACGCCTTCGGGTTCGGGTTCTTCCCTGGGCAGTTCGGCATGGCGGTGTTCTCGAAGTACCCCATCGACACGGACGGTGCCCGCACGTTCCAGCTGTTCCGCTGGGCCGACATGCCGGGGGCGAAGCTGCCGGTCGACCCTGCCACGGGTCAGTCGTGGTACTCGCCGGCGGAGCTGGCCGTCTTCCGGCTCTCGTCGAAGAGCCACTGGGACGTGCCGGTCGATGTCGGTGGTCGGTTCGTCCACTTCCTCGTCAGCCACCCGACGCCGCCGGTGTTCGACGGGGCAGAGGATCGCAACGGCACGCGCAACTTCGACGAGATCCGCTTCTGGGCCGACTACATCCGTCCGGGCCTGCGCTCGAAGTACATCTACGACGACGAGGGCCAGTACGGCGGCCTGCGGTCAGGACGGCCGTTCGTCATCGCCGGGGACCAGAACTCGGACCCGCTCGACGGTGACTCGATCCCCGGCGCCATCCAACAGCTGCTGGACAACGGTCAGGTCAACAGCAAGGTCACGCCGGCCAGCGAGGGCGCCGTCGAGGCCTCCGCGCTGCAGGGTGGTGCCAATTTGACGCACCGCAGCGACCCCGCCTTCGACACCGCCGATTTTGCGGACAACGCTCCGGGCAACCTGCGGGCCGACTACGTGCTGCCATCGCGGACCCTGCGCATCCTCGACGCCGGCGTGTTCTGGCCCCGCCAGGGCAAACCCGGATCCGAGCTCACCGGCACGTTCCCGTTCCCCTCGTCAGACCACCGTCTGGTCTGGGTCGACGTCCGCAACCCCGGCCGCTGAACGACAAGCCGCCGGGCGGCGATCTGTGAGCCCAGCAGGCGGACACCTGTACAGACAGCTCACCGATCTCGACCAGGGGTCGATCGAAAGGTGGGCGTTTGATCAGACGGTGGTTGCCGACTCCAGGGCGCGGCGGGTGAGGACCTTGGCCAGGTGGGTGCGGTAGTCCACACTGGCGTTGAGGTCGGCCTGCGGGTCCGCCTCGGCCGCCGCCTGCTCGGCCGCCTCCTCCACCGACGCGCCGCCTGACAACGCTGACGCCACGCTGGTGGCCAGGATCGGTGTGGAGCCCATGTTGACCAGCCCGACGCCGGCGTCACCGTTGCGGCGCCAGGCCGCCACGCCGACGATCGCCCAGTCCTGCGCCCGCCGGTTGAACTTCTGGAACCCCCACCCGGCGCCCTGCATCTTCGGCACGCGGATCTCCGTCAGCAGCTCATCGTGGGCCAGCGCCGAGGTCAGGAAGCTCTCGTAGAAGTCGGCGGCGGCGATCTCGCGGGTCCCGTTCGGTCCCTGCGCCACGTACGTCGCGCCGAGCGCCAGCGTCGTCGCCGGCAGGTCCGACGCCGGGTCAGCGTGGGCCAGCGACCCACCGATCGTGCCCCGGTGCCGCACCTGCGGATCGCCGACGTGGCTGGCCGCGTGGGCCAGCAGCGGCACGTGCTCGGTGAGCACGTCGGAGCGCTCGATCTCGCTGTGTCGAGTCAGCGCGCCGATGGCGATGTGGTCGCCGGCGTCGCGGATGTACGACAGGTCCTGCAGGCGGCCGATGTCGACCAGCACGGTCGGCTGGGCCAGGCGCAGCTTCATCAGCGGCAGCAGGCTGTGCCCGCCGGCGAGGAATTTGGCCTCGTCGCCGTGCTCGCCGAGCAAGCTGATGGCCTCCTCGGCCGACCCGGCCCTGACGTAGTCGAAAGCGGCCGGGATCATGATTCGTCTCCTCCTGCGGTGGTCGTTCGCGCGGTCACGCCTTCGTGGTCGCCGACGTCGGTGCGCGCCGTATCCGGTGCGGGCTCCGCCCGATCATGGATTGCCTTCCACACGTTCAGCGGGCTGGCCGGCATCGGGATGTCGCGCACCCCGAGCCCGGACAGCGCGTTGACGATGGCGTTGATCACGGCCGGCGCGGCGCCGATGGTGCCGGCCTCGCCGACGCCCTTCACCCCGAGCTGGTTGGTCGGCGACGGCGTGACCGTGTGACCGAGCGTGATCGACGGGACATCGCTGGCCGCCGGCACGAGGTACTCGGCGAGGGTGCTCGTCTTGAGGTTGCCGTCGCTGTCGTACACCGCCTCTTCGAACAGCGCCTGGGCAATGCCCTGCACGACACCGCCGTGAACCTGGCCGTCGACGATCAGCGGGTTGATCTGCACGCCGCAATCGTCCACCGCGACGTACTGCTGCAGGTCGACCGCACCGGTCTCGGTGTCCACTTCGACGACGCACATGTGCGTGCCGAACGGCCACGAGAAGTTCGGCGGGTCGTAGGTGGTCTGCATCTCGAGGTTCGGCTCCATGCCGTCGGGCAGGTTGTGCGCCGTGAACGCCTCGAAGGCGATCGCCGCCAGCGGCATCGACTTGTCGGGCGAGCCGCTGACGGTGAACGCCCCGCCGGCGTACTCGAGGTCATCGGCGCTGGCCTCCAACTGGTGGGCGGCGATCAGCTTGGCCTTGTCGATCACCTTGTCGCAGGCCATGGCGATGGCGACCCCGCCGACGGGCAGCGACCGCGAGCCGTAGGTGTCAAGGCCGAGCGGGCTGATCGCCGTGTCGCTGTGCAGCACGTCGATGTCGTCGGGACTGATGCCGAGCTTGTCGGCGACGATCATCGACCACGCCGTCTCGTGGCCCTGCCCGTGCGGGGCGGTGCCCGTGACGACCTGCACCTTGGCGGTCGGCAGCACGCGCACCGTGGCCGACTCCCAGCCGCCGGCGGAGTAGTTCAGCGAGGCGAGGACGCGCGACGGTGCCAACCCGCACATCTCGAAGTACGACGACACCCCGAGGCCGAGGCGCTTTGTCGAGCCCTCGACGTTCTGGTCGGCCTGGCGGCTGCGCACGTCGTCGTAGCCGATCAGCTCCGCCGCCTTCGTCGCTGCGCCGTCGTGGTCGCCCGAGTCGTACTCCAGCCCGCTCCACGGCGTGTACGGGTACTGCTCCTTGCGGATGAAATTGCGGCGCCGCAGCTCGAGCGGGTCGACGCCGATCTCGGCGGCCAGCGCGTCCATCGCCCGCTCGATGGCGTAGGTGGCCTCCGGTCGACCGGCCCCCCGATAGGCGTCCGTCGGCGTCATCGTGGTGAACACCGAGGTGCACTCGAAGTCGTAGGCCTGCGGCAGGTCGTACACGCCGGCGTAGAGGAAGGCGCCGAGCAGCGGGATGCCGGGCGTGACGAGCTGCAGGTAGGCGCCCATGTCACCGATCAAGCGGACGCGGACCGCAGTGAGTTTGCCCTCAGCATCGGCGGCCAGGTCGATGTGCTGGATCTGACCGCGACCGTGGATCGTCGCCTGGGCGTTCTCCGAACGCGACTCGTTCCAGCGCACCGGCACGCCGTGCTTGCGGGAGAGCGCCACGCACAGCAGCTCCTCGGCGTACACGTTGAGCTTCGAGCCGAACCCGCCGCCGACCGCCGGCGCGACGACGCGCACCTGATGCTCCGGGATGCCGAGCGTGATGGCCGTCATCACCTTGAGGATGTGCGGGATCTGCGTCGCCGAGTAGAGGGTGATGTCACCGCCGAACGGTTGCGGCACGGCGACGACGGCGCGCGCCTCCATCGCCATCGGCAGCAGGCGCTGCTGGACGTAGCGCTCGTGGACCTGGAAGGCGGCGTCCTCGAACGCCTTGTCGACGGCGCCGTCCTCGCCCTCGACCTTCAGCGCCCAGGTGTAGCTCTTGTTCGTGCCGAGCTCGTCGTGGATCACGACCCGATCCGAGAGGGCGTCCTCGAGGTCGATGACGGCCTCCAGCGCTTCGTACTGGACGTCGACCGCTTCGACGGCGTCGCGCGCCGCCGCCTCGCTGGTGGCCAGGACCGCCACCACGCCATCGCCGACGTAGGCCACTTTGCCGCCCTTGGCCAAGGGGTAGTGGGCGGGGTTCTTCATGTCCTCGGTCACGGGCCAGGCGCAGGGCATCGGCGCGGCCCACAGGTCGGCGAGGTCCTCGCCGGTGTAGACGGCCACGACGCCCGGCAGGTCCTTCGCCGCCGCGGTGTCGATGCTGGTGATCCGGGCGTGGGCATGCGTGCTGCGCGCCACCGCGAGGTGCAACGCGCCGGGGATGTCGAGGTCGTTCGTGAACTTGGCTTCGCCCGTCAAGAGGGCGGGGTCCTCCCGGCGCAGCAGCCGCTGGCCGATGACCTTTGTGGGTGCGTCTTCGGTGATCGTCATGACGGGGCACCGGCGGCGGCGAGGACCGCTAGCACGATGTTGTGGTAGCCGGTGCAGCGACACAGGTTGCCCTCGAGTCCGATGCGCACCTCCTGCTCGGTCGGGTCTGGGTTCTCGTCGAGCAGACCGACCGCCGCCATCACCATGCCCGGCGTGCAGTAGCCGCACTGCAGTCCATGGTTGTCCATGAACGCCTGCTGCATCGGATGCAGCTGGCCGTCGGTGGCCAGGCCCTCGATCGTCATGATGTCGCCGCCGTCGGCCTGCACCGCGAGCAGGGTGCAGCTCTTCACCGACTGTCCGTCGAGGTGGATCGTGCACGCGCCGCACGACGACGTGTCGCAGCCGACGTTCGTGCCGGTCAAGCCGGCCTGCTCCCGGATGTAGTGCACCAGCAGCGTGCGCGGCTCCACCTCGTGAGTGTGCGCAGTGCCGTTGATCGTGACGCTGATCTCCACGAGAGGTGCCCCCTTGGCGTGTGGTGTCCGTTCCCCCGAGGGCGGCATCTTGTCACGCCCGCCGACACCACTCCCAACGTCCGATGAGACCGAATCGTCTCACCCGTCACGGTCAGGTTTCTGGCCCCTCGTCGGGCCGAAACCTGACCAGGACGGCTATGCGTGGAGCTGTTGGCTCAGGTAATGCTCGACGCCGATCTGGCGGATCGTCTCCTGCTGCGTCTCCAGCCAGTCGATGTGCTCCTCCTCGGAGACGAGGATCTCGGCCAACAGCTCGCGCGTGCCGTTGTCGCCCGTCTCCACGGCGCGGGCGATGGCTGCGTTCAGCCGCTCGACGGCGCCGTACTCGAGCGCCACATCGACGTCGAACTGCTCGGACACCGTCTCGCCCACCCGGATGGCGAACAACCGCTGAAGGTTCGGCACGCCCCCGAAGTAGAGGATCCGCTCGATCAGCCGCTCGGCGTGCTTCATCTCGTCGATCGACTCGTCGCGCCCGTGCGACGCCAAGCGGCGGTACCCCCAGTTGTCGCACATCTTGGCGTGGATGAAGTACTGGTTGATCGCCGTGAGCTCGGCCGTCAGGACGTCGTTGAGCAGCTCGATGATCTCGTCGTCGCCTCGCATGGAGGGGACCGTAGAGGCTGCGCCCTACGCGGCCCGGAACCGCCGGCGCGGCGCCGGTGCCGCCACCGTCGCCACGTCGGCGCACCGCTCGGCCAGCAAGTCCTCGAGCGTCGGATGGCAGCCGTGGCAGCCACTTCCGGCGCGGCACCGGTCGGCGAGCTCGTCGATCGAGCGGGCGCCGCGATCGATCTCCCGCCGCACCCGCCGCTCGCCGACCCCGTGGCACAGGCACACCAACGCCATAGCTCGTAAGGTACGCCTAACGAAGCTCGTAGCGCAACCCTGGTGGTCCGAGAGTTGTCAACTGCATGCGTACGCTCGCCCGTGTGCGAACCGCGGCGCTCGTCGCGGTGGCGACGCTGCTGACGTCCTGCACGGGGGATGCACCCGATGCCGCTTCGGCATCGTCGACACCATCGGCATCGGCCGCAGCCTCGGCCGCAACACCGACGACCTCCGAGGCGGCGAGCGCCACCTCGCGCCCGGTCGGCCGCACGACCACCCCGGCGGCGTCGACCACGCGTCCGGCGCCCACCACGATCCCGGTGGGCCCCGCGTCGCTGGCCGACCGAGCGTGCCCGCCCGACTTCCCGACGACGGCCCGCTGCTCAACCCTGACCGTGCCGGCTGATCACGCCGATCCGGCCGGGGCGACCATCGAGCTCCCGGTGACCGTCCTCCCGGCAACGGGTCCGACGTTTGCGCCCGACCCGATCGTCGTGCCCGCAGGTGGGCCGGGCTACCCGGGGGCCGGTGCCCTGCGCTGGGCAGGATCGCCGTGGAACGAGCGCCGCGACATCGTGCTGTACGACCAGCGCGGGACTGGCGGCGCCCTGCCCTCCCTCGAATGCCCGGCTGTCGACGCCGCCTTCGTCGACGCCTTGCAGGACGACCTGCCGTACGCGATCGAACGCGATGCCATGACGGTCGCTCGCATCGCGTGCCTGACCGAGCTCGCCGCCGCCGGGGTTGACCTGGCGAACTACCACAGCGAGGCCAGCGCCGCCGACCTCGCCGCGCGGCGCGCCGCACTCGGATACGACGAGTGGAACATCATGGGCGTCAGCTACGGAGCTCGGCTGGCGCTGGCCTCGATGCGTGCGCAGCCGAAGGGGATCCGGTCGGTCATCCTCGACTCCGTCTATGACGTGACGTACGGCGGCCTCGCCGACACGACCGCAGGCATCGAGGCGGCGATCGACCGCTTCGTCGCCGGATGTGCCGCAGACGCCGACTGCGCCGCCAAGTACGGAGACCTCGGCGCCACGATCGAGCGCACTCGTCAGCGGTACAACGCGTCGCCGGCGAGCATCACCGTCGACCTCGGTGACGGTGCCGGCCCGCAGCAGTTCGTCATCACGGGCAACGATCTGATCGCCGGACTGTTCAACGCCCTGTACGACAGCGACTTGATCCCGCTGCTCCCGAGCGTCATCGCCACCCTCGAGACGGGCGATGCGTCGGTCCTGCCCGCCTTCGTCCAGCGCGGCGTCGCGTTCGCGACCGACTACGCCGACGCAATGGCGACCGCGGTGAACTGCGCCGACAACGCCGCCCTCGGTCGTGGTGTTGCGGACGCAGCAGTCTTCGAGGACCCGGGCACGCTGGAATTGATCGTCGCCCAGACCGGTTTGTGCCCGCCCGACCTGACAGCGACCCCGGGGGACTTCAACGGTCCGGTCGAGTCGGACATCCCCGCTCTGGTGCTGGCGGGGTCCTACGACCCGATCACGCCGCCGGCCGAAACGCAGGCCGTCGCCGAACGGTTGGCGAACGCCACCTTCTTCCTCGTCGAGCCGGGCGGGCATGGAGTCAACAGCTTCGACGACTGCCTCATCGCCATTGGGCTGACGTTCCTGGATGATCCGCTCGCGGGACCCGGAGGCGAGAGCTGCCTCGCAGGGATCCCGCCGCCGACGTTCAGCTGACCAACGACACCAGGTCCTGCACGGCCAGCACGACCAGGAACACGAGCACGGCGCCGCCGAGGGCGCCGTACCACCAGCGCTTGGGGTGGTCGGCGCGCCAGAACCGGCGCATCGACGCCACGATGCACACCATCGCCACGAGGTTGATGGCCAACCCGATCGCCGGACCGACCCCTCCGGCCACACCGATCGCCGGCAGCACGAACGGGAACACGATGTACATCAGGAGGCAGCGCACCGTGGCCACGAGCAGCGACGTTTGGAACGCCTTGCGGGCGCCCTCGGCCGAGCCCGCCGGCGCCTCGACCGGGAGCAGCAACATCCGGCGCATCAGCCGGTCGGCCGGCGACCGAGGGACCTCGATCCGACCGACGGTGACCTCCGCCCCTGCCGGCCCGGAGAGCATGGGGTGCGAGGTCTCGCTGGTCATGCGGCCCTCAGGGTAGGGGGCGGGCTAGGCCCGCGCGGCTTGGATCGCCTGCCACACGCGCTCGGGTGTGGCGGGCATGTCGATGTGCCGCACCCCGAGGTGGGCGACGGCGTCGACGACGGCCGACTGCACCGCCGGCGTCGAGCCGATGGTGCCGGACTCGCCGATGCCCTTGGCGCCGAGCGGGTTGAGCGGCGTCGGCGTCTCCATGTGCACGATCTCGAAGCTCGGCAACTCGGCGGCCGAGATCATGGCGTAGTCGGCGAGGTTGGAGGTGACCGGGTTGCCGTGGTCGTCGTAGCGCACCTCTTCGAGCAACGCCTGGGCAGCGCCTTGCGCCACGCCGCCGTGCACCTGCCCTTCGAGGATGAGCGGGTTGATCACCCGGCCGGCGTCGTCGACGGCCACGTGGCGGGTGTGGCGCACCCGACCGGTCTCGGTGTCGACCTCGACCACGGCCACGTGGGCGCCGAACGGGAACGTCGGCCCACCGGCCTCGAAGCGCGTGTCGATCACGAGCGGCTGGCCGCCCTCGGCGGCGGCGACGGACAGGTCGCCCCACGACTTCGACACGGCGGGCGTGCCGGCGACGTGGAAGACACCCTCGTCGAGGTCGAGCTGGATGTCGGCGATGTCGGCCTCCAGCTCGCGGGCGGCCACCTCGCGCGCCATGTCGACCAGTTCGCCGGCCGCCTTGTCGACGGCGGCGCCGCCCTGCTGCAGCGACCGTGAGCCCATCGTGCCACCACCGGCCGGCACCAGGTCCGTATCGCCCCACACCAGCTCGATGCGGTCGATCGGGATGCCGGTCTTGGCGTTGGCGATCATCGACCACGACGTGTCGTGGCCCTGGCCGTGCGGCGACGTGCCGGTGTAGATCACGGCCCTGCCGTCGTCGAGGACCTCGATCTTGGCCGCCTCGCCCATCGGCGGGACGCCGCCGGTGATCTCGACGTACGTGCTCACTCCAATGCCCATCTGCACCGGGTCGCCGGTCTCTCGCCGCCGGCCCTGCTCGGCGCGCAGCTCGGCGTACCCGGCCGTCTCGAGGGCCAGGTCGAGCGCGCCGACGTAGTCACCGACGTCGTAGGTCTGGTCGACGGCCGTGGTGTGCGGCTCCTGGAACGGAGCGATCAGGTTCTGGCGCCGCACCTCGGCCGGGTCCATCCCGATCTCGAGGGCGTAGAGGTCCATCGCCCGCTCGATCGCCGCCGTCGCCTCGGGCCGGCCGGCGCCGCGGTAGGCGGTGGTCGGCGTCGTGTTGGTGACGACGGACGTCGTGCGGCACTCGATGTTCGGGATGGCGTAGACGCCCGAGGACATCGGCCGGGTCATGAACGGGGCGAGGATGGCGCCCATGTCGCAGAATGCGCCGGAGTCCTGGATGACGTGCAGCCGGTAGTGCGTCACCGTGCCGTCGCGACGGCCGCCGATGGTGACGGTCTGCACCTGGGCCCGCCCGTGCCCGAGGCCCACCATCGACTCGCTGCGCGTCTCGTGCCAGCGCACGGCGCGGCCGAGCCGCTTGGCGATCGGCCCGAGCAGGATCTCCTCGGGGTAGGTGGTGATCTTGGCACCAAAGCCGCCGCCGACGTCGGGCGTGATGACCCGCACGTCGTCCGCCTCGACGCCGTTGTTGGCGACGAACTGCTCCTTGACCCCCTGGGCGTGCTGCGTCGAGATCCACTGGTGCAGCCGGTCGTCGATCCACACCGCAGCGAAGCCACGTACCTCGAGCGGGCAGGGGGCGACGCGCTGGTTGACGAACTGACCGCTGGCGGTGGCCTCGCAATCGGCGAAGAACTCGTCGCCGGTCAGATCGGGCGCGCCGAGCGCCATCGTGTCGAACACGACGTTGCCCGGTGCGGCGTCGAAGAGCTGGACCGGGTGGTCCATCGCCGTGACCGGGTCGACGCACGCGTCCAGCGGGTCGATCTCGACGAGGACGGCCTGGGCCGCATCGGTCGCCTCGGCCCTGGTCTCGGCGACGACGGCGGCGACCGGTTCGCCGACGTAGCGGACGCGATCCATCGCCAGGAGCGGACGGGCGACGCCCGGGTTGAACGGCGACGGCAGGGGCTCGAGTCCGAGATCGGCGCCGCTGAAGATGCCGATCACGCCCGGCATCGCCGCTGCCTCGTCACGATCGATCGCCGTGATGGTGCCGTGGGCGACCGGCGAGCGGACGTAGACGACGTGCGCCGCACCGGCCAGCTCGGGAAGGTCGAGGTCGTCGACGTAGACGCCACCGGTGGTGAGGAACTTCGGGTCTTCCTTGCGGACGACGCGGTTGCCGAGGATGCTTCCGGGCACTCGAACTCCCTGTTGACGAGGCGCGCCCCTGGCCCGCCGTTGGTGCTGGCAATGTACCCAGCGGTTGTTCGACCGACCGAGCGAGGCCACCCGGACGAGCGCGAGACCGATGGTTCAGCCCGTGCCGCAACGAGTCGCGACGATCAGGTCTCGGCGTGGGTCAGCACGGATTGCCCTGCGGCGAGCCGGTCACGAAGACCGCTCCAGGACCAGTGGCGGGGTCGAAGTACCTTGCGTCAGCCTGCGTGACGGAAGCACCCGACGGGAGCTCACTCCTGAACACGCCCGCGGCAACGCCATCTGCGTCGGTCTGGTCGATCACCGACCGACCGTCGAAGCCGGCGTTGGCATAATCAAGTTCCACAACGATGTTGTTGTTCTCGGGACCGTTGAGCAGGACGTACGTGACGGTGCACCGGCCCGATTGCGGCGATTCGACGGTCACCCGCAGTGTGATGCCGCTCGTCGGCGGTTCGGCTCCCTGGACGTCGTCGGTGCCGGAGCCGCCGTCCACGACGGTGTCAGCGTCGTCCCTGATGAGGGCGTCGTTGCCGCTCTCGCCGAAGAGGCGGTCGGCGCCTTCGCCGCCGACCAAGATGTCGATGCCGGAGCAGCCGAACAAGGTGTCGTTGCCGCCGAAGCCGCAGAGGATGTCGTTGCCGGAGCCGCCGAACAAGGTGTCGTTGCCGTCGGTGCCGAGCACGATCTGCGACCTGCCGCCACTGACGATCCGGTACCCGGCCGGGGCTCGGCCCGCTCGGGCCTCATCGCAGATCTCGGCGTTCTCATCAGGAATCGCGGACGCGATCTGAGCCGGGAGGACGAACGCCCCCGCCGTCAACCCGACCGTGACGATCACGATGATTCGCCTCATCACATCCACCTTTCGTCAGATGAGAAGGCTCGGCGCTGACGCGCGATCGACGACCTAGCGAACTCGTCCATCCGGCATGGCATCCTTGCGCCGTGGCCTGGCTGATGAGCGGCGCGCGCGTCCTGGCCTCCGCCGAAGTGGCGACCGACGGTGCCGATCGCCGGCGCGGGCTGCTCGGACGCGACGACATCGAGGGCGCGCTGGTGATCGAGTCGTGTCGGTGGGTGCACACGGTCGGGATGCGCTTCCCGATCGACGTGGCCTACGTCGACTCCGAGGGCGTGGTGCTCAAGACGGCGCGCATGGGCCGGCACCGCATCGGCTGGCCGGTGCGCGGTGGTGACTGGGTGATCGAAGCCCAGGCCGGCGCCTTCGCCCGCTGGGACCTGCACGTCGGCGACACCATCGAACTGCGCGACGCCCCCGCCGACTCGTGACCGACCCTGCTCAATACGAGTGTTTCCGCGCATTCGAGTCTTTGCTGCGGGGCTTCCACTCACCAAACACTCGGATGCGGCCAAACACTCGGATGGGGCATGTGAGCGAGCGTCCGGGGTGAGCTCCCGAGTTGACGGTGGAGCCAAGCGAGCGAACGATCGTGACGTGAGTCGTGGGCGGTTGGTGTTGGTGGCGACGCCGATCGGGAACCTCGGTGACCTGTCGCCGCGGGCGGTGGAGGCGCTCGCCGCCGCCGAGCTGATCTGCTGCGAGGACACCCGCCGCACGGGCCGTCTGCTGTCGTACGCCGGCATCAAGGGCGCTCGCCTGGCCATCGCCAACGAGCACACGGAGCGGGCGCGCGTTGCGGAAATGATCGACGTCCTGGCTGGCGGCGGCGACGTGGCCGTCGTCACGGACGCCGGCACGCCGGGCATCAGTGACCCGGGCGAGCGACTGGTCCGCGCTGCGCTCGACGCCGGCTTCGAGGTGACGACGACCCCCGGGCCGACGGCCGTCGCCGCTGCCTTGGCCGTCAGTGGCCTGTCGACGGCCCGCTTCGCCTTCGAGGGCTTCCTGCCCCGCACCGGCCGCGCCAGGGCCGATCGCCTCGCCGAGCTGGCCGTCGAGCGGCGCACGATCGTGCTCTACGAAGCGCCGCACCGCGTCGCCCGCACGCTCACCGACCTGACCGATGCTCTCGGTGCCGACCGGGCCGTGACCGTCGCACGCGAGCTGACCAAGCTGCACGAGACGGTCGTACGCGGCCGCCTCGGTGACGTCGCCATCGGCGAGCCGCGTGGCGAGTACGTGCTCGTCATCTCCGGCGCGCCCGCCGACGGCGCCGTCCCCGACGACGATGCCATCCGAGCCGCGCTGCGTGACGAGCGCCGTGCCGGCGCCTCGACGAAGGACGCCGCCACCGCCGTGGCCCGGCGACTCGGCGTCGCACGACGTGTCGCCTACGACCTGGCGGTGTCCGACCGTCGGGCGGCGCCGGACACTACGGTGAGCCCGGCGGATGACGAACGTGCCGAGCCCCACCCCGACGGCGACGGTTGACAGCGAGTTCGTCCCGGAGTACCGGCGGATGGTCGGTGCCGGGCCGAGCGCCGCCTTCTTCGACCTCGACCGCACGCTCATCGCCGGGTCCTCGGCCTTCGTGCTCGGCATGGCGGCGCGGCGGGCCGGACTGGTGCCGACGCGTGAGTTCCTGCGCGACGCCGGCGCGGCGCTGCGGTTCAAGCTCCGCGGCTCCACCGACGACACGACCGACGACGTCCGGGCCCGCATCCTCGGCGCCGTCGAGGGCGTGCGCGTCGACGAGCTGGTGGCCCTCAACGCCGAGGTCCTGCCCCGCCTGCTGGCCAAGATCCGCCCGGAGGCGCGCCGCCTGCTCGACGTGCACCGCCACGCCGGGCGCAACACCTACATCGTGTCGGCGGCGCCGGTCGAGATCGTCGAGCCGCTGGCCCACTCGCTCGGGATGACCGCCGGCATCGGCACGCGGAGCCGGATCGTCGACGGCGTGTACGACGGCGCGCTGTCCGGACCGCTCGTCTACGGCCCCGGCAAGGTCACGGCGATGCAGGAGATCGCCCGCTGGGACGGCCTCGACCTGGGCCAGTGCTACGCCTACAGCGACTCGGCCAGCGATCTGCCGATGCTCGAGGCCGTCGGCCACCCTGTCGCCGTCAACCCCGACGGCCGCCTCGCCCGGCACGCCCGCACCAACGCCTGGCCGATCGTCCACTTCAGCCAGCGCACGAAGTCGGTGCTCCGTCGCTCGTTCACCGCCGCCGGCGCATCGGCCATCGCCGGCCTCTCCTTCGCCGCCGGCACCCGCTACGGCCGCGCCCACTGAAGACGGTTCTCAAGCGTTTTCAGTAGTCACCAGTGAACGAAAAATGCAGGAAGAACCTGCTCTACCGCCGTCGGTAGCGTTCACCGGCATCTCCCGCTTCTACGCCACGACGCCGAGCTACTACGTGAACGCCGAGCCCCACCTCGGCCACGTCTACACCACGATCATCGGCGACGCGCCCACGCGGTGGCACCGCCTACTCGGCGACGACGTCCTGTTCCTCACCGGCACCGACGAGCATGGCCTCAAGATCCAGCAGGCCGCCGATGCGGCGGGCCTCGACCCGCAGTCCTTCGCCGACCAGATCGCCCCCAAGTTCGCCGACGCCTGGAAGCACCTGGAGATCGCCAACGACGACTTCATCCGCACGACCGAGCCCCGCCACCGCACCGCCGTGCTCGAGCTGCTCCAACGCTGCTACGACGCCGGCGACATCGAGCTCGACTTCTATCGCGGCAAGTACTGCGTGCGCTGCGAGGAGTACTACTCCGACGACGAGTTGCTGACTGGCGACCTCTGCCCGATCCACAAGCTGCCGGTCGAGGAGTTCGAGGAGGAGAACTACTTCTTCCGACTGTCCCGGTTCCAGGACCGCCTACTCGACTGGTACGCCGCCCACCCAGGCGCGATCGTCCCTGAGTTCCGGGGCAACGAGGCGCTCGGGCTCATCCGCTCGGGGCTGCGCGACTTCTCCGTCAGCCGCCAGAGCCTGAAGTGGGGCATTCCGCTGCCGTGGGACCAGCAGCACGTCGCCTACGTGTGGTTCGACGCCCTGACCAACTACCTGGCGGCCGTCGGCTTCGGTCGTGACGATGCGGAGTTCGCGCGCTGGTGGCCCGTCGACTACCACCTGATCGGCAAGGACATCATCCGCCACCACTGCGTGTACTGGCCGGCCATGCTGCTGTCCGCCGGCATCGACCCGCCCAGGGGTTGGGCCGTTGGCGGCTGGCTGCTCGCCGGCGGCGAGAAGCTGAGCAAGACGTCGGGAAACGCGGCGAAGCCGCTCGATCTCGTCGACACCGTCGGCGTGGACGGCCTGCGCTACTACGTGCTCGCCGACACGCCGTACGGACAGGACGGCGATTTCACCTACGAGGGTCTCATCCGGCGGTACAACGCCGACCTCGCCAACAACCTCGGCAACCTGGTGGCGCGCATCGCCACCGTCGTCGGGACCAAGTGCGGCGGCGTCGGTCCGGCGCCGCGCCCCGACAGCCCGCTGGCCGCCCCAGCGGCCGAGGCCGTTGCAAGTGCAATCACCGCATGGGGCGATGTCGCGCCGCACCGCGCCCTCGAAGGAACCTGGCAACTCATTCGGGCCACCAACGCTCACCTCGAGGCCAACGAGCCGTGGAAGGCCGATCCGGGACCGGCCGTCGACGCCGTTCTCGGCGACGCGCTCGAGGCGCTGCGGATCGTCACCATCCTGGCTTCTCCTGCCGTACCGGCGACGGCGCAGGAGATCTGGCAGCGCCTCGGGCTGCCCGGCGCCGTGACCGACCAGCGCGTGCCGGGCGACGTGGAGTGGGGCGGCTACCCGGGCGGCCTCGACGTCGTCAAGGGCACACCGCTGTTCCCGCGCCTCAAGCCGTGAGCGAGCGAGTCTTCGAGCGAGCGAACGATCAGCACGGTGCCTCTTCGTCGCCGGCTTTGCGGCGACAGGCTCATTGGTGCACGGCTGTCGACACCGTCCCGAACCCGTCGCACAGGTTGATGGAGCACCAATGAGCTCGGGCTGGTTCGACTCCCACTGCCACGTGCCGGCGGCCGACGCAAACGAGCTCGTGGCCGCCGCCGCCGCCGAGGGCGTCACCGCCATGGTCACGATCGGCTGCGACCGGGCGACATCGCTCGAGGCATTGGCGATCGCCGGGCGCTTCCCGGGTGTGCACGCCACGGTCGGCCTCCACCCCCACGAAGCTCGCCACGGCGTCGACACGATCACCGACCTCCTCGCCGGTGAGACGAGGCCGGTGGCGGTGGGGGAGTGCGGGCTCGACTACCACTACGACCACTCCCCCCGACCCGACCAGCGCGCCGCCTTCGCCGCTCAGGTCGCACTGGCCCACCAGCTCCGCCTGCCGCTCGTGATCCACACCCGCGAGGCGTGGGCCGACACGTTCGACCTGCTCGAGCGCGAGGGCGTCCCGGAGCGCACCATCTTCCACTGCTTCACCGGCGTTCCCGAGGAGGCGCAGGAGGGCCTCGACCGGGGCGCCTACGTCAGCTTCTCGGGGATCGTCACGTTCAAGGCCGCCACCGACGTACAGGCCGCGGCGGCCACA
>JBPCJL010000116.1:0-7644 GCA_051005355.1 Ilumatobacteraceae bacterium
GGCCGGATCGACGTCAGGTCGGTAGTCGCCGCCGTCACCCGGGTCGATCACCGGCGGTACCGACGAGTCCGGCGGGACCAACGACACGGCAGGGGCGGTGGGTTCGGTCAGTGCCGCCCCTCCTCCATCGTCACCGCACGCGACGACGGTCAGCAGGGCGGACACGATGATCACGAGATGGCTGCGCATGGGCAGCAGCGTGCGGCGCAGACCCTGTCGGCAGCCTGAACCACGGCGGCGAGACGTTCAGGATCCGTTCAGGTGCGAACGTGGACACTGCTCGTCACGGAGGTCAACGGTGAAGCTGCTCCTCGTCGAGGACGACATGAAGACGGCGGCGGCCGTCATGCGCGGCCTGCGCGCCGAGGGCTTCAGCGTCGAGCACGCGGCGGACGGTGTCGACGGGCTGTGGATGGCGACAGAGGGGCGCTACGACCTGCTGATCCTGGACATCATGCTGCCGGGGAAGAACGGTTACGAAGTCTGCCGCGAGCTGCGCCGCCTGAAGAACTGGACGCCCATCTTGATGCTCACGGCGAAGTCCGGTGCGCTCGACGAAGCCGAGGCACTCGATACCGGCGCCGACGACTACCTGACCAAGCCGTTCTCGTTTCCGGTGCTGTCGGCGCGGGTCCGCGCCCTGCTGCGTCGCACCTCCGGGCGTGATCCCACCCCTCAGGAGGTCGGACCGCTCCGGCTCGATCCAGGCCGCCGGCGGCTCTGGTGCGCCGGCACGGAGGTCGCGCTGACCGCGCGCGAGTTCGACGTCATCGAGTTCCTGATCCGCCGGGCCGGCCAGGTGCTGTCCAAGCGCGAGATCCTCGACGGCGTCTGGGAACTGGACTTCGCCGGCGACCCGAACGTGGTCGAGGTCTACGTCGCTCGCCTGCGCCGCAAGCTCGGCCGACCCGACGGGCGGCCCGTCATCGACACCATGCGCGGCGCTGGCTACCGGCTGGTCGACGACGATGGCTGAACGGCCGGCGTTCGCCGGACGCTGGATCGGCACGGTTCGGTTGCGGATCACTGTCGTCGCCACGGTCGCCGTCGCCGTGGTGCTGATCGTGGCTGCATTCGCGCTGCTGACGGCGCAGCGCCGCAGCCTGATCGAACAGCTCGACGAGTCACTCGCCGCCGACATCGATCAGGTCCTTCGAGCCGTGGAGCAGTCCAACGCAGGCGGTCAGCCGCAGCTGTTGGCGCCGGTCGGCGACGACGACGCCCTCGCCCAGGTCGTCACGCTCGACGGTCGCGTCCTCGCCGCCACTGCCAACGCGGCCGGCCGCCCGCCGATCGCTGAAGCGCCGACCGGCGAGACCGTGTCGACCATCGATGGCGTGGACGAACCGCTGCGGCTCGTCTCTCGGCGCGACGACGAGCGCCGTCTCGTCGTCCACGTCGCCGCTCCGCTCGACGACATCGACGAGAGCATCGACCAGCTGCGGCTGACCCTCGCCGCCGCCATCCCGGTCGTGACGTTCGTGCTCGCCATCGTCGTGTTCGTGCTCGTCGGGCGGACGCTGCGTCCCGTCGAGCTCATCCGGTCCGAGGCTGCGGCGATCGGGCCGACCGAGCTCGACCGCCGCCTTCCCCAGCCGACGGGACGTGACGAGATCGCACGGCTCGCCGCCACGATGAACGCCATGCTCGACCGGCTCGAGGCCGCCAGTCGGCGCCAGCAGGAGTTCGTCGCCGACGCCTCCCACGAGCTGCGCACCCCGTTGACCCGGATGCGGGCCGAGATCGAGTTCGACCTGCAGCACCCTGGGACCGCTGACGTCGCGGCGACGTCACGCAGCGTGCTGGCCGAGATCGGCCACCTGCAACAGCTCGTCGACGACCTCCTCCACCTCGCCCGCCCCGACGCCGACGGCGCCACACCGATCCGGCGCGCCGTCGATCTCGACGATCTCGTGCTCGAAGAGGTCGAGGCAGCCGCGATCGCGGGAGTGCCGATCGACGCCGGTGGCGTCGCAGCCGTGCAGATCGACGGTGACGCGGCGCAGCTCCGGCGCGTGATCCGCAACGTGCTCGACAACGCCGTGCGTCACGCCGTGCACGGAGTGGTCGTCACGACCGCCGTGCACGACGGCGACGTGCTGCTCACCGTCACCGACGACGGCCCGGGTGTCCCGCCCGAGCACACCGAGCGCATCTTCGAGCGCTTCACGACCGTCGACGGCGCCCGCAGCCCAGGCCGCGACGGCGCCGGACTCGGCCTGGCCATCGCCCGCTCGATCGTCGAGGCGCACGGCGGCACCATCGCCATCGATGGCACACACACCCCGGGCGCCCGCATCATCGTCCGCCTCCCCCGCCGCTGACACGGCCGTCACCGCGCCTGCACCGCGCCGCTCATCACCGCCAGCAGGCTGGACTCACGCTTCGCCATCGGCAGCGGCACGTTCTGCTTTGCTGATCGCCCACGCCGCGTTGACAAGTCCGATGTGGCTGAACGCCTGCGGGAAGTTGCCGAGCAGCTCGCCCGTCGCAGGGTCGACCTCCTCGGCCAGCAGGCCGACGTCGTTGACGTAGCGGACGGCCCGATCGAAGACGCCGCGCGCCCGTTCGGGCTGCCCCGACAGCGCCATCGCCTGAGCCAACCAGAACGTGCACAGCAGAAAGGTGCCCTCCTCGCCACCCAACCCGTCGGTGCCTCGATAGCGGTAGACCAATCCGAGATCGTCGGTCAGGTGCGCCTCGGTGGCATCGATGGTGGCCAACACGCGCGGGTCGTCGGGCGGAAGGAAGCCGACGAGCGACAGCATCAGGTTCGAAGCGTCGAGTTCGTCCGAGCCGAACGCCTGGGTGAACGCGCCGGCTCGCTCGCTCCAACCCTCGTCCAAGATGGCCGCGGCGATCTCTTCTCGCGCCGCGGCCCACGCCTCGACCCGGTCCCCCGCCGACAGCCGATCGGCGATGGCGATGGCACGATCGAGGGCGACCCAGCACATCAACTTCGAGTACACGAAGTGGCGCGGCTCGCCGCGCACCTCCCAGATGCCCTGGTCGCGTTCGTGCCATCGCGCCGCAGCGCCGTCGGCCAACGCCACGAAGAACGCGAGGGATGCCTCGTCGACCAGCTCGAGGTGGTCCGCGAACCGCGTCACGGCGCCGAGCAGTTCCCCGTACACGTCGAGCTGGCGCTGATCCCATGCTCCGTTGCCGACCCGCACCGGCGCGCTGTCGCGCCAGCCGGAGAGGTGCGGCAGATGGCGTTCGGTGAGGTCGCGCTCGCCGCCGATCCCGAACATGATCTGCAGGTCGGCACCTCGCGCCACGGACGTTGCGGCGGCGGTGGACATGAAGTTGAAGTACTCGTGCGCCTCGTCCGGGCAGGCCGCCACCCACAGCGCCTCGATGGTGAAGCTGGCGTCGCGGACCCAGGCGTAGCGGTAGTCCCAGTTGCGCTCGCCGCCGATCGTCTCGGGCAGCGACGTCGTCGCGGCGGCGACGATGGCCCCCGTGGGCTGGAACCGCAGCGCCTGCAGGACTCTCCCGCTCTGGTGCACGAGCTCGTGGTACGGGCCCTCGTACCGCTGGTGCAGCGCGGACCACGAGCGCCACCCGGCGATCGTGTCCTCCAGGCGCTCGACGATCTCGTCCTGGGTCCACAGACTCGGCGCTTGCTGCCCGAAGGCGCCGTGGTGCAGCGCGAAGCCGGCCGGCTCCCCGCCGCTCAACCTTAGGGTAGCCCGCGCCGTCGAACCGTCGATCTCGAGCGGCAGTGGCGTCGACAACGCCAGGGCATCCGCACCTCCCTTGGCGACCACGCCGCCGTCCACCGCCCGCAGCAGCGGATGGACCAAGCCGTACTCGGTGCGCGGCGCGTACTCGATCTCCACCTCGACCTCGCCGTCCACGACGGTCAGCCGTCGCAGCAACAGGTGCGGCGCACCCTCGCCGATGCCGTGATCGCGATTGTCGGGGCCGAAGGCCAGCGCGTCCACGAGCACCAGGGTGCCCGTGCCAGTACGGAAGATCGTCTCCAGCACCATCGTCCGCTCCAGGTAGCGCCGCGTCACCGTGAATAGCGCGACGGGGCGGATCGACCAGTGCCCGGCGCGCTCGTCGAGGATCCGGGCGAACGTCGATGGGCTGTCGAAGCGCGGCAGGCACAGCCACTCGACGGAGCCGTCCTTGCTGACGAGGCCGGCCGAATGACAGTCCGAGATCAGCGCGTGGTCGGCGATCGGTGTGGAGCTCACGGGGATCGGTCCGCGTCGACCAGCATTCGTTACAGGCCGACGCCCGGCGCGTCGGCTCAGGAAGACATCGGGCCGAGCTCGCGCTCGGCTGCCTCCAGCAGGCGCAGCCAGACCTCGGTGACGGTCGGGAACGACGGCACGGCGTGCCAGAGACGGTCGAGGGTGACGCCACCGGCGATGGCCACGGTCGCCGAGTGCAGCAGTTCCTGCACGCCGGGCCCGACGAACGTCGCCCCGATGACCCGTCGGTCGCCGTCGACGACAAGCTGACTCGTGCCGGGGTAGTCGTCGGCGCTGACCGACGCCCCGGCCACGCCACCGGTCGGCGTGGTGACCGTGTGGACGACACCGCCGGCCGCCCGCGCCTTCTCTTCGGTGAGACCCACGGCGCAGACCTGCGGATCGGTGAAGTTCACCCGCGGCACGATGCCGTGGTCGGCGATCGCCACGCCACCGCGACCGAGGATGACGTCGGCGGCGATGCGGCCCTGGTACTTGCCCATGTGCGTGAGCAGCGCACGGCCGTTGCAGTCGCCGATGGCGTACAGCCAGTCGCCCGAAACGCCGGTCGCCCGCAGCTGGTCGTCGACCTCGACGAACCGGCCGGGTTCGAGTCCGACCGAGTCCAGGCCGACGTCGCCCGTCGACGGTCGTCGACCAACCGCCACGAGCACTTCGTCGACGAGCAGCTCGGTGTCGTCGGCCAGGACGGCGCGCACCGATCCATCTCCGTTGCGCTCGACGCGGGCCAGGTGGACGCCGACCCGCACCGCGATCCCCTCGGCCTCGAACGCGGCCCGGACCTCCTCGCCGGCGAAGGGCTCCTCCCGGGCGAGCAAGCGGGGGCCCGCTTCGACCACGGTCACGGACACGGTGCCGAGCCGCCGCATGGCCTGAGCCATCTCGGCGCCGATGGCGCCTCCACCCAGCACGAGCAGCCGCGCCGGCACCTCGTGGGTCGCCGTCACCGTGCGGTTGTCCCACGGCCGCACGTCGTCCAGCCCGGGCACCGGCGGGATGTTCGGGCCGGTGCCGGTGGCCACGACCACGGCCCGGCCGGCCGTCAAACGGCGAGGCCCGTCGGCCGCCGTAGCGACCTCCACGATCCGTTCGCCTGCGAGACGGCCTTGGCCGCGCACGAGGACGATCGAACGCTCCTCCAACCACGGCAGTGCACCGGCATCGTCCCAGTTGCCCGTGAACAGGTCGCGGTGGGCGAACGTCTTGCCCACGTCGACGGCGCCGGTGACGGCAGGCGCGGCCCCAGGCACGCGCTCGGCGGCAGCCAGCACGTCGCCGGGGCGGATGAGCACCTTCGACGGGATGCAACCCCAGTAGGAGCACTCCCCGCCGACGAGCTCGCGCTCGACGATGGCCACCGAGAGCCCGCCCTCGGCGCAGCGCCCCGCCAGCGTCTCGCCGGCTGGTCCGGCACCGATCACGATCACGTCGTAGTCGTCAGTCACGCCGGTGCGGTCTCGCGGTCAGGCCTGGCGTTACGTTCACGCGCTCACTCCGAGCTCCAGGTCCCTCGGAAGTCGGCGAAGAGCGTCAGCCCGCCGTCGACGAACAGGGTCTGGCCCGTGATGTACGCGGCCTCGTCGGAGAGCAAGAACGTGGCGACGGCGGCCATCTCCTCGGCGTCGCCCGCCCGGCCCATCGGGATGTGGGCGGTGACCATCTCCCGCTTCACCGGGTCGTCGATCCAACTCCTGTTGATGGGCGTCACCGTCGCCCCCGGACCGATCGCGTTGACCCGGATGCCACGACCGGCGTACTCGAGGGCGAGCGTGCGGGTGAGGTTCTGCATGCCGCCCTTGCTCACCGAGTAGCCGAGGAACTTGGGCTTGGGGATGAGCTGGTGCACCGAGGAGACGTTGACGATGGCGCCCTGGCGACCGTCCTCGAGCAGGTCGCTGATCAGCCGCCGGGCGCAGAGGAACGAGCCGCGCAGGTTGACGCCCAGCACACGATCGAACGCTGCGGTTTCGAGCTCGTGGGAGTCCTGGGCGACCTGGATGCCGGCGTTGTTGACGAGGAGGTCGACCGAGCCGAAATCGGTCCGCACCTGCTCGAACATACGCTGGACGTCGGCCTCGTCGGACACGTCCGCTTCGACCACGATGGCCCGACTCGACGCGGCACACGAGTTGACCTCGTCGACACAAGCCCGCACGCCCGCCTCGATCGTGTCGCGCGTCGCCTCGGCGCCTTCGTGCGGCCCGACGTAGTTGATGGCGACGTCGACGCCCTCGTGCCCCAACCGCACCGCGATGGCTTGACCGATCCCTGAGCTCCCACCGGTCACGATCGCCGTCTTGCCTTGCAGACCGATCATCGGTCCTCCTGTCGTTCGTCCCGTCGGTGGACAATCGGTCCTTCGTGGCAGCTGGGCGTTACACACCACGCGAGCGCTTCTGACCCAACTTCGGTGTCAGATGTGACACCAAAGTTGGGTCAGAGTCCCGTCCACCCAGCCAGGCGGCGCTTACAGGAAGCGGGCCACGATCGGGCAGTTGACGACGATGCCGGTGGAGCCGTACGGCGCCCCGTCTGGACCGGTGATCCATCCGTCGCGCACGAGCGCCAAGATCTGGAACTCATCGATCACCCGGGACCGGTACCCGGCATCGATCGCCGCCTGCGTCCACTCGCCGAGGTTGAGGTCCCACAGCGGGCTGTAGTCGAGGGCGATGGTCGGCAGTCCACCCACCACGTGCATGGGTGGCAGACCGTCGACGAGCGCGCTGGCCAACCCCTGACGCTGCGGGTTGTCGGCGCCGGTCGGGCCGTTGGCCGTGACGAAGAGCCGCTCGATGGCGCTGAAGGCGCTGTCGTCCCGACCGGTCGCGATGTCGCCGAGTGCCGGGGCCAACGTGGCCATGTCGAGCGCGGCGACCATGGGGTCGGATGCTTCGGTGCTCATGTACACCGACGGGCGGGCGAAGCTGAAGATCGGTGTGAGCGCGATCGTCACCGTGCCCCCGCCGTTCTCGCCGCTGTCGGGGCAGATGCTCAACACACGGTCGTGTACGAGCGAGTAGTCCGGCATCCCGTCGCAGAACGAGATCTGCTCGGGGCCGACGTCGAACGCCACGACGGGGGCGTTGTAGATCGGCGTACCGGGCTGGTTCTTGATCCTGACCAGCGGTGTGTAGTTCTCGTCGCCCACCGACCCGGGTTGGGCCTCGGCCGGCGGGAACGGTGCATCGGCCGGGCCGGCGACGACGCTGCGCTCGGGGCTGAAATCGACGGCGCCGCTCTTGAACGTGAGGCTGGCGTCGGCTTCGAGGTTGGCGTCGCGAGCGGCGTTGCCGACGTCCGCGTACGCCAGCTTCGAGGCGAAGTTGAGGCCAAGCCCCTCGGCGTTCTCACGATCCGTGGTGTCGGTCAGGATGTACCACACGTTGCGTCCATCGGCCATCTGCCCGCGGTA
>JBPCJL010000117.1:0-5112 GCA_051005355.1 Ilumatobacteraceae bacterium
CCGTCTACGAGCTGGCGCCGATCACCGGCGACGATGCGGTCGACCGCACGATCTCGCTGTGGACCGACCCGGCCAATGTGCCGCGCGCCGTGCAGACGTGGTCGCAGGTGTTCGGTCTCGAGCTCGTCGCCACCGGACAGTCGTTCCACGGCATCGCCGACGCCACCGTGCTGCAGCGGCGCGACCGAGGTCCCGTCACGCTGCAATTGCTCATGCCGCCCATCGGCACCGACCTGCTGCCACGGGTGACCGACGACATCTTCGCTCAGCAGGGCTATCCGCACTTCCGCCTGGGTGCGCCCGACAAGGCTGCCGCCCAGCAAGCCGGCGAGACGGTGTTCCCGGATACCGGCGACGTTTCGTACCTCTTGATCGAAGGCGCCTACCTCGAGCTGGTCCAACTCGACGAGGCGCGGGTCCCGGCATGAGAACGCTGGAGGAGGCCATGGCGGCGCGGTCCGAGCTGGCCGGGCCGCTCGACGACTACCTCGCCACCACCTTCGCCGCCGTCGACCCGGTCGTGCTCGAGCTGTGCCGGCTGCGCATCGCCGATCTGCACGGCGCCGAGCGGCGACGCGGCGACGTTGCGGGCGTGACCGACGAGCATGTCGCCGCACTCGCCGACCACCACCGCTCGCCCCGCTTCACCGACCAGCAGAAGGCGTGCCTCGCCTACGCGGAGCAGTTCGTCATCGACGTCCACGGCCTCACCGATGCCGACGCCGACCGCGTCAAGCAGCATCTGACCGACGCCGATTTCGTCGCCTTCACCGTCGCCCTGGGCCTGCTCGATGGCCTCGGCCGCATGCGTCTCGTCCTCGCCCTCGAACCCTGATCGGAGCCGCCATGTCCACCGTCCCGCGCGTCCCGTCCGCCGTCCCCGGCCAGCCGGCCACCCTCGGGACGGCGCTAGCCCACTGCCCCGACATCGCTCGCGCCTTCGGCCGCCTCTACGGGACGCTCTGGAGCGAGGGCATCGTGTCGCAGTCGATCAAGGAGACGGCGCGCATGCGCAACGCCCGGGTCACGGACTGCGGGTTCTGCAAGAACGTCCGGTTCGACGGTGCCACCGCTGACGGGTTGGACGAGACCCAGGTCGAGCAGATCCACGACGGGTACGAGGACTCGACACTCTCGGACCGGCAGAAGGTCGTGCTGCGGTGGACCGACGCCTATCTGACCGACCCGGCGCATGTCGACCCGGCGCTGCGGGCCGAGCTGGGCGCTCGCTTCGACGAGGCCGAGATCGTCGAGCTGACGCTGGCGCTGGCCATGTTCCTCGGGATGGCCAAGGTCCTCATCTCGCTCGGCACCGAGCCCGAGCAGATGGACGTGACCGCCGTCCCGACGCCGGCGCTGGCCCGAGCCTCTTGACGGACCTGCGCGCTCCGGCGACGAGGCGCCGCACGGGACGGCCGCGCAAGGACGCCCGCCCGCCCGGCACGCCGTCGACCAAGGAGCTGATCCTGCACGCCGCTGCCGAGGCGTTCGCCGGCAAGGGCTTCGACGGCGCCAGCCTGGTCGAGATCGCTGCCGCCGCCGGGGTGACGACCGGTGCCGTCTACAGCCACTTCCGCGGCAAGCCCGAGCTGCTGACCGACGTCGTGACCTCGACGCTGGAGGCCATCGACCCGCTGCGGCGGTCGGGGGGCGTCGCCGGTCCGGAGTCGCTGCACGAGTGGACGACCTGGCTGCTCGACCCGGCGCAAACGCAGCTGCGCTCGCTGATCGCCGAGATCAACCACGCCGCCGCCCGCGACCCGGAGGTGCGGGCGCTGCTGCTCGCCTACAGCACGCAGTACGGGAGGATGCTGGCGTCGATGGTGCAGCGCTGGCAGTGCGACGGCGTCGTCGCCGCCGACCGGGCCCCGGCCACCGTCGCCCAGCTGTTCCTCACCGAGGCCAGCGGGCTGTGCGCCAGCAGCGCGTTGCGCCCGGATCTGCTGCAGCAGCGGCCGTTCGTCGACCTGGTCCACCGGCAGTTGTCAGCGCTGCTCGGCGAGCCGCCGACCGGCTAACCACCACCCATCCACCGGCCGGCGAATGGGCCAGGACTACGGTCGTTCCGCCACGTGCAACCGGTGCGCGCGGTGACAGATCCGCAGGGAGTACAGCATGACCATGACGGCCCGGCCCCGGCCCTTCGGGGTCGTCTTCCTCTACGTGTTGATCATCCTCGTCGGCCTGGTCGAGATCGCCACCGGCATCATCCTCCTCGCCACGCGGGGCGATGAGAACATTCACATCGAGCTGTCCGACACCCCGACGAGCAACGTGACGGTCCTCGGCATCATCGCCATCGTCATCGGGCTGATCGACCTGGCCATCGCCTTCGGCCTGCGCAGCGGCGCCGAGTGGGCGCGAGCGGTCGTCTTCATCGTGGCCTTCGCCCGGGCCATCGTCCTTGTGTGGTCGGTGATCGCCCACCACGGCTTCCACTGGGACCAGACGCTCCTGCCGCTGGCGGTGTACATCCTCGTGGCCTGGTACCTGTACGGCGACAAGGACGCCAAGCAGTTCTTCGACGGCACGCCAGCTCGGGTGTAGCTCAGCCGTCGTTCGGATCCTGGTCGCACGGGCGACCAGGGTCCGGACGAGCGGGCTCGGTCCTTCAGTCCTCCACGTACTGCGTGAGCAGGTGGTGGAAGTGGCGGATCTTCGTCTCCTGGTAGTTGGCCAGGGTGATGTCCTTCTTGAGTGACGCCAGGCCCTTCTGCACCTTGGGCAGGTTGAACGAGTCCTGGTTGAAGACCCGCGCCAGCATCCCCAGCTCGGGGGCCTCGGTCCAGTCATCGTCGACGCCGAGCCAGTGGATCGGCACCCCGGGCGGCTTGGGCTCACCCTCGGGCCACGGGTCGAGGAACATGCACTCCATGATCGACATGTCGTGGCGGTCGCCGTACGGACGGAACCGGTAGGTGATCCGGTTGTAGCTCCCCCACGGGTGCAGGTTGGGGAACAGCGTGTAGTAGATCGAGTCCGACATCTCGGCGTCGGACAGCGCGTCGGCGTCGGCGCCGATCACCTCGACCATCCGGAAGCGGCCGCCGTTGCCAGCCGTCGATCGAGCCGTGTCGTCCTCGCCCAGCTCGACGAACGGGTCCTCGTCGAGGCGGCGGTCGCTCATGGCGTCGAACATCTGCTGCTGGGACGGCTCGAACTTGACGTGCGGGCTCGGTGTGCCGTTGGGCGTGATCGCCCGCGACCAGTTGCCATCCCAGTCGTACTGGCTGTTGGCGTCGCCGATGCCGGCCAGCAACTGCGGGTGCGTGGCGACGACGTGGAAGGCCTCCATGAACGCTTCCTGCACGACCTTCCAGTTGGTCGGGAAGATCTTCGCCACGTGGACGGCCTTGTAGCGCTGCTCGAGCGGCCACTTCTCGAACTGCTGGGGGAAGTCGCCGAGGAAGGACTCCAGCGACTCGCCGTCAAGGTCGGGGTTGACGAACACGAACCCGCCCCACGTGCCGACGCGCAGCTCGGGCAGCGACCACTCGGCCGGCTCGACGTGCGGAAAGTCCCATTCGCACGGGATCTGCTTGAGTGAGCCGTCGAGGTTCCAGCAGTATCCGTGGAATTGGCAGCGCAGCTCGTGCTCGTTGCTGCCGCCGTCCTTGAGCTGGCGGCCGCGGTGGAGGCAGGCGTTCCAGAACGCCTTGATCTCGTCCGGCGCAGACCGGACGACGAGCACGGACTGGTCGCAGATCTCGTAGACGAGCGTGTCGCCGACCTCCGGGATGTCCGCTTCGCGACACGCCATCTGCCAGACCCGGCTCCACAGCTTCTGCTTCTCCAGCTCGTGGAAGGCCCGGCTGACGTAGCGCTCCCTCGGGATGTTCTCCGAACCGAGGTGCTCGTTGCGCTGCCAGCGCAGCACGACGGGCACGTTCTCGGGCCGGCTGTCGTTGTCGAGCAGATCCTGGTACGAGGCGCCGGGAGACCGGGCTTCCCCGGGTGCGGGCTGGGTGATGGTCATTGGGTGAGCTCCTCGGATGGGACGGCGCCCTCTTCCTTGAGGGCGGTGGCGGCCTGCTGGAAGCGGTTCGGCAGCTCGATGCCGCCGATCCACAGGCAGAGGTGGGCGTCGGCGTGCTTGAGGTCACCGGAGAGCCAGTGGCCGTGCTTGTCGAAGGTGCCGGTGCTGCCGTCCTTCGTGACGACCTGGACGTTGCCGTCGTCCAAGAGGTCGTACGTGGCTCCGGACAGCGGGTGCTGAATCGTGCGCAAGGCGGGCTCCCCTGGCAGAACTAATCGGCCGATCAATTAGTGTACCCACGTGCCGGTCTCGCTCAGCCACCTGGACACGTTGCGGTACGAGGTCGTCGAGCCGGGGGACGCCGGCGTGGCCGTCGTGACCCTCGACCGGCCGGAGACGCGCAACGCCCAGAACAAGCGGATGACCTACGAGCTGAACGCCTGCTTCGACGACGCCTCGCGGCGCACGGACGTCAAGGTCATCGTCCTGCAGGCCGACGGGCCGCACTTCTGCAGCGGTCACGACATGCGCGACCGGGAGGGGTTCTCCGAGTTCGACCTCGTCTCGGCCCACGCCGGGTTCGCCCGCGAGGGCCAGGAGGGTCAGATGGCCTTCGAGGAGGAGCTCTACTTCCAGATGTGCTGGCGGTGGCGCAACCTGCCCAAACCAGTGATTGCCGCCGCGCAGGGGAAGACCATCGCCGGCGGGCTGATGCTGCTGTGGGTGGCGGATGTGATCCTGGCCGCCGACGACGCTCAGTTCTCCGACCCGGTCGTCGGCATGGGCGTGAACGGCGTCGAGTACTTCGCCCACCCGTGGGAGCTGGGCGCCCGCAAGGCCAAGGAGCTGCTGTTCACCGGCGACTGGGTGTCGGCCGAGGACGCTCGGCTGTTCGGCATGGTCAACCACGTCGTGCTGCGTGACGAGCTGCGTGACACCACCATGGCCATGGCCCGGCGGATCGCCACCAAGCCGAGCTTCGCCCTCAAGCTGGCCAAGGAGAGCGTGAACCAGACCCTGGAGGCGCAGGGCCAGTACACGGCAATGCGCGCCGCGTTCTCTATCCAGCACCTCGCGCACGCCCACAACCGGATCCGGTTCGGGACGCCCGCCGACCCAACCTCCACGCGCCCCGT
>JBPCJL010000118.1:0-4111 GCA_051005355.1 Ilumatobacteraceae bacterium
GTGGGCCGAACACTGGAACGACGACCCCAAGCCCTTCATCTGGAAGAAGACCGCCGACGAGATCATCGCCAAAGTCCGACGCGGACGCGCAGCCCTCACCGAAGCCAAATCCGCGACGCGCCACTAGCGACCCCCGTTGACGCCTTCGCCGGGCGTCCGGGGGTCGCTGCGCGCTTGAAGCTGACACAGACCGTCGAGCCCCGTCCGCCCTCGCCCGACGGGCCGTGTCGAGAGTCCTCTTCGGAGCGGGCTGCTTGACGGATTGGAAGACCTACGGTTCACCTCGCCGGTGCTTCGGTACCGGCCGGCGGGCGAGCCGACTTCCACCAGTCAGCGCGTCCGTAGGCCCGTGAGCTCCGCCGCCGTCGGGCTCCGGGCCGCGCGTCCTCAGCATGATTGACAGTCGCCGCGCGTCGTGTTGCGATTGGGCTACGGTGCCGCCCGGGGTCGTGGGGGACCCGGTGGAACACGACCCGAAAGGAAGGCGCCTTGCCGCACTGTATGCGTCCCCCCGAGTGGTGGGCTTGGGGGGTCGAATCGGCCGCACCCTAGGTACCACCCCGGCGCTGATCGTGGCTCTCAGGCGATCTGAGAGGCCCGGTTTCGGTGGGGGTCCGCGATGGGTGAGGCCATCGGCGTGATTCTCGGTGTGTTCCAGCAAGAGCACACCAAGGAGAACCCAACCGATGGCCCTGTCTCAGTCTGTCCTGTCTGACCTGCTCGACGCGTTCCGCGCCGGTGAAGGCGTCGATCTGATCCGCGACTCCGTGCAGCTGGTGCTGCAGGAGCTGATCGAGCTCGAAGCCACCGAGCAGATCGGCGCCGCCCGCTACGAACGCGCCAACACCCGAGTCACTGAACGCAACGGCTCGCGGCCTCGCTTGTTGACCACCCAGGCCGGTGACCTCGGGCTGCGCATCCCCAAGCTGCGCAAAGGCAGCTTCTTCCCGTCCATCTTGGAACCGCGCCGACGGATCGATCAGGCGCTGTACGCAGTGGTGATGGAGGCCTACGTGCAGGGGGTGTCAACCCGTTCGGTTGACGACTTGGTCGAAGCACTCGGCGCAGCGTCGGGGATCAAGAAGTCCGAGGTGTCCCGCATCTGCGCCGGCCTCGACGAGGTCGTCGAGGCGTTCCGCACCCGCCGCTTGGACCACATCGAGTTCCCCTACATCTATCTCGACGCCACCTACCTCCACGTCCGCAACCAGACCTCACAGGTGTGCTCAATGGCCGTGGTGGTCGCCACCGGCATCACCGCCACCGGCGAACGCGAGGTGCTCGGCGTCGACGTCGGCGACTCCGAAGACGAAACGTTCTGGCGCAGCTTCCTTCGCTCATTGAAGACCCGCGGCCTGGACGGGGTGCGCCTGGTCATCTCCGACCAGCACGCCGGCCTCGTCGCCGCCCTCCGCCGGTCATTCCAGGGCGCCGCCCATCAACGCTGCCGGGTGCACTTCGCCCGCAACCTGCTCGCCCTCGTCCCCAAGAGCCACCAGGACATGGTCGCTGCGGTGTTCCGCACCATCTTCGCCCAGCCCGACCCCGACACCGTCGCCGCCACCTGGGACCAGGTCCGTGACCAGCTCGGCGACCGCTTCCCCAAGACCGCTGTGCTGATGGACGACGCCAAGACCGAAGTGCTTGCCTTCAGCGCCTTCCCCCGAGCGCACTGGCGCAAGATCTGGTCGACCAACCCGCTCGAGCGGCTGAACAAGGAGATCAAGCGGCGCAGCCGCGTCGTGGGCATCTTCCCCAACGACGCCTCGGTGATCCGACTCGTCGGCGCCGTGCTCGCCGACGTCCACGACGAATGGCAAGCCGGCGACCGCCGCTACCTCTCCGAAGGCTCTATGGCGGTCCTCTACCCCGAGCGCGATACTGACTCCGTCGCCGAGCTCACCCCCGGCGGCTAACACCGAGGATCACCTCGAAGCCCACCACCCGGTGGGACGCTGCCCCTACGACCACTCAATCAGGCAGCTCGGAAGCCGCCCAGCGGCCGCCTCGATCGGAGGCGAGGCTCGATTCGATGTCCGCAGGCGTCAGGAGTCTTCGTCCTCGAGGCCCGGCGGTGCCGCAGGTTCGTCTGCGTCCCGGGCCCGGCGGCGGGCCGACGCTTGCTGGCCGTCGTCGTCGAAGCTCACCGTCACCGACTCGAAGCCCTTGGCCTGCTGGGCCCTCGCTGCGTCTCTGTAGACGTCGCGATCGGCGGAGGTCAGGTCCACGTTGTCGGTGAACGGCGTCAACAGCGACCGTGGGTAGAGGCGCTTCGCGCGCACGACGTTGATCTCGGCGCCGAGCACGATGCCGGAGGCCGTCAGAAAGATCCACGCGAGCAGCCCGAGCACCAACGCAAAGACTCCGTACGTTGCCGTGGCGCCTTTGACCACGGAGGCCACGTAGGCCGCCCCGAACAGCTGCAGCAGCTGCCACACGACCGCGGCGGTGATCGCGCCAGGCAGTAGCTGCCCAACCGGCATCGCCCGGCTCGTGCAGATCCGAAAGGCCAGGACGAAGACGGCGGCATTGAGCGCGAAGGCGGCGATCGTCGCGCCGGTCGCAGTCCACGGCCCGAGATCGACGCCGAAGCCACCGGCACTGCTACCGAGCGCCGACAGGATCGTCGTCGCCATCACCGCCAATCCCCCGACGCCGACGAGCAGCAAGCTGCGCAGACGCACCCGCAGCGGGTTCGGCCGGCGGTGGCGAGGGATCGCCCACGCCACGTTCATCGCGTTCTGCATCGCCTGGGCGACGCCGAGGGCACCGTAGAGGGCGAGCAGCCCGCCGACGACGAGCGCGAGCGCGCTTCCCTGCAGTCCCTGAGGGTCAACGAGCTGATCGCCGATGACGGGGAACTGCCGCAACGTCGAGTCGACCACGCGTCCAAGCAGCTCGGGATCGCCCTGCAGCACGAAGCCCAAGACCGACGTCAGCAACAGGAGCAACGGGAACAGGGACAAGAAGCCGTAGTACGTCATGAGCGCAGCCAGATAGGGGCCCTGATCTTCAACGAACTTGTAGACGACGGCCAGCGGAAACCCCGCCCATCCGTGGCGCCGTTGGAACGCATCGAGCCGCTGCGTCACGCCCATCGCGGGCCTACCCGTCGGGAAGCCTCACGCACCCGCTCATCTTGGTGCCCTTGCCAACAGCCCGGGGCTGGCGCTCTCCCTCGTGTCGACGAACGACGAGGAGCCGCCGAGTCGGACCCGGCGGCTCCAAATGTCTGTCGGGTCAGACGGAGCGAACGTTCTTGGCTTCCTCGCTCTTGCGTCCCGGGCCAACCTCGAACTCGATGGTCTGACCTTCGGCCAGGGTCGTGGTGCCGGGTTGAAGGTTGGAGACGTGCACGAACACGTCATCGCCACCCTCCCGGGAGACGAACCCGAACCCGCGGTCGTTGTCGAAGAACTTCACTTTGCCTTGCATGATGCAACCAACTTGTCTCTCTCGGCCGACCAAACCGGTCGGCGGACACCGACGGTACGGCCGTCGTCGACGTCTCCTTGCGCGCTGGGCTCACCGATCGCCGCTGGCGGCGGCGACGGCAGCTCGGCGGGCGGTGATGAGATCGACGAAGCGGTGGGCGATCGCCTCGGCCGCTTGGCGCATCTCGGGCTGGGCGTGCTCGAAGTCGGCGAGCAGCCGGGGGAACGCATCGTCGCCGAGCACGGCGTCGAGCGAGGCTGCGTAGGCCGGCACCTGTGACCAGTCCTGCGCCATCGCCGAGGTCACTTCGACGTGGAACTGCAACCCGTAGGCGTTCCCGATGCGGAACGCCTGCGGGTACTCGTCCGACGTGGCGAGCAGTCTTGCGTCGGGTGGGAGGTCGAAGGTGTCGCCGTGCCACTGCAGCGCCGTGATCGTCGGCGACAGGTCGGCGAACAGCGGGTCACGCAAGGCGTCGGGCGACAGGTCGACGGCGAGCACGCCGACCTCCGCACCGTGCGCGCCTGCGCGTGCCTCGCCGCCGGCGGCCCGGGCCAGCAGTTGGGCGCCGAGGCACACGCCGAGCAAGGGCATCTCGGCGTTTGCGGCCTCGGAGCTTGTTGGCCGCTCGCCGTCGATCCACGGGTGCTGGTTTTTCTCGTAGGCCGCCATCTGG
>JBPCJL010000119.1:0-16297 GCA_051005355.1 Ilumatobacteraceae bacterium
GGTCGATCCTGATCGCCCTCGAGCGAGTCGAGCCCGACCACCTGCGCGAGTTGATCGAGGAGTCGTGGCGCCGCAAGGCCCCGGCAAAGCTGCGCAAGGCGTACGACGACGACGGCGATTAGCCGAGCGGGGCGGCCAAGGCGGACTCGGCGGCGTGGACGATCGCGCGGTTGACGACGAGCTGCTCGACGGCGGCCAGCCGTGGCGCCAACCACTCGTCGGGTCCGGGCTCACCGACCACTGCCCGCACTGCCGCGCCCACGGCGCCGGTCGCTGCGGCGGACTGGAGCGGCGCCCGGAGGGACTGTCCCCATGCCGCCGCCGTCAGTTCGACGGCGATGATGCGGGCCAGGTTGGCCGCCGCCACCCTCAGCTTGCGCGCCGCCGCCCAGCCGAGCGAGACGTGATCCTCCTGCATGCCGCTCGTCGGCAGGGTGTCGGCGCTGGCCGGCACGGCCAGCCGACGGTTCTCGGCCACCATCGCCGCCTGCGTGTAGTGGGTGATCATCAGGCCCGAGTTGACGCCGGCGTCGGGGGACAGGAACGGCGGCAACCCGTGCGACCGGGTGCGGTCGAGCAGACGGTCCGTCCGCCGCTCGCTGATCGCGCCGACGTCGGCGATCGCCACGGCGAGGAAGTCGGCCACCGCCGCCACCGGCGCGCCGTGGAAGTTGCCGCACGACTCGACCCGCCCGTCCGGCAAGACCACCGGGTTGTCGATGAACGACCGCAGCTCCACGACGGCGGCCCGCCGGGCGTGCTCGACGGTGTCACGGGCCGCGCCGTGCACCTGCGGTGAGCACCGCACCGAGTAGGCGTCCTGCACCCGATCGTCGCCGTGACGGTGGCTCGCCACCGTCGGCGAGCCGGCCAGCAGGGCGCGAAGGTTGGCCGCACTGGCGATCTGGCCGGGGTGCGGGCGCATGGCCACGAGGTCCTCCGCGAACGCCCGGTCCGTGCCGAGCAGCGCCTCGGTCGACATGGCGGCGGCGATGTCGGCGGTGCGGACCAGCACATCGAGATCAGCGAGCGCGAGCACGAGCATCCCGAGCATCCCGTCGGTCCCGTTGATCAGGGCCAGCCCCTCCTTGGCCCGCAAGACCAGTGGGGTGACGCCGGCCTCCGAACACGCGGTGGCACCGTCGATGAGCGTGCCGTCGCGCCGACGTGCCTCGCCCTCGCCGAGCAGCACGAGCGCTGCGGACGCCAACGGCGCCAGGTCACCGCTGGCGCCGAGTGAGCCGTGCTCCCGCACGATGGGGGTGGTGCCGGCGGCCAGCATCGCGAGCATCGCCTCGACCACCTCCACCCTCGCCCCGGAATACCCCATGGCCAGGCTGCGGGCGCGCAGCAGAACCATCGCCCGCACCACCTCACGCTCGACCTCGGCGCCCATCCCGGCGGCGTGCGAACGGATCAGCGCCGTCTGCAGCTCGGCCGAGCGCTCGTTCGGGATGACGGTGTTGGCCAGCGCCCCGAACCCGGTCGACACCCCGTAAACGGGCTCGGGCGACTCGACCAGTCGCTCCACGATCGCTGCGCCGCGGTCGATCGCCGCCCGGGCTTCGTCGCCGAGCACCACGGTGCGGTCGTGGCGAGCCACGCTGACCACGTCCTCGGCCGACACTCCAGCTGCCCCGAGCATGAGCGGCGGTTGGTCGTCGGACACGCCGGCCGACCGTACCCGGGTGCTCAGTGCCGCTTGACGCCGCCGTACTTCATGCGGGTGTCGCTCATCGCCGCCGCCCGGGCCTCGTCGTCGTTGATCCCTGCGTCGATGACCTCACCAACGAAGAACGTGTGCGTGCCGAGATCGTGGGCGGCGCGCACGGAACAGTCGAGGTAGGCGATGGCCTCGGCGAACACCGGCGCCCCGCTCACACCCTCGCGCACGATGCGCCCGTTGAGCGTCAGCGCTTCGGCATCGAACATCGCCGGCTTGGAGAACTTGACGAACACCTTGGTCTCCTCGGCCGACCACAGGTTGACGGTGAACGACCCGCCCGCCGTGACGAGGCGGTGCGTCACGGCCGTGTTGTCGATGCCGACGCCGATCAGCACCGGCTCCATCGACACCTGCGTGATCCAGCTCGCCGTCATGCCGTTCCACTCGTCACCGGAGCGTGACCCGATGATCGCCAGGGCGTTGGGGATCTTCCACGTGACGCGGTTGAGCAGCTCTTCGGGCGGGCGGTCTGGCACGGAGGCAGCCTACGAAGCGGGTCAGCGGTAGGCCGTGGCCTGCAGGCCGAACAGCTCGGCGTACTGCCCGCCCCGGGCCAGCAGCTCGTCGTGACCGCCGACCTCGACGACCCGGGCGCCGTCGAGGACGACGATCAGGTCGGCCATGCGCACCGTCGAGAACCGGTGCGACACGAGGATCGTGACACGGCCCGCCGCCGCGCCGTCTCGGGCCGCCCCCGCGTAGCGCTCGAACAGCGCGTGCTCGGTCTCGGCATCGAGGGCCGCGGTCGGCTCGTCGAGCACGAGCACCAGGGGCTCGTCGCGCATGAATCCCCGCGACAGCGCCAGCTTCTGCCACTGGCCGAACGACAGCTCGACGCCGTCCTCCCACGTCGGTCCGAGCTGGGTCTCGAGGCCCGCCGGCAGCAGGTCGACGACGTCGCCGGCACCGGCCCGCTCGACGGCCACGCCGACGGCGCTGCGGTCATCGAGTCGCGGCTCGTCGCCGAGTCCGACCGTCTGGCGCGCCGGCAGCTCGAAGCGAAAGAAGTCCTGGAACGCGCCGGCCAGCCGATCCCGCCACCGGTCGGTGGCGATGGTCTCGAGGTCGAGGCCGTCGACCGTGATCCGTCCTGACGTCGGGCGGTACATCGCCGCCAGGAGCTTGACGATCGTCGTCTTGCCGGCGCCGTTCTCACCGACGATCGCCACGACGGTGCCGGCGGGGAGGTGGAGATCGACGTCCTCGAGCGCCAGTCGCTCCGCGCCCGGGTAGCGGAACGACACGTGCTCGAACCGCACGCCGTCGGTGAGCCGCGCCGGCGGCGACTCGGTGGCCAGGTCCGTCCGCGCCGCGGCGTAGTCCTCCAGCCACGTCAGCCGCAGCGAGGCGTCGAGCCACACGCCGCGCAGGAACCCCAGCTCGCCGATCGACTGGGCGAGGTACTGCGAGAGACGCTGGCCGGCGACGAGCACCAGCACGACGTCGCCGACGCTTCGATCGAGCCCGTCGGCGACCCACACGATGCCGGCCACGTAGGCCAACCCGAACAAGGACCAGGCGCCGGCCTGCCACGCCGCCGAGGTCCAGCGGGCGGCGGCGATCGGCAGGTACCACCGGTCGCGGGCGGCGTGGCGTTGCGCCCGGAGGTCGTCCTGGATGCCGGACAGGCGGACCTCCTTGGCCGGCGCTGCCGTCGTCCCGAGCGTGAACAGATGGCGGGCCAGGCGGTCGTTGGAAGCCACCGCCTCCTGCACCGAGCGCTCGACGCCCGGCCGCCACAGCGAGATGGTCACCGCCGGCAGGCCGGCCAGGACGAGGGCGCCGAGCAACGGGTGGATCGACGCCAGCAAGAGGGCCGTGACGGCGAGGCGCACGACCAACCCGATGTTGGTCAGCAGCGACGAGAAGAGGTGGTCGAGCGTGAACGCCTGGTCGCGCAGCACGGCCAGCCGGTCGAGCAGCTCGGTTCGCTCCTGGTGCTCGATCGTCGGCACCGACGCCTGCAGCCGGGCGATGTGCGCCTCCATCGCCGCCCCGATGCGGTCCCGGAACCGGCGCTGGACGCGGTCGTTGACCAGGCCGACGTACCACGTCGCCGTGGTCGAGCCGGCGAGGCCGGCGGCGGCGACCAGCACGGCCGTGCGGTCGGCGTTCAGCACGCCGTCGGTGAGCAGCTTCAGCCACAGCGCCAGCAGGGCGTCGGGGAGCATCATCAGCAGGGTCGTGATCAGGGACGCCAGGAGCAGCTTGGGCTCCATGCGGTAGCCGAGGCGGAACGTCCGCCAGAGCGCCGGGACGGCGGGCGGCAGGTCGTCGGGGGACCGCTGGTCAGCCGAGCGTGTCATGGACCAGTTCCTCGCCGTGCTCGTCCAGCTCCACGAACCGCGAGGCCTGCAGCTCGAACATCGTGCGGTACCGACCGCGGCGGTCCATCAGCTCGTCGTGCGATCCGAGCTCGACGACGGCGCCGTGCTCAAGGACGCAGATCCGCTCTGCGTGGCGCACCGTCGAAAAGCGGTGGGAGACGAGGATGGTCGTGCAGCCGCGTGTCGCAGCGAGGATGCGCTCGAAGATCTCGGCCTCGCCACGGACGTCGAGCTGCGCCGTCGGCTCATCGAGCAGCACGACGTCGGCGCCGAGCCGCACGGCGGCCAGAGCGCGAGCGAGCGCGACGCGCTGCCACTGCCCACCGGACAGGTCGGTCCCGCTCGGGTAGCCCTTGGCCAGGACGGGGTCGAGACTGGCGAGGTTGCCGCCGCCGGCTTCGGCCAGCGCGGCCAGGATGACCTCGTCGCTGGCACCGGCCGGCGCGACGTTGGCCCGCAGCGGCAGGTCGAAGCGCACGAAGTCCTGGAACACGGCGGTGACCCGGCGCCGCCATGCGTCGAGCGGGAGGTCGCGCAGGTCGACGCCGTCGGCGCAGATCGAACCGCCCGTCGGGTTGTAGAGGCGGCACAGCAGCTTGGCCAAGGTGGTCTTGCCGGCGCCGTTCTGACCGACGATGGCCATCGACGAGCCGGCCGGGATCACGAGGTCGAGGTGCTCGAGCACCGGCGGACGCTCATCCCGTGGGGGCTGCGCCCCCACACCCCATCGCCGTCCGGCTCGCTGGCGCTCGCTCGGCCGGCCGTCGCCTTCGGCGCCGCCGGGGTAGTGGAACGAGAGGTCCTCGAACCGCAGCTCAGGCCCGCCATCACCGCGTTTGTGCACTGACCCCTCGCCGAGCGACGCCGGCTGCACAAACGCGAGATCCCCCGGACCCCCCTCACCGCGTTTGTGCACTGACCCCTCACCAGGCGACGCCGGCTGCACAAACGCGAGATCATCCGAGCCGCCATCACCGCGTTTGTGCGTTGACCCCTCGCCAGGCGACGCCCGCTGGACAAACGCAGCATTACCCGGGCCGGCCTCATCGCGTTCGCGCACTGACGGGCCGCCGGGCGACGCCGGCTGCACAAACGCGAGATCACCCGAGCCGCCATCACCGCGTTTGTGCACTGACCCCTCGCCGGGCGATGGCTGTTGCACAAACGCGGTGTTCCTGGGTTCGTCGAGGCGGCCGAAGGACGGCATCGTCGCTTCGAGGCGGGCGACGGCGGCGACCGGCGCGGCGGCGCCGTCGACGGCCCAGCTCAGCCCACCGAAGGCGATGGCGCTGACTCCGATGGCCGCCTGCAGGGCCACGACGGCGTCGGCGAGGTCGAGCCGGCCGTCGGCGGCCCGGTCGGCGAACGACCAGAAGACGATGAGGTTGGCCACGATCACGATGGCCAGACACGCGGCCACCGACCGTTCGCGCAGCCGCGTGGCGTGGTGCTGGAGATCGAGCAGGTGTCGACGGTGGCCGGCGAAGCGGTCGATCACCCAGCCGGCCAGCCCGAAGAGGCGGACCTCTTTGGCCGCCGGGGGATCCACGGCCAGCCGGTAGGCGTAGTCGGCGTGGCGCTGGGCCGACTGGACCTCGGGCGTGTTGCGGTCGTTCCACACGGCGCTCTCCCGCAGCAGCCAGTGCGTCGCCGACCACGCCACGACGAGCAGGATCGCCTGCCACCAACCCAAGGTGGCCAGGACCACCGCCGACGCCACGCCGATCACGAGGTTGACCAGACCGTCGGCGACGAAGTTCAGCGCGTACGACAACGGCGGGCCGGTGATGCCGAGGTCGAAGTCGCGGGCCATCGACAGGTCGCCGGCCAGATCGGCCCGCTCGAGGTGGGCGATGCCGGCCGGGGCGAGCGTCGTCGCCATGAGACGATCGTTGAGCGACGTCGAGGTCCGGTCGCCGAGGTTGTACCCCACGGCCTCGTGCAACGGCCCGAGCAGCTGGGCGAGGACGAAGACGACGCCGAAGGCGATCAGTGGCGGAGTGAGGCTCGAGCCGTCGGTGACGGCGGCGACCAGCCAGCCGGAGGCCACGGTCAGCAGTGCCGGCAGCGTGCCGCGCAGCACGATGCCGATCCACCACGCCGTGGCCAGCTGGCCATCGGCGCGCCGCAACGCCCCGGCCAGCGCCCACTCCTGGCGTGCGCGCAGCCAGCCGATCACGGCGCCCGCTCGATGACCGGACTCCACGGCTCCTCGCCCCCGGCCGGCTCGGCATAGATGGCGGCCGCGCCGACGGGCTGACCATGCGGGTCGACGAGAAACACGAAGCGAGCCGGGACGGCCCGCACCGAACCGTCGCGATGCCGCGCCGGCAGGTTGATCGCGGCGCCGTCGAGGCGGCAGTTGCCGTTCGCCATCGCCCGGTGGAAGCCGGCCCAGTGCCGCTCCCGGTACTCATCCGGGACGATCAGGTCGACGGGCTGGCCGATGGCCTCGGCGGCGGGATGGCCGAAGAGCTCTTCGGCGGCTGCCGTCCACTGCAGGATGCGTCCGTCGACACCGGCAACGACGATGGCGGCTCCGTCCACTCCGCGATCATGCTTGAGGGAGACGGCCACGGGATTGAACGAATGCCGGCCTCACCCGGTTCCGTCCGTCAAGATCGATCTGCGTGAGTCGCTCGGAGGGGACAGAACCGTTGGACAAGCACGTCGCCGTCGTCACCGGGGCCAACCACGGCATCGGGGCGGCGACGGTGCGCGCCCTCGCCGCTGGCGGGTGCGACGTGCTGGCGACGTTCCTGCGCTTCGAACCAGACGCCGACGCCCAGCCGGCGTACAACGAGGCGCGGGCGGCGGACGGCGCTCAGCTGCTGGGGGCGACGGCGGGGGCTGATGGTCGCGTGCTCGCCGTCGAGGCCGACCTGTCGGACGTCGCCTCGATCCCTGCCCTGCTCGACCGGGCCGAGGCCGAGCTGGGTCCGGTGGACATCCTCGTGAACAACGCCAGCGGGTGGGCGGCCGACACGTTCGGTGACGACCGTTCGCCCGACGGGCTCGATCGGCCGCAGCACGCCCTGACGGCGGAGTCGTTCGAGCGCAACTTCGCCGTTGACGCTCGGGCGGCGGCGTTGCTCATCGCCGAGCTGGCCCGGCGGCTGCGCCTCCGCCGCGCCAGCTGGGGCCGCATCGTCGGTCTGACCTCCGGCGGCCTGAGCGGATTCCCCGGCGAAGTCTCCTACGGCGCCGCCAAGGCCGCCCTCGAGAACTACACCATGTCGGCCGCCACCGAGCTGGCCGAGCTCGGCGTCACCGCCAACGTGGTGCACCCGCCGGTGACGGACACGGGCTGGGTGACGGACGAGGTGCGTGCCTTCGTGGCCCGCTCACCGGACCACGTCCACGTCGCGACACCAACCGAGGTTGCCGAGGTCATCGCCTGGTTGTGCTCCGACGCCGCCCGTCTGATCAGCGGGAACGTCATCCGCCTGCGGTGACTCGTCATCGTCAGAGTTCTGGCTGGACATCCAGCCAGAACCCTGACCAAGAGGGGTCAGGTTCGCTCGACGACGGCGAGCAGGCGCTCGGCCAGCAGGGCCAGCTCCTTGAAAATCTCTGGCGGGCCGTCGAGCTCGAAGGCGAACGGCAGTCCGGCGACGTAGCGGGCGATCCAGTCGGCGTCGCCCCCGATCGTCACCACGCACGATCCGTCGTCGACGGCTTCGACGATGCCGACCGTCGGCGGGATCTGGCGTTTGGCCACCTCGGCCGGCAGGGGCAGACGGACCCGGGCGTGGGTGTCGTAGACGCGCACGGCGACGCCTTCGGCGACCAGCGCGGCGGCGTCCGGCACCGGTCGCTCGACGTTGCGGGCACCGGTCGGTGCGGGCGGACCGATGCGGTCGACGCGGAACGTCCTCCAGTCGTCACGGTCGAGGTCGAAAGCGACGAGGTACCAGCGCGTGCGCATCGACACCAGACGGTGCGGCTCGACGTGCCGGCGGCTCGTGCGGTCGTCGCCGGTTCGGTAGTCGAACCGGAGACGCTCGGCGCGCCGGCACGCCTGGGCCAGCGCCATCAGCGTGGCGGTGTCGGTGCGCTCTGCGGGCCACTCGCTGTCTCGGCCGAGTCGCACGCTCATCTCGCCGAGCGTGTCGACCCGCTCGCGCAGCGCGCTCGGCATCACCTGGGCCAGCTTGGTGAGCGCCGCCAGGGCGGCCTCGCCGAGCTGCGGATCGGCGACCCGCGACAGGTCGCGCAGGGCAACGGAGACGGCGACGGCCTCATCGTCATCGAGCAACAGCGGCGGCAGGCGGACACCGGCACCGAGCCGGTAGCCGCCGTAGCGGCCGGTGGTGCTCTCGATCGGGTAGCCGAGGTCGCGCAACCGGGTGACGTCGCGCCGCAGGGTCCGCGAGGTGATCTCGAGCCGAGCGACCAGGTCGTCCGCCGACCACTGCGGTCGGGACGAGAACAGCACCAGCAAGCGCAGCAGTCGGGCCGGGGTGTCGATGGCCACCGAGCTTGTATCGCGGACACGAACTGTCCACGATCGTGCGTACGTTCGATTCCATGCTCTTCCATGCGACCGAACTTCCCCGCCAACTTCACCGCGACCGGCATGGGCGCCTACGCGCCGAGTTCGCGCCGTCCCGCCAGCGCCGTCGGCCGCCGACCCGTCCCACGCTGACGCTCGTGGTCACCGTGGCGAACAACCCGCGGCGGGACGCCGCCTGACGGTCGCCGTCAGCTCGACCGCAGGGTCGACATGGCGTCGGCGAGGACGTCGGCCAGCAGCTGCGACACGTCATCGTCGTGACGGGCCATCGCGACCGGAAGGCGGCTCGGCAGGCGCGGTAGATCGGGGATCGGCTCCGGCGCGGCGATCGCCGCCGCCAACACGTCGATGCGTTCGGTCTCGTCGGCGTCGTCCTCGTCATCATCCAGCTCGTCGAGCGGGCGCCGAGGTCGCGGCGATCGTGCGAGGTCGTCGTCGGCCCGCCAGAGCTCCAGCAGGTCGGGCTCGAGCGTCACCCGGTCGGCGAGGACCAGGAGTCCGGCCAGCGCGTGCTTGCAGAACGCGCTGGCGTAGGGACCGTCGTCGGGGCACGTGCACTCGGCCACCACCTCGTCGCGACGAGGTACCAGCGCCAGCCCGACCGCACCTGGCGCCGCCACCGCCACGAACACCCGGGCCTGGTACGGCTCGAAGCGCGACCCGCGCACGAGGACCCGCAGCTCGCCCGGTTCGACCACGAGGTCGATGACCGCGCCATCCCTGGCGTAGGCCGAGGCGCGCCGGAAGCGGGCGGGGTCCGACAGCTCGGCGGCCAGCGCCCGCACCATCACGGCAGCCACGCGCCCGGGCGGCGGCGCATTCATTGGTGCACCGTCGACGTGTGCGACGGGTTCGAAGCCTCGCCGCCAACCGGGCACCAATGAGCGAGCGAGTCTTCGAGCGCGCGAATTATCGACACGGTCTTCCGCTCATGGCCGAGCTCTTGCTGCCCACCTATTCGGCGTGACCGCCACCCTGAGGTCCTCACATGAGCGGGTCGCCGCAAAGCCGGCGACAAAGAAGCACCGTGCTGATGGTTCGCTCGCTCGAAGACTCGCTCGCTCATTGGTGCACCATCGACGTGGGCGACGGGTTCGAGGCTTGCCCACCAGCCGGGCACCAATGAGCGTGTCGCCGCAAAGCCGGCGACGAAGAAGCACCGTGCTGATGGTTCGCTCGCTCGAAGACTCGCTCGCTCACTGCCCACCGCCACCGGCGCCGGTGACGACCGCCGCCGTGTCGAGGCGCACGAGGTTGCGCAGCTCGGCCTTCGACAGCTCGGACAGCCACTCCTCGCCGCTGCCGACGACGGCGTCGGCCAGCGCCCGCTTGTCGTCGATCATGGCGGCGATCCGCTCCTCCACGGTCCCCTCGCAGACGAGCTTGTGCACGACGACCGTGCGGCCCTGACCCATGCGCCACGCCCGGTCGGTCGCCTGGTCCTCGACGGCCGGGTTCCACCAGCGGTCGTAGTGGATCACCTGGCTGGCGGAGGTGAGGTTGAGCCCCGTGCCGCCCGCCTTGAGCGAGATGAGCAGGAGCGGCGGTCCGGCGCCCGCCTGGAACTCGGCCACCATCGACTCCCGGCGGCCGCGGGCCACGCCGCCGTGGAGGAACGGCACCCGCAGCCCCAGCCGCTCGGCGGCGTGGCGGCGCAGCAGCTCGCCCATCTCGCGGAACTGCGTGAACACGAGCGCCCGCTCGCCCACGTCGAGCAGCTCGTCGACGAGCTCGTCGTAGCGGGCCAGCTTGCCCGACCGCCCGCTGAGGCGCGAACCGTCGCCGAGGGCGTGGGCCGGGTGGTTGCAGATCTGCTTGAGGCGCAGCAGCGCGGCGAGGACCAAGCCGCGGCGCCGCATGCCCGTGGCGCCGGCGGCGTCGGCCAGCAGGTGATCGACGACGCGCTGGTAGAGCACGGCCTGCTCCTTGGTAAGTCCGGCCCAGGCGACCTGCTCGATCTTGTCGGGCAGCTCGGGGAGCAGCTGCCGATCGGACTTGCTCCGGCGCAGGACGAATGGCTGCGTGATGCGACGCAGCCGTGCCGCGGCGTCGGCGTCGCCATTGCGCTCGATCGGCTTGGCGTACCGGTGGCGGAACTGCTCGCGGCTGCCGAGCAGGCCGGGGTTGACGGCATCGACGATCGCCCACAGCTCGGCCAGCCGGTTCTCGATCGGGGTGCCGGTGAGGGCCAGCTTCTGGCCGGCGCGCAGCTGCCGCACCGCCTTGGCGGCTCGGGTCGCCGGGTTCTTGATGTTCTGCGCCTCGTCGAGCACGACCGTCGACCAGTCGACGGCGCCGAGGTGGGCGAGGTCGCGGGGAAGCAGACCGTAGGTCGTGACGACCAGGTCGGCACCCGCCAGCTCGTTGTGGTCGTTGGCCGACCGCTCGGGCCCGTGGTGCACGACGACGCGCTGGCCCGGTGTGAAGCGAGCTGTCTCGGCCACCCAGTTGTGGACGACGGAGAGCGGGCAGACGACGAGGTGCGGTCCCGGCCGGGTCAGGAGGTGGGCCAGCGCGATCGCCGTCTTGCCGAGGCCCATGTCGTCGGCCAGGCACCCACCGAGGCCGAGCCGGTCGAGGAACTGCATCCAACCGAGCCCACGGCGCTGGTACGGCCGCAGCTGGCCGACGAAGGCAGGGTCCTCGTGGGCCTCGCCGAGGCGATCGTCGGGAAGTCCGGCGAGGAGGTCGTCGGTCCAGACCCGTGTCGCAGTCGTGGCCTCCGCCGGCGCATCGTCCAGCTCGCCCTCGGCGGCCAGTCGGAGCAGGGCGGCGGCGCCGACCTGCTGGTGGTGGCGGGCGTGGTCCTCGAGTCGCTCCCGCGCTCGCCGCATGGCCGCAGGGTCGAGCCGAATCCACCGGCGCCCCGAGTGCAGCAGTGTCGCCCCCGACGCCTCGGCGCGCGCCAGCTCGGCCGCCGACAGCGCGGCCGGCCCGTCCTCGTCGGCCACGACCAGGCGCCACTCGACGACGGCCTCCCGGGCGAACCCGCCGGCGCGGTCGGACGCCGGTGCCGGTGTGGCTCGTCCGCGCACGGCGACGCCGCCGCGCACCAGTCGCTCGGGGCCGACCAGCTCGATGTCCAACCGCTCGAGCTGCGCAGGTGCCAGCTCGACGAACCATTGGGCCGCATCGAGGTCCAGGCGCACCGATGCGGGGGTCGGCGTGCTGGCGAGGCCGGCCATCCCGTCGACCTCGGCCGCCAGCGTGGCGGCGGTCGACGTCACGGCTCCAGCGAGGAGACCGAGGCCATCGGGGCCGCCGGCCACCTCGAGCGCCAGCGGTGTCTCGCCCCACACGTCGTCGGCCGAGCACCACCGGCCGGCGTCGAGCTCGTCGACCAGCTCGAGACGAACCTCCCAGTCCTCGTCCAGCTCGTCCGGCACGACGAGGCGCACCCGCGGCACGACGACGGGCTCGCCGCCGGCCCGGCGGCGACGGCGATCGAGGCGGGCGGTGACGGCGGCCAGGGCATCGGCGTCGGTGCGCTCGTTGACCAAGGGGTCCGCTCGGGACAGGGCTTGGAACACGGTGCGCAACGTGGCGGTGGTGGACGACCGCCGGCGGGGCAGGTCGGGGAGCCACCACCCGTCGGCGAGGCGCTGGCGGGCGCTCGCGTCGACCAGCGCGGCGTGGATCTCTGCGGTGGCGGCGAGCGGCTCGGCGTCACCGATGGCGGTCGGCGGAGCCGCCGCAGCCAGTCCGGCCAAGGCGTCGTCGACGGCGAGGTCGGCGATCGGTTCCCAACGGGCGACGGTGCGGTCGCGCTCGACGCGCACGACGGGGCTGACGTGACCTCTGACGACGCACGACGACGCCAGCGCCGCCACGGCGTGAAGCCACCGCAGGGGGTCGCTGGCCAGCAGCCGGTGGTCCGCCGAGCGCAGCCAGACGGCGAGCGATGCGCCGGACAGGCGCATCGACGGTGGTCGGAAGTGCTGCCCATCGTGGAGGCGCAGGTCGAAGGTGTCGAAGCGCCCGGTCCACCCGAAGCTCGGACCGATGGTCCGGTCGAGCCACGCCGGCGTCATCGTGTGGCGGCCATCCCACCCCCACAGGTGCGCCGCGCCGTCCTGCCAGGTGCACAGCAGCGTGGCCCGAGACGCTGCCCCCGCCACCCGCTCAGGCGCTCGGAGCGGTCGACGACTCGGCATCTCGGCAACCTACCGAAGGGGTGCCACCCCCGTCCGGGAGTCCCCTCCTGGTCCGCAGAATGGTTGCACCGCAACCATTTCGCGGACGAAGACGACCGAGCTACTGCTGGTAGTTCTCCACGACGTTGGCCGGCCGGACGTGGGCATCGTCGGGGTCCTGGCCGGCGTTGCGCCGGGCTCGCCGCTGGCGCAGCAGGTCCCAGCACTGGTCGAGGGCCACCTCGAGCTGGGCCAGGCGCTCGGCCTGATCCTCAGCGAGCGGCCGGCCCGGGTGGGCATCAGCCTCCAGCCGGTGCTCCTCGTCGACCAGATCGCCGATGCGGGCGAACAGCTCCTCGTCGGTCATGACGGCAGTCTCGCTCAGCCCGGCCGCGCCAGCACCATGGTCCAGTACGGCCGACCGTTCGACGCGTACGCCAGGCCGACGCCGATCTCGGTGAAGTTGCCGTTGAGGATGTTGGCCCGGTGGCCCGAGCTGTTCATCCAGGCAGTCATGACCGCCGCCGCATCGGCCTGCCCGTAGGCGACGTTCTCGCCCCACGCCCGCCAGTTGTAGCCGGCGCGCGTGATCCGCTGACCGGCGTTGGAGCCGTCGCTGCCCGTGTGGGTCATCGTCTGGCGGTTGGCCTGGTCCTGCGAGTGGTTCTGCGCCGATGACGCCAGCGCACTGTTGACGCGCAGCGCCGGCAGCCCGGCCTCAGCGCGGCGCTGGTTCGTGATGTCGACGACCTGCTGCTGCTGGCTCGGCGGTTCGCACTGCTGCAGGGCCGGCGCCAACGAGCCGACGGCGACGAGCGCCGACGCACCGAACGCACCGAGGGACGTGATCGCTCGGCGGGTCAGGCGGTGCCAGCGCGAGGGACGGTCGATCGTGAGGTCCATGCAGCTCCCTGTCTGTCGTGTCGGTGCCCGCACGGCGCACGTCGGCCGTCATGAAACCGTAACCCATCCGGCCCCCAATCGCAACCTGAAACTTGATACGTCATGACTCAGCATTTCTCTCCTCCGATAGCCTGACGGGATGGCGCTTGACCCCAAGAAGTGGACGCTGAAGACGCAGGAGGCGATGGCGGCGGCCATCGATCAGGCCAAGGCCAACTCCAACCCCGAACTGACCCCCGATCACCTCCTGGCGGCAGTGACCCGCCAGGACGACACGATCGTTCCTGCGGTGTTGGCCAAGCTCGGCCAGGCACCGCTGATGATCCGCAACAAGGCCGATGAAGCGGTGGCCAAGCTGCCCAAGGCCTACGGCGGCGACGAGCCTCGCCTCGGGCGCGCCGCCAACGCATTGTTCGACGACGCCCAGCGGTTCCAGAAGGACCTGCGCGACGACTTTCTGTCCGTCGAGCACCTGCTCCTGGCCCTGCACGAGCGGCTCGGCGTGGGCACGGAGGAGCTGCTGCAGGTGCTCCAGGAGGTTCGCGGCTCGCACCGGGTCACCTCGCAGAACCCCGAGGAGCAGTTCCAGGCCCTCGAGCGCTATGGCCAGGATCTCACGGCGCGCGCCCGCGAGGGCAAGATCGATCCGGTCATCGGCCGGGACGACGAGATCCGCCGCGTCATCCAGGTCCTGTCCCGACGGACCAAGAACAACCCCGTGCTGATCGGCGAGCCCGGTGTCGGCAAGACGGCCATCGTCGAGGGCCTCGCCCGGCGCATCGCCGACGGCGACGTGCCCGAGGGACTGAAGACGAAGCGGCTGATCGCACTCGACATCGGCTCGATGCTCGCCGGCGCCAAGTACCGCGGCGAGTTCGAGGAGCGACTGAAGGCCGTGCTCAAGGAGATCACCGACGCCGCCGGCGAGATCATCACGTTCGTCGACGAGCTGCACACCATCGTCGGCGCCGGTGCGGCTGAGGGAGCCCTCGACGCCGGCAACATGATTAAGCCGATGCTCGCCCGGGGCGAGCTGCGCATGATCGGGGCCACGACGCTCGACGAGTACCGCAAGTACGTCGAGAAGGACCCGGCCCTCGAGCGCCGCTTCCAGCAGGTCTACGTGGCCGAGCCGTCGGTCGAGGACACGGTCGGCATCCTGCGCGGGCTGAAGGAGCGCTACGAGGTGCACCACGGCGTGCGCATCCAGGACTCGGCGCTCGTCGCCGCGGCCGTGCTGTCCAATCGCTACCTCACGAACCGATTCTTGCCCGACAAGGCGATCGACCTCGTCGACGAGTCGGCCAGCAAGTTGCGCATCGAGATCGACTCGCTGCCGACGGAGATCGACGTCGTGCAGCGGCGCATCCTGCAGCTGGAGATCGAGCAGGTCGCCCTGGAGAAGGAGAGCGACGACGCGTCGGTGGCGCGGCTCGACCGGCTGCACGACGAGCTGGCCGGACTCAACGCCGAGGCTTCCGAGATGAAGCGCCACTGGGAGTCCGAGCGCGAGGCGATCGACGCCATCCGCACGCTGAAGGAGGAGCTGGAGCAGCTGCGCACGCAGCTCGAGCGGGAAGCCGATCTGAACGTGGCCGCAGAGATCCGCTACGGCCGGATCCCCGAGTTGGAGCGGCGCATCGAGGACGCCTCGACGCACCTCGACGAGCTGCAGTCCGAGCAGCGGATGCTCAAGGAGGAGGTCGACGCCGAGGACATCGCCGAGGTCGTCTCCAAGTGGACCGGCGTGCCGGTCAGCCGACTGATGGAGGCCGAGGCGGCCAAGCTGATCCACCTCGAGGAACACCTCCACGAGCGCGTGATCGGCCAGGACGACGCCGTGAGGGCCGTGGCCAACGCCGTGCGGCGCAGCCGAGCCGGTCTGTCGGACCCGAACCGGCCGATCGGGTCATTCATGTTCCTCGGCCCGACCGGTGTCGGCAAGACCGAGCTGGCGCGGGCGCTGGCCCAGTTCCTGTTCGACGACGACCACGCCATGGTGCGCATCGACATGGGCGAGTACATGGAGAAGTTCTCGGTGTCCCGACTGATCGGCGCGCCCCCCGGCTACGTCGGCTACGACGAAGGCGGCCAGCTGACCGAGGCCGTGCGGCGGCGGCCGTACTCGGTGGTGCTCCTCGACGAGATCGAGAAGGCCCACCCGGACGTGTTCAACACGCTGCTGCAGGTGCTGGACGACGGGCGGCTGACCGACGGCCAGGGACGCACGGTCGACTTCACCAACGTCGTGCTGATCATGACGTCGAACCTGCCGGGCGACCCGCTCGACTTCTTCAAGCCCGAGTTCATCAACCGGGTGGACGAGATCATCCGCTTCAAGGCGCTGACCGAGGACGACCTGACGCACATCGTCGAGATCCAGCTCGAGCGGTGGCGCGACCGGTTGGCAGAGCGGCGCATCGCGCTAGACGTTTCGCCGGAGGAGATGGCCCACCTCGCCAAGGAGGGCTTCGACCCGGCTTTCGGGGCCCGACCGCTGAAGCGGATCATCCAGCGGGAGATCGGCGACCCGTCGGCGATGCTCCTGCTCGAGGGCAAGGTCACCGACGGCGGCGCGATCCACGTCGACGTCGCCGACGACGGTTCCCTGCGCGTGACCTCCTGCCCATCCGAGTGTTTCGTGTGGGGGTTTCCCATACGAAAAACTTGGACGGCGGCGAGGTGTGTATTT
>JBPCJL010000120.1:0-5475 GCA_051005355.1 Ilumatobacteraceae bacterium
TCGCCGCAAGTCGGCGGCTGCGCATGATCGGGCGCAACGGATCGGCCCGGTTCGGCAGGGTGCTCGCCCGACGCCCGGCGTGGATGAAGCCGGCCCAGTCCGACCACGAGCTCAGGCTGCTCCGTGCACTGCGACGGCGAGGGGTCGAGCTGGACCCCCAGCATCCGGTGCAGCTGCCCGACGGATCGACGGTTCACCTCGATGGCGGGGATCCGGCACGTCGATTCGGGGTGGAGGTGGATCACATCACCTGGCACGGTGGTCGCCTCGTGGGCGACTACGACAAGTGGCGCGACCGCCAGTTGGCCCGCATCGGGTGGACCGTACCGCGCGTCCCGGATTCGGCGATCGATCGGGACATCGAGCGCACGGCCGACGAGCTGGCCGAGATCTACTTCAGCCGCGCGGTGGCGTGAGCAGTCCCCGACGTGACCAAATCCGCAGAGTGCTGCCGCGGTTGCAGTTTTCTGCGATCCCAGCAGCACTCTGCGGGATTGATGACGAAGATCGCGTCTCAGCAGCAGTCTGCGGATTTGGTGACGAACATCGCTTCCCAGCAGCACTCTGCGGATTTGGTGACGAGTTGCGCTGCCTCAGCTGTCGCACTTGGCCATGAAGTGCTCGACGTCGACCACGACGCGGCCCATCTTGCCGGCGGCGACGAGTCCGCGATCGTCGGACGCCGACACGTTGAACGTGATCCGGCGGCCCTCGACCTTCTGCACCTGCGCCTCGGCGACCACCGTCGCGCCGACGGGTGTCGGCTGCAGGTGGTCGATCGCCACCTTCATCCCGACCGTCGTCGACCCGGCCGGCAGGTCGGCTGCGACCGCCCGGCAGCACGCCTCCTCGCACAGCGAGACCACGCGCGGCGTGCCGAGCACCTCCACGCTCCCGGACCCGAGCGCCCGCGCCGTATCGGCCTCGGTCACCGTCATCTTCGCCTCGCCGCGCACGCCCGTCGCCACCATCACGGAGGACGAAGATACTGCCCTGTCTCGCGCCAACCACGGACCGGCGGCGATCAGGAGGCACCGGTAGCGTCAGCGCCGTGATCGATCACGACGTCCTCGAACGGGTCCTGACCGCGGCGATGCGCTCCGGGGGCGAGTTCGCCGAGGTCTACGCCGAGGACAAGCGGTCGACGTCCGCGGGCCTCGACGACGGTCGGGTCGAGCAGGTCACCAGTGGCCGCGATCGCGGCGCCGGCATCCGCGTCGTCGCGGGCGAGACCACGGGCTTCGCCCACACCAGCGACCTGTCCGAGACCGGGCTGAAGGCGGCCGCCGAGGCAGCGGCGGCGGCGGCCCGCCAGGGCGGTGGCGGTACGCGCGCCATCGCGCTCACCCGCGCCGACGCCGTGCGGCGCAACGCCGTCGAGACCTTCCCCGACGAGGTCACCAAGGCGGACAAGGTCGATCTGCTGCGCCGCGTCGACGAGGCGGCCCGCAGTGCGGGGGCGGCCGTCGTCCAGGTCTCCGCCGGCTACGGCGACAGTCGCAAGCGGGTCCTGATCGCCAACAGCGACGGGCTGCTCGCCGACGACGAGGTCGTGCGCTGCCTCATGCGCATCAACGTGGTGGCCGACGGCGACACCGGAATGCAGACCGGCTTCCACTCGATGGGCCACACCGTCGGCTTCGAGATCTTCGACACCGTCGACGTCGAAGAGCTGGCCCGCGACGCCGCCCGCCAGGCGCTGACGAAGCTCAAGGCCCGGCCGGCGCCGTCGGGCACGATGCCCGTCGTCATCAAGCAGGGCACCGGGGGTGTGCTGTTCCACGAGGCCTGCGGCCACGGCCTGGAGGCCGACCTCGTCGGCAAGGGCGCCAGCGTCTACCGGGGCAAGACCGGCGAGCTGGTCGCCTCGCCGCTCGTGACCGTCGTGGACGACGGCACCATGGCGGGCGAGTGGGGCACCCTCTCGGTCGACGACGAAGGCCACGGCACACAGCGCAACGTGCTCATTGAAGACGGTGTCCTGACCGACTACATGTACGACTTCCTGCGCTCGCGCAAGGAGGGTCGCGTGCCGAGCGGCAACGGCCGCCGGCAGAGCTACATGCACCTGCCGATGGTGCGGATGACCAACACGTTCGTCACCGACGGTGACACCGACCCGGCCGACATCGTCAGCTCGACCGAGCACGGCGTGTACGTCGCTCGGCTCGGCGGCGGCCAGGTCAACACGGCCAGCGGCGACTTCGTCTTCGGGATGACCGAGGCGTACCTCATCGAGGACGGCGAGATCACCGAGCCCCTGCGCGAGGCCAACCTGATCGGCAACGGCCCGCAGGCGCTGCGCGACATCGACGTCGTCGGCGATGACTTCGCCATGGGCGGACCCGGCACGTGCGGCAAGGACGGCCAGGGTGTCCCCGTCGGCACCGGCCAGCCGACGCTGCGCGTCGCCGCGCTGACCGTCGGGGGGACGGCCGCCTGATGGAGGATCTCCAGGCGCTGGCCGACAAGGTCGTGGCCCAGGCGGACGCGGGGGAGCAGGTCGAGGCCTACGTCTCGCGCGGCGGGCAGACCGAGGTGCGGGTCTACGAGGGCGAGGTCGAGCACTTCGTCTCGGCGCAGAGCGAAGGCATCGGCGTGCGCATCATCCGCGACGGTCGAACCGGGTTCGCGTACGCCGGCACGCTCGACCCCGGCGCCGTCGACGAGGTGCTGGCCGAGGCCCGGGACAACGTCACGTTCGGGACTGTCGACGAGTGGGCCGGTCTGGCCGAGCCCGATGGACACGCCCGCACGGACCAGCCGCTGTGGAACGACGAGCTGGCCGGGTTCCCGACCGAGCGGAAGATCGAGCTGGCCAAGGAGCTCGAGCGGCTGACCCGGGCCTGTGACCCTCGCGTCCGGGTTGACGACGCCGATTACGCCGACGCATGGGGTGAAGTTGCAGTTGCAACGACCACGGGCATCCGCGAGTCCGGTCGGGAGAACGGCTGCTACGTCAGCGTGAGCAGCTTGGCCGACGACGGAGACGAAACACAGACCGGGTTCGGCTTCAGCGTCGCCCGTCAGCCCGACGGCTTCGACCTGACCAAAGCGGCCCAGGACGCTGCCGAGCGCGCCACCCGTCTGCTCGGCGCGACCAAGCCGCCGAGCAAGCGCCTCACCGTCGTGCTCGACCCGTTCGTGACCGCTCAGTTCCTCGGCGTGACCTCCTCGACCCTCAACGGCGAGAGCGTGGTCAAGGGTCGCAGCCTGTTCCGTGATCGGCTCGGGGAGACCGTGGCGTCCGAGCTCGTCACCCTGGTCGACGACCCGACGAACCCCGTGGCCTACACGGCGACCGAGGTGGACGGCGAGGGCCTGGCGGCCCGCCGAAACGTGCTGATCGAGGGCGGGACGCTGCGCCAGTTCGTCCACAACAGCTACTCGGCCCGCCGGGCCGGAACCGTCTCGACGGCCAACGCAACCCGCGGTGGCTTCGCCGGGACGCCCTGCGTCGGCTGCCTGGCGCTGGCCCTGCAACCGGGCGCGAGGTCGCAGGAAGAGCTGATCGCCGACATCGACGACGGGCTGCTCGTCCAGTCCGTCGCCGGGTTGCACTCGGGCGTCAACCCGGTGAGCGGCGACTTCTCGACCGGCGCCTCCGGCATGTTGATCACCGGCGGTGCCGTCGGCGCGCCCGTGCGCGAGCTGACCATCGCCTCGACGCTGCAGCGCATGCTGCTCGACGTCGCCGAGGTCGGCAACGACGTCGACTGGCTGCCCATGCGGGCCGCCGGCGTCAGCCTCGTCCTGCGCGACGTCACCATGTCCGGCGCCTGACCGGCTCAAGCACATCGGAGGGTTTCAGCGCGCCGGAGGGTTTGCGTACCGGCAAGGGCGCCGGAAACCCTCCGGTGCCTCCAAACCCTCCGATGGTCAGAACGTGCGGCGGCGGGATTCTTGGTCCACGACGGCGTCGAGGTCGGCGAGGCGGTGCATGGAGGCGACGGTCTGGCTGGTGCGGTTGTTGGCGGCCAGGCGTTCCTGGTGGCGGTGCACCCAGGCCCAGTAGCCCGCGGTGTACGGACAGGCGTCGTCGCCGACGCGCCGCTTCGGCTCGTAGGGGCAGCGCCGGCAGTGGTCCGACATCCGGTTGAGGTACGCCCCGCCAGAGGCGTACGGCTTGGTGGCGATCTGACCGCCGTCGGCGTGCTGGCTCATCCCGATCACGTTCACCGGCATCACCCAGTCGAAGCCGTCCACGAAGGCGGTCTGGAACCACTCGGTCAGCTCGTCCGGGTCGTAGCCGCGCTGCAGGGCGTGGTTGCCGAGCACCATCAGCCGCTCGATGTGGTGCACCCAGCCGCGATCGCGCACCCCTTCGAGAGCGGTGCGCAGGCACACGGCCGTGACGCGTTCGGCGTCGAGCTCGGCGAACCACCGCGGCAGTGACCGCCGGGCGCGCAGGGCGTTCTTGCTCCGGTAGTCCGGACCGAGGTGCCAGTACAGGTGCCAGATGTACTCCCGCCAGCCGAAACCTGGCGCACGAACCCCTCGGCCGTGGCCAAGCTGACGGCGCCGTCCGCGTAGGCCGCCTCGGCCGCCTGCGCCGTCTCGATCGGTTCCAGCAGACCGAGGTTCAGCGGCACGGACAGCAGCGAGTGGGCCATCGCCCAGTCCTCGGTGAGGATGGCGTCCTCGTACGGTCCGAAGGCGTCGAGGCGACGCTCGATGAAGTGGCGCCGCGCCGCCAGCGCCTCCTCGTGCGTCACGGCGAACCAGCGCGGCCCGTCGACGCCGATCGTGTCGAGGCCCCACTCGTCGAGGTCGCGGCGCACTGCGCCGTCGACGTCGTCCTCCTCGGGCTGCCACGGCGCGTCGACGTCGAGCGTGGCCGCACCCTTCGGCGGCGGCTGGCGGTTCTGGTCGTCGTAGCTCCAGCGACCGCCGACGGGCGCACCGTCGGGCTCCATCAGGAGGTCGAAGCGCTTGCGCTGGGCCTCGTAGAAGTCGGCCATCCGGAACCTGGTCCGGTCGCCCGCCCACGCCGCGAAGTCCTGCTTCGACAGCGCGAACGTCGGCGTGGGCAGGATCTCGGCCACCATTCCGTCCGCCTGCAGGCGCTCGACGAAGCGCTGGGCCGCCCGGCTGGTCGGCTCGTGCACGACGACCGGGCTGCCGACCTGGGCCAGCGCCTCGCGGTACGTGTCGGCGGCGAGGTAGCGCACCCGGTCGCCGAGCTCTGCCGACAAATGGCGCATGCCCGACAGCACGAGGTGCAGCTTCTGGCGGTGGTAGCGGCGGGCGCATAGGGCGCGCCGTGACTCGATCAGCACGACGGGTCGGTCGGCGTGGGCGCCGCCGTGCACGTGCGGGCCGAGCTGGTCGGCGAACACCCAGCGGCTCGAGCGGCACGGCAGTCGACATTCCCTGACCCCGCGGCCGATAGAACCTGCGGTCGTGCCGATCTCCCACGCCATCGTGCTCGGCCTCGTCCAGGGCTTCTCGGAGTTCCTGCCGATCTCGTCGAGT
>JBPCJL010000121.1:0-6453 GCA_051005355.1 Ilumatobacteraceae bacterium
GGTCCGTTCAAGGACAACGTGTCGTCCCACGGGTTGCACGTGCACCATGCCGTGCCCGGGATCATCCTGCTGGTGGTCGGGGCCTTCGTGTCGGTCGGGACGGGTTCGGCGGTGCCCTGGGCCGAGATCGCGGCCGTGCTCATCGGCGTCGGCACATCGCTCGTGCTCGACGAGTTCGCCCTGATCCTCCACTTGCAAGACGTCTACTGGGCCGACGAGGGCCGGATCTCTGTCGAGATGGTGAGCCTGGCCGTCGGCTGCCTCGGACTGGCGCTCCTCGGTGTCAGCCCGGCCAACTTCAGCGCCGACCCGCAGGACAACGCCACGGCCGCAGCGACCGTGCTCGGGATCATCGCCCACCTGCTGTTCATCGTCGTGTGCGTGCTCAAGGGCAAGTACAAGTTCGCCCTGTTCGGGACGTTCGTGCCGTTGGTGTCGCTGCTCGGCGCGGTGCGCTTGGCCGTGCCGACCTCCAAATGGGCCAAGCGGCGCTACCACGGCGCACGGATGGACAAGGCGCGCCGGCGAGCGGCGAAGCAGGAGGCACGCTGGGGCTCGATGTTCGACTGGGTCAGCGATTTCGTCGCCGGCAAGCCGTCCGAGCCCGACCCCGAACCGACGACGACCTGAGCGGCGAGGGTCGGCAAGCGTGAGTGCGGTGTCACCGGTGGGGGCGCGGATGGGGCGGATGGTGCGGGTGGTGCTCGTGCGCCACGGCGAGACGTCCTGGAGCCGACAGCGCCGGCACACCGGGCGCAGTGACATCGCGCTCGACGAGGAGGGTCGGCGGCGGGCGGCGGTGCTCGCACCGATCCTCGCCGACGTGCCGGTGGAGGCACTCGTACTGACGAGCCCACTGCGTCGGGCCCGGGACACGGCCGAGCTGGCCGGCCTCGGTGGGAGGGCGCAGGTGTGCGACGACCTCGTGGAGTGGGACTACGGCGACTACGAGGGCCGGCGGACGAGCGACATCCGAGCCGAGATCCCGGGCTGGACGGTGTGGACGCACCCGATCGTCGGCGGGGAGTCGCTGGAGCAGGTCGGGGCGCGCGCCGACCGGGTGATCACCCGGGTGACGGACCACGGCGGGCTGGCCGTGCTGTTCTCGCACGCCCACCTCCTGCGCATCCTCGCCGCCAGGTGGTGCGGCTGGTCGCCCGAAGCCGGCCGCTCGCTGACGCTGCAGCCGGCCAGCGTCTCCGTGCTCGGCCACGAGCGAGAGGTGCCCGTGATCGAGCAGTGGGACGTCGTGCCCGCCGCCCCCGGCGGCGTCGTCATCGACCCGGCCTCACCTGCGAGGTGAGACGTGAGGGGCCTCTGTGCCCTCACCTCTCACCTCTCGACGGCCGGCTCGACGGCGACCGTCCGGGCAACGTTCGTCCACGTCCGGCAGGGCAACCGCTACCATCGCCGCAGTGACCGCTGACGGCTCCGACCTGCCCGTCTGCCCGACGACCGCATGACGTCGACCGATACCACGACCACCGTCGTCGTCCCCGGCCTGCACCTGATGGCGGCGCTCGTCGGCCCCCGGGACCGTCACCTCCGCCAGATCGAGGGGGCCTTCCCCGAGTCCGACATCCGGGTGCGCGGCAACGAGATCACCGTGCAGGGCGAACGTGCGGCCGAGGTGGCTCGCCTGTTCGACGAGCTGGTCGGCCTCCTCGAGCGGGGTCACGAGCTGGACGAGCCGAGCCTGCGCCGCGTCATCGGGATGGTCGATCACGACGAGCGGCCGAGCGAGATCCTCACCCAGGACGTCCTGCGTGGCGCGAAGGGCCGCCAGATCCGGCCCAAGTCGGCCGGCCAGAAGCGCTACATCGACGCCATCGCCGAGAACGTCATCACGTTCGGCATCGGACCGGCCGGCACCGGGAAGTCGTGGCTCGCCGTGGCCATGGCCGTGAAGGCGCTGCAGGCCAAGGAGGTGCAGCGGATCATCCTCACCCGCCCGGCCGTCGAAGCGGGTGAGCGCCTCGGGTTCCTCCCGGGCGACCTGATGGCCAAGATCGACCCGTACCTGCGCCCCCTCTACGACGCCCTCTACGACATGGTCGAGGTCGAAGCCGGCCAGCGCCTGCTCGAGCGCCAGGCGGTCGAGGTCGCTCCGCTGGCCTTCATGCGCGGTCGTAATCTCAACAACAGCTTCATCATCCTCGACGAGGCGCAGAACACGACGCCCGAGCAGATGAAGATGTTCCTCACGCGCATCGGGTTCGGCTCGCGAGTCGTGGTCACCGGCGACGTCACCCAGGTCGACGTCCCCGACGGCCGCAGCGGGCTCGTCGGCCTGGAGCGGGTGCTCACCGGCATCGACGGCCTCACGTTCGTCCACCTCACCGGCGCCGACGTGGTGCGCCACCCCATCGTGGCCGACATCGTCGCCGCCTACGAAGCCAGCAGCGACGGGTCGCGCCGCTCGTGAACGGCGCAGGCGAGCATCACGACCATGGGTGAGCCTCCGAGTCCGACGCTGACGGCCGGTGGGTGGGATGGCGGGCGGGTCAGCGGAACGGTTGTGGTGGGTGCTGACGAGCAGGCCGAGATCGCCGTCGATCTGGACCGCTGGTGCGAGCTCGCCCGAGCCGTGCTGGACGACGAAGGCCGTTGCACCGGCGAACTGACGCTCACCTTCGTCGACCGGGGTGAGATGGCCGCCCTCAACGCCGAGCACCTCGGCCGCGACGGCGCGACCGACGTGCTGTCGTTTCCGCTCGACGACGCCCCCCCTGACCGCACGGACGCCGACGTGCCGGTCCTCCTCGGCGACGTCGTCGTCTGCCCGTCTGTCGCCGCCGATCAGGCGACCGGACACGCCGGCACGCTGGACGACGAGCTGGCGCTGCTCGTCGTGCACGGCGTCCTCCACGTGCTCGGCCACGATCACGCCGACGACGACGAGCGCCACGTGATGCAGGACCGCGAGCTCGAGCTGCTGCAGCGCCACCACTGGGGAGGCCCGGCCCCGGTGGGCTTCCGGCAGGAACACCCTGACCAGTGAGCGAGCGAGTCTTCGAGCGAGCGAACAATCGACACGGTCTTCTCGCTCATGGCCCAGCTCTTGCTGGGCTCCTGGTCGGCGTGACCGGCCACGCTGAGGTCCTTACATGAGCGGCGTCGACGTGATCATGCTGCTGGCGATCATCGTCCTGCTGCTGCTGCTCGTCTTCCTGGCTGCGGCTGAGACGTCGCTGAACCGCATCTCGATCGTCAAGGCCAAGGCGCTGGCCGACTCGACGGAGACCAAGTCGGCGCACGCGCTCTACCGCTTGGTCAGCCACCCCGAGCGGTTCATCAACCCGGTGCTGGTGACCATCACGTTCCTGCAGACCGGGCAGGCCTTCCTCACCTCGCTGCTGGCCGACCGACTGTTCGGTCCGACCGGCATCGCCATCGGCTTCGTGCTCAACGTGGTCGTGTTCTTCGTGCTCGCCGAGTCGATGCCCAAGACGTGGGCCGTGCTGTCCGCCGAGCGGGCGGCGCTGTTCACCGCCCGGCCGACCGAACTGCTCGTGTCGTTCCCGTTCCTGCGGCTCATCAGCCGCGGGCTGATCGGTCTGACCAACGTCCTGCTGCCGGGCAAGGGCTTGAAGGAGGGACCGTTCGTCAGCGAGCAGGAGCTGCTGCACATCGTGGGAGCCGCCGCCGACGACGAGGTGATCGAGCACGAGGAGCGCCAGCTCATCGAGAGCATCATCGAGTTCGGCGACACCGTGGTGCGCGAGGTCATGGTCCCACGCCCCGACATGATCGCCGTGCCCAACGCAGCGACGATCAGCGAGGCGCTCGATCTCGCCATCGCTCACGGCGTCAGCCGTCTGCCGATGCAGGGCACCGACGGCGAGGACGTCGTCGGTCTCCTCTACGCCAGGGACCTCATGGCCGTCGAGCGCGAGGGGCGGGGGGGCACACCAGCGCTGGAGCTGGTGCGGCCGGTGCGCTTCATCCCCGAGGGCAAGCCGGTCAGCCGCCTGATGCGAGAGATGCAGGCCGACAAGTTCCACTTGGCGATGGTCGCCGACGAGTACGGCGGGATCGTCGGGTTGATCACGTTGGAGGACTGCCTCGAGGAGCTGGTCGGCGAGATCGTCGACGAGTACGACGTCGATGAGCTGCCGGTCCAGCGCCTGGCCAACGGCGACTACCTCGTCGACGGCGGGCTGCAGGTCGAGGATCTCAACGAGGTGCTCGACTCCAACCTGCCCGACGACGACTGGGACACCGTCGGCGGGTTCATCTTCGGGACGCTCGAGCACGTGCCGGTGCCCGGCGAGGCCGTCGAGCACGGTGGGTGGCGATTCGCCGCTGAGGAGATCGACGGCCGCCGCATCCGCCAGGTGCGCATCACGCTGGTCCCGCCGGAGCACCGCCACCGTGACGAGTCACCGCCGTCGGCACGACTGGACGACGACATCGTCGACACCCAACCGGACCCGGCCAATCGCTATTGATGATCTCGGTTCTCTGGGTGACTTTGGGGTCAAACTTGACCCCTGAAACGCTTGAAAACCGGTTCGCTGGTTACCGTCCGGCCGATGGAGATCTCGTTAGCGGGGAAGGTCGCGCTGGTCACGGGCGCGTCGAAGGGCATCGGGCGGGCGATCGCCGCCGGCTTCGCCGAGGCCGGTGCCAAGGTGATGCTGAGCAGCCGCAAGCAGGACCAGTTGGAGCAGGCGGCCGCATGCATTGACGGTGAGACCGCCGTGTTCGCCGCCCACGCCGGCAACCTCGATGCCGCGTCGGAATGCGTCGACGCCACGCTGGAGACGTTCGGCGGGCTCGACATCCTTGTCAACAACGCGGCCACCAACCCGCACTTCGGCGCCACGCTGGACGTCGACCCGGGCAAGTACGACAAGACCTTCGAGGTCAACGTGCGCGGACCGCTGTTCTGGTCGCAGCTGGCGTGGCAGCGCGCCATGCACGAGCGGCCCGGCGTCATCGTCAACATCGCGTCGACGGGCGGCATGCGGGCCGAAGTCGGCCTGGGCGTCTACAACGTCACCAAAGCGGCGCTCATCCACCTGACCCGCCAGCTGGCCGCCGAGCTCGGGCCGACGCGCGTGGTCGGCATCGCCCCCGGTCTGGTGCAGACCGACTTCGCCGCACTACTGGTCGCCAACTTCGGCGAGTCGCTCGCCGCCAGCATGCCGACCAGGCGCCTCGGCGAGCCGGAGGACATCGCCAACCTGGCCGTCTTCCTCGCCAGTGACAAGGCGAGCTGGATTACCGGCGAGACCTACGTGATCGACGGCGGCGCCGGCGTCCGCACGCGGTAGCGCCGCGCTGGTCACGGGTTCCGCAGGCGGTGGCGGGCGACCTTGCCGAGGTTCGTGCGGGGGAGCGTGTCGACGAGCACCAGCCGGCGGGGCGAGCACCTGGCCGGCAGCTCCTGCTTGACGGCCGCCCGCACCACGTCGAGCGTCGGTGGGTCGGTGCCCGCCGGCACGACGTAGGCCGTGACCAGCTGTCCCCACTCGGGGTCGGGCGTCCCGGTGACGGCGACGTCCCCAACACCCGGCACGCGGCGCAGCACGTCCTCGACGGGTGCGGGCCAGACGTTCTCCCCGCCAGGGATGATCAGGTCGGCGCGCCGACCCTCGACGTGCAGGCGCCCGTCGTCCAGCCAGCGGCCGAGGTCGCCGGTGGCGAACCAGCCCTCGACCAACGGCACCGTCCCGTCCCGGTAGCAACGCAGCAGCATCGGCGCCCGCAGGTGGATCTCCCCGGCCGGGTCGATCCGCCCCTCGACGCTCCCGAGCGGCAGCCCGCCGTACACCAAACCACTGCCAGTCTCCGTCATGCCGTAGGTCGTGACGGCGTTCGGCGGGCGGTCCGGTGGTGCCGGGCCGCCACCGAGCAGGATCGTGCGGAACGCCGCCGGATCGACACGCCGCAACGCCGTTGCCACGAGCGAGACCAGCGTGGCCCCCGACGCCATCGCCGCTTCTGCATCGAAGCCGGCGTGGACCGTCAGCGGCGTCCCGGACAGCACGGCTCTCGTCACCACGGAGAGCCCGCCGACGTGGGAGAGCGGCAAGCACGCCAGCCACCGATCTGAATGGCCGACGGCCAAGCGGTCGTTGGAGGCCCGGGCCGATGCCGCGACCGCATCGTGGGTCAGCACGACACCCTTCGGCTCGCCGGAGGACCCGCTGGTGGCCACGACCAGGGCGTCGCCGAGCTCGACCGGCCGGCTATCACCCTGTTCGTGCGAACCCGACTCGTCGACGATGCGGGCCGGTGCCATGGCCGTCAAGAGCCGCTCCCGGGCGGGACGAGGCAGCCGACGATCGACGGGGAACGCCGCGTCCCCGGCGTCCCAGATGCGCTGGAGCGTCTGGACGAACGCCGGCCCGCCCGGCAGGTCGATGGCGACGAGCGCGCTCGTCATCCGCCCCTCGTTCGTTCGCTGCTCTCCACCGCTCCCTCGGCAGGTCGGCCCGGGCGACC
>JBPCJL010000122.1:0-9585 GCA_051005355.1 Ilumatobacteraceae bacterium
GCACGAAGCGACCGACGAGCGCGCCGACGACGTCCTGCTGGTACTGGCGCCACGTGCGCAGTTGGTCGTCGACGTGCGCGAGCAGCGCCCACTCCCTGGCCCGCAGGTCGTCCAACGCCGCCCCGCCGAGCCGGCGCCACTTGAGCCGGTTGCCGCAGCGGTCCGGGTTGCGCAGGGTGCGCTTCACGGCGTCCAGGCCATCGAGGAACGTCCCGAGCCGCTGGTCACGCTCGAGCGCGGCGGCCAGGTCGGCCACTTGGGCCAGCACGTCGGCCTGGCGATCGTCGTCGGGTGCCGGCCCCGCGGCGACGTCGCGCAGCTGCTGCACCAGCGCAGCGACCCCGATGGCCGGTCGCACGGGCGGTCGCAGGTCCACCCGAGCTTCGACGAGGTCCCAGTTGGCCTGGAACTCCTCGACGATCCGCCGCAGCCCGGCCGTGCCACCCAGCCGGTTCCACGCCAAGAGCCGCATCAGCTCGGCGGCCAACAGGCCGGGCGCCACCTCCCGGTCGGCGTGGTCGAACAACTCGTCGAGCAGGTCCTCCCAGCGCTCGTCCAGCGCCAGGCGGCTCTCGAGCTCGTCGAGCACGACGAACCCGGGTGGCAGGCCGGCCTCGACCGGGAACTCGAACAGCAGTCGCCGGGCGAAGGCGTGCAGCGTCCCGATCGGCGCCCGGTCGAGGGCGTCGAGGGCGGCGCAATGGTCGCCACGCGCCAGCTCGGCGCGCAGCCGGTGGCGCAGCTCGGCCGCCGCCTTCTCCGAGAACGTGATGGCGGCGATCGACTCGATCTCGACGCCGTGGGCGACCAGCGTGAGGATCCGCCCGACCAAGGCGGTGGTCTTCCCGGTGCCGGCACCGGCCTCGACGAACATCGTGGATGCGGTGTCATCACGGATGCTCGTCCTGGCGGCTGCGTCCGGCGGTTCGTCCGGGTCTGGTGCGTCTGGTGCGTCCAGGGCCAGCGACAACTGCGAAGTCATCGTTGCGCCCCGCGCGTCGACGAGCTCGTGACCGCATCCTCGCCTTCGACCTCGGCCGGTTCGGCGAACCAGCGGGCGAGGCGCGGATCGTGGCGCTTGCGCTCCCACTCGTTCCAGCGCTCGGCGGTGCCGAGGCCGTCGGGCTCGCAGAACCAGCATCGAACGAACCGGCGCCACTCGGGTGGCGCCGGTCGGGCCGGGAACAGCCCGGCGTCGATCCCAGCCACCACGTCGTCCAGCTCCCGGCGGACGAGCTGCCACGTGGCGTCGTCGAACGTGAGGCCCACGCGCTCGAACCGACCACGCCGGAGGAAGGCGTATTCGGCGTGGACGGAAGTGCCCGGCAGTCGCCAGCTCAGGGTGCTGGCCGCCGCCGCGTACACCGGCAGCTGGAACCGGGTCCCGCCGAGCGTCGGGTCGTCCGGCGCGAGCCCGAGGTGGTCGTCGGCCTTGCCCGTCTTGTGGTCGGTGACGACCACGCCACCGTCGGCCAGCTCGTCGATGCGGTCGATGCGGCCCGTGAACAGCAGCGGGCGGCCGTCCGACAGCTCGATGGACACCGGGACTCCGGTGTCCCCGCCGCCGCCGAAGGAGAGCTCGGAGGCGCGAATCGATCGGCCGGCCCACCGGGCGGCGTCGCGCGTCAGCCACTCGTCGAGCTCGTCAAGGATCGAGGTGCGTTCGGTCACCCAGGAGGCGGCCCGGCCGGAACGTCCCGCCGCCTGCAGCTCGGCGGCGACCTCGCTGCCGACGGCGGCGAGCGCGGTGCGGTGGGGGTCGGTCCAGCCGCATGGCGATGGGTCCGCCAGGTCACCGTCGAGCACGCGCTGGTGGAGGCGGTCGATGGCCTCGTGGATGACCTGGCCGCGGTCGAGGGGGGAGAGGACCTCGATCGCCTCGGGCTCCTCGATCGGGCGGACGCCCAGCAGGTAGCGCACGAAGTAGGCGTGGGGGCATTCCCGCCACTGCTCGACCTGCGTCGGCGAGATCGGGCCCGTCAGCGGCGGCGGTGGCATGGCCGACAGGTCACCGTCATAGGCCGTGAGCGTGTCGCCGGCGCGGGCGTCGCGAGTGCGCACGGCGCGCGCCAGGGCGGGATCGGTGCCGGCAAGGGGGTGCTGGCGGACGTCGACACCGGCGCGCACGCACGTCCAGAGGTCGCGGGTGCGGTGCTCGGCCGCGGAGACCGGGAACTCCGTCGCCGCAAGGGCGTGGGCATGAGAGTCCATCGAGCGCACGACGGCGGGGACGCCGTCGAGCCATCGCGACGGGTGCTTGGTGCTGGCGACGCGCAGATCGCCGCGTGGCACGGTGACGAGGACGTCCGGAGTGGTGGCCGTGATGGCAAGGAAGTGCCGGTGAGCGAGCTCGATGCGCTCGCCGGTGCCGGGCAGCCCCGCGGCATCTCGATCGGCCTCGCCGAGCAGCGGGTCGACGACGGGTGGCGGAGGCAGCAAACCCTCGGCGGCACCCAGCACCACGGCGTGGTCCACGTCCAGCCCGACGGCGCTGATCAACGCTCCGATGTGGACGCCGTCGCCGACGGTCCCGTGGCGGGCGGGGACGACTTCCAGCTCGGCCATCAGCGTGGCCCTGAACTCTGGACGCGTCGGCGGTGCGCCGATCAGATCGAGGTGGTCGAGGCGGTCGAGGACGCGCTGCGTCTGCTCCCACGCCGTGCGCTCGTCGCCGTCGAGGCGCTCGAGACCGGCCGGCGTGAACCACTGGTCGAGCCGCTCGTGGCACCACCGCACCCACCCCGACCACGGCCGTCGTTCGGCCGGGTCGCCGAGCGCCTGGCGCAGGTCGCCGACGAGCGCCCCGAGTGATTCGACGGCGTCGAGGTCCCACGGGCGGCGCTCGGCGGCGTCGGCGCGCGCCAGGTCGAGGCCGCGATCCCAATCCGGTTCACGCACGATGCCGGCGCGCCGGCCGATGCGCTCCCAGCGCGCCGTGGGCACGGGCGTGCCCGATCGGTCGCGCGCGGGGACGTCACCGAGGAGCGTCATGACGTTCGACCTGCGCAGCCCGCGGCGGTCCAGCTCGAGCAGGTCGGCCAGGACCCGCGGGACCATCCGCTCTGCGGTCAGCGTGCCTGGCCGGCCGTTCCATGGCACTCCGGCCGCGTCGAGCTGGTGCTCGACGATCCGGGCGTAGGGCCGGTCGGTCGGCCACAGGATCGCCATGCGGTCGAAGCGGACGCCACGGCGGGCAGCGTCGACGACGGAGCGCACGGCCAGGCGCACCTCGTCGTCGGCGTCGGTGGTCGAGACCACCTCGACCTTCGGCGGCGGCTCGGTCGTCACCGCCGCCGGCGCCGGCACGGCGCGTCCGGTCAGCTCGCTGACGAGACGCCTGATTGATCGGTCAGCGCCGGAGTCGCCGGACATGGCGACGACCAGGTCGATCGCGCCCTGTTCGCCCAGTGCGGCGAGCAGGGCCTGCTCGAGGGCCCGGACACGCTCGGGCAGGAACACGACGACTCGGGCAAACCGCCGGGGCGCGCCGATGCGCACGTGTGCGGCGGCGCGGGTCAACAGGTCGCTCTCGTCATACCAGCCGGTGGTCAGCCGGGCGGCCACCTCGTTCACGACGCGCGCCGGCTCCGCCCCACGGCGGGTCCTGGCGAGGGCGGCAAGGGATCGGGGGCCGGCGACGCGCAGCTCGCGGTAGACGTCGCGCAGCGCCACGACGGTCGACGGGTGGCGGTCGACGCGGCCGTACCGGCCAGGCGCCTCGGCCAGCACCTGCTTGACGGCGAGGTCGACGACGGGTGTCGACACGGGACGCCGCCCTTCCTCCCGCAGCAACGGTGCGCCGATGATCTCGGCCACCCGGAAGAGGGTGAGGACCTCGATGGCGGCGGCCCCGCCGCGCCGACCGAGTGCCCGCCGGGCCATGACGCCGACGGTGTTGTTGGGCACGACGACCGTGACCGGCGCGAGCGGATCGCCGGCGTCGGCCTTGGCCGCCCGCACAGCCGCCGCCAGCGCGTCCAATGCGGCGGCACCGTGCGTGGTGGCGGTGACGGAGATCGGCACGAGGTCGATGGTAGGGAAGGGGTGTCACGCATCGCGGGCGCCCACTGGCGGCGGGCCAGCAGTGCGTCAGGCCGCGGGCGAGCGGGCGGCTGCGGCCCGCTGGCGCAGGTCGGCGACCGCGTGCGCGAGGCCGTCGGGGTCCCGGTACAGCGCCGTCCCCGCCACCAGGACGTTGGCGCCGGCGGTGACGGCCCCCGCCACGGTGTCGGGACCGATCCCGCCGTCGACCTCCAGATCGACGTGCTGCGAGTAGCCCGTCGCCGCCAGCATGCGGGCGACCTCGGCGATCTTCGACTCCATCGAGGCCAGGTAAGGCTGGCCGCCGAAGCCGGGGTTGACCGTCATCACGAGGACGAGCTCGACAAGGTCGAGCACGTTGGCGATCATGGCCGGTGGCGTCGCCGGCACCAGCGCCACGCCGGCCGCTGCACCGAGATCGTCGCGGATCATGCCCAGCGTGCGGTGGAGGTGCGTGGTCGCCTCGGCGTGCACGATGAGCCGGCGGCAACCAGCCTCGACGAAGCGCCGGGCCAGCACCTCGGGGGTCAAGACCATCAGGTGGGCCTCGAACGGCACGCTGACCCGATCGCGCACCGCGGCCACGATGTCCGGGCCGAAGGTGAGGTTGGGGACAAACTGCCCGTCCCTCCCGTCCCACTGGATGAGGTCGACGCCCGCCTGCTCCAGGGCGGCCACCTCGTCGCCGAGCCGGGCGAAGTCGACGGGCAGGACCGATGGAGCGATCTCGATCGGCCTGGCCATCGTGGCCGACCGTACCGCCAGCCAGCTGCCGCGGGCGCGCCGGCGGACGAGACGCCCGCCGTAGCATCCGCGCCGGTGACGCGCCTGCTCTTGCGCCCGGACCGGTTCGTCGCCGGCGGTGACGCCATGGCTCGCGACGATTCGGGTCGGGTGGTGTTCGTGCGCGGCGCCGCGCCCGGTGAGACCGTGGAGGCGGAGCTGCTGACGGCCAAGGCCGACTGGGCCCGCGCCGCCACCGTCGTCGTCGTCGACGCCGCCCCCGGTCGCGTCACGCCCCCATGCCCCTCACGGCGGGCCGGCTGCGGGGGCTGCGGCTGGCAGCACCTGACCATCGACGCGCAGCGGGCGGCGCGCGTCGACATCGTCGCCGACGCGCTGCGCCGCACCGGCGGCATTCAGTCCCCCGTCGTCGACCACGGCGGGAGAGTGGCCGCCGAGCGGTACCGCACGACGGTGCGCGTCGTCGGTGACGTGCAGGGGCGACCCGGGTTCCGCGCCGAGGGCGCGCACGACGTGGTGGCAGCGCCGGACTGCCTCGTCGCCCATCCCGTCCTGGCGGACCTCCTGCCGTCGCTGCGGCTCGACGCCGGGGTCGAGCTGACGCTGCGCGTCTCGGTCGCCACCGGCGCGCTCGCGGCGCGGTGGGACCGGGCGGCCGGCGACGTGCACGGACTCCCAGCCGGTGTCGAGGTCGGAGCGTCGGCGGTGCTCGAGGAAGACGTCGCCGGTCGCCGCCTGCGCGTGTCGATGGGCGCGTTCTTCCAGTCCGGTCCTGCGGCCGCCGAGTTGCTCGTCGATGCCGTCCGCCGCGCCGCGCCCGAGCTGGACGACGCCGGCCTCGTCGTGGACGCCTACAGCGGCGTCGGCATGCTCGCCGCCTGTGCCACGGCTCCACCGACACGCGTCATCGCGATCGAGACGTCGCGCCCGGCCGTGGCCGACGCCCGCCACAACCTGCGCGACCGGGCGGCCGAGATCGTGCGTGGCGAGGTGGGTGGCTGGCGGCCCGGGACCGACGACCCCATCGACGTCGTCATCGCCGACCCGGCGCGCGGCGGTCTCGGCAAGCCGGGTGTTCACGCCGTCGCCCGGACCGGGACGCCCGTCGTTGTGCTCGTCAGTTGCGACGCCGCCTCGCTCGCTCGCGACGCTCGACTGCTGGCCGGCGCCGGGTACCGCCACGTCCGCACTGAGGTGGTGGACACGTTCCCGCACACCACCCACGTCGAGACGGTCACCCGGTTCGATCACACCGCCAGCACCACCGCCGTCCGGTGATCCAGCCCGTCCTGTCGGTCGAGGTGGCAGACGCGCTGGCGGCTGGGCGGCCGGTCGTCGCCCTCGAGTCGACGATCTTCTCGCACCTCGGACTGCCGTCGCCGGTCAACGCCGAGGCGCTCGACCTGTGCCTCACCGCCATCCGCGCCGGCGGCGCGGTGCCGGCGATCACCGCCGTGCTGGATGGCCGGCCACGCGTCGGCCTCGATCCGGCCGAGCACCGCCACGTGCTCGGTCCGGCCCGCAAGGCCGCGGAGCGGGACCTTGCGGTCGCCGTCGCCCAGCGCTGGAGCGTCGGCGCCACGACCGTCTCCGGCGCGCTGGCGCTGGCCGCGGCGGTGGGGATCTCCGTCTTCGCCACGGGCGGGATCGGCGGCGTGCACCGCGGCGTCGAACGCACCGGCGACGTCTCGGCCGACCTCGGCGCCCTCACTCGTTACCCCTTGGTCACGGTGTGCGCAGGTGCCAAGGCGTTCCTCGACCTGCCGCGCACGCTCGAGCACCTGGAAGCCATCGGCGTCCCGGTGCTCGGCTGGCGCCACGACTGGTTCCCCGCGTTCTACTCCCGCTCGTCCGGTCTGCCCGTGCCGCACCGCGTCGAGTCCGCCGGCGACGTGGCCGCCGTCCTGGCCGACCGTGCACGGCCTGACGCCGGGGTGCTCCTCACCGTCCCGATCCCTGCCGATGCCGAGCTCGACCCGGACTTGATCGATGCCGCCATCGAGCAGGCCCTGGCTCGAGCAGCGGCGCATGGCGCCTCCGGTGCGGACGTGACCCCGTTCGTGCTCGCCCGCATCGCCGAGGCCACGACCGCTCGCAGCGTTGCCGCCAACCTTGCCCTCGCCGAGCACAACGCCGCCGTCGCCGCCGAGGTCGCGATGGCGATCTGCGATCAGTCGACGTAGCGCTCGATGGCCGCGCGCGCCGCCGGTCCGTAGCCGCCGCCGAACTTGATCGCGTGGACCACGAGTGGTGCGATCTGGTGCAGTGCGATGCGCTCCTCCCACCCAACCGCGAGCGGGAACGCCTCGGCGTAGGCGTCGAAGCACGACGGCTCGAAGCCGCCGAACAACCGCATCATCGCCAGGTCGAACTCACGGTGCCCGCCGTGGGCGGCTGGGTCGATGAGCCAGCTCCGAACGCCGGCGCCGACCATTCGATTGCCGGCCCACAGTTCGCCGTGCAGGCGATCCGGCGGCTCTTCGGCGCCGGCGAACCCGTCGAGGCGCCCGGCCAGCGTCTCGAGGCCGGCGATCGACGACGCCGGCAGGGCGGCGCCGTCACGGGCCAGTCGAGCGAGCGGCAGCAGACGGCTGGCGGCGTAGAACTCGCCCCAGGTCGCCGCCGGCTCGTTGGGCAGCGCCCGGCTGCCGGTCGTGCGGCGATCGGACCGCCCGAAGCACGGCGCCCCGCTGCGGTGCAGCGCGGCGAGCTGGCGTCCCAGCTCCCCGTCCGTGCCGGCCGCCGTCCGGCCGCGCTCGATCCACGACAGCACCAGCAGCGCCGGGTCGTCGTCCGACACGGCCAGCACCTCCGGCACGAGGACGGTCGAGCTGTCCGCCAGCCACGCCAGGCCGCCGGCTTCCGTGGAGAAGAAGCCGGGCGGCGGGCGACGGTGGGTCTTGGCAAACACGCGGCGCCCGTCGGCGAGATCGCAGCGGTAGGCGACGGCGACGTCCCCGCCGTGGACCCGACGGCTCGTCGCCACCGCCGAGCCGACGGCCTTCTCGATGGCCGAGGCGAGGGCGGCGTCCACGATCGGCGGCTCAGGATGCCGGGTCAGGCGTGACCGAGCCGCCGCGCGGTGGGGAAGTGCCGATCACCACTCCGTCGCGCAGCACGGTCACCGGGCCGTCCTCGCTGACCACGATGACGGTCGCCGTCGGGTCGTCGTAGCTGTAACGGCGCGCCGACGTGTGGCGCATGCCGCGCAGGCTGTCCACCTCCGCCTCGGCCGTCGGGCTCGGCACCAGGCGCACGCCGAGCTGGCGCAGCACGCCGTCGGCATCGAGCACGGCGGCGCCGTCTGTCTGGGCGAGGGCGTGGCGCAACGGCGCCAGGTCCTCCGGTTGGCGGACGTCGAGGGCGGGTGGCTCGGGCAGCCGCAGCTGGAAGTCTCCGGGCGGCGCACCGTCCGGGCGGTACACGAGCAGGGCGCCGATGCCCCGTGAGCCAAGGTCGTGCACGGCAAACTCGAGCAGCGTCTCGAGCACCTCCCGCTCCCGGTCCTCGGCCATCGCCGCAACCGCGTCGATCCACTCCGACACCGGTGGCTCGTGCTGCCAGCGCAACCCCTCCCAGCGCAGCACGCCGAACGGACCGATCATCCGCACCGTTCCGTTGGGGTGCCGCTGGATGACGGTGGAGCCCATCGCCTCGGACAGCACGACGAGGTCGCGCTCGGAGCCGGCCGGGCGGTCGAACACGGCCCACTGGTCGGCCCCGTCGGACCTGCGGATCAACCAGCTGGAGACGCCGTCGGCGAACAGCCGGGCGCCGTTGAGCGGCATCGCGTCGACCGGGCGCAGCGTGACGTGCAGGCGCGTGGCCAGCTCCCATGTCGGCGGCGCGGTCGTCGGCTCGATGATCGCGCCGACGCTCGGAACCCGCCGCTCGTGGATCCGTGGCCGGAGCGCGTAGTCGAGCTCGGCCAGCACGAGCAACCCCCAGTCGCTCTCGCCGTCGAGGTCCACGCCGACCTCCGCCAGCTCGTCGCGCAGACGGCGCAGCCGCGGCGTCATCACCGGAACGCCTGCTCCACCCGATCGAGGAACGCCCGCCGCGCCTCGTCCGGCGCCGTGTCGATCTCGTAGAACGCGATCCACTTCGTCCGGGCCAGGGGGTGGCACAGCGATCGGAGCGTGCGCCGCACGAGCTGCTTGCCGACCTGGCCTTCGACCGCGTTGGTCAGCCGCCCGGACCCGTGCGACGTGACCGTCACGATCCGGCGCACGTTGCGCAGCCCGCGACGTAGCCAGTTCCCGCCGGGCGGGAGGTGCCAGGCCACGCCGTCGACCCACACCCGGTCGATCCACCCTTTCAGCATCGCCGGCTGGCCACTCCACCAGGTCGGGTGGACGAGCACGAGCTGCTGGCACCACTGCAGATCCTCGGCGTACCGGGCGACGGAAGGATCGGGTCCCGGCTGGAGGTGACGCTCCCGCTCGCCGGCGGTGAACAGCGGGTCGAAGCCGTCGGCATACAGGTCGTGCAGCCGGACCTCGTCGCCCCGGCGCTCGAGCGCCTGCATCACGCGGTCGCGCGTCACCGCGGTGAAGGAGCTCGGATCCGGGTGGCAGTGCACGACGAGCGTCCTCACCGGCGCCAGCCCCAACCGAACCCGACGCGCCCGAGGCGCGACATCGACCGCTCGACGCGCACGAGGAACGCCGTCCGCTCGTGTTCGGGCGAGGTGTCCATCGAGTACATGGCGAGCCAGCGGGTCGAAGCGCGCCAGCCGCAGTTCATGCGCAGCGCGCGCAGCAGCATCCGCCGACCGCCGTCGGTGACGGCCTTGACGTA
>JBPCJL010000123.1:0-9940 GCA_051005355.1 Ilumatobacteraceae bacterium
CGTCGCCGTTGCCGGCCTCGAAAACCACGGGGTCCGACTTGGAGGCGGCGAACTCGTCGCGGCCGACCTCATCGTCGTCGGCATCGGGGTGACGCCGGCGACCGAGTGGTTGGAGGGCACTGGGCTGGAGCTGCGCGACGGCGTTGTGTGCGACGCCACGCTCGCCGCCGGTCCGCCGGGCGTGTTCGCCGCAGGGGACCTCGCCCGGTGGCCGAACGCGCTGTTCGAGGAAGAGCAGCGCGTCGAGCACTGGACGAACGCCGCCGAGCAGGGCGCCGTGGCGGCCCGCAACGTGCTGGCCACCGCCGCCGGCGACCCGGGCGACGGCTACGCCCCGGTGCCGTTCTTCTGGAGCGACCAGGGCCGCCACCGCATCCAGTTCCTCGGTCGCGCCGCCGATCCGACCGAGCACGCCGACGACGCCGCCGAGATCGTCGTCGGTGATCCGGCGGAGCACCGGTTCCTCGCCCTCTACGGGCGTTCAGGACGACTGCGCGGCGCCCTCGGCCTCAACGTCCCGAAGCTGCTCATGCGCTACCGCCCGCTCCTGGCCAGCGGCGCAAGCTGGGACGACGCGCTGGTGCTGGCCGCCCAACAGCAAACCTGAGCGCCCAACGCTCAGGATCGATCGGCACGGCGTGCCGGGTCACTTTCGAATCGATAGCCTTTCCTCATGAGCGATTCCTCCGGGGTGTCCGGCACGGACACGATCACCCGCACCACCGTCCGCCTGCCCCTCGCCGAGCTGCCCGCCACGGTGCTGCCCGGCACCGTCGTCACCCTGGCCCTCGACACCGACGCCCTGCGTCGAGCCGTCGACGCCGCCCGCGACTCCATGCACAACCGCCTCGTCCTGCGCGCTCGGGACAGCGAGCTCGGCGTCGTCGCTCAGGTTCCCGACATCGGGTCCCTGCCCAACGGTCAACCCGTCGCCGTGGTCCGCGTCGACCAGCGGGCGCGCGTCGTCGCCGTCCACGCCGCCGAGCGCGGTGCCACGTTCGTCGACGCCGAGGTGCTGACCGACCCCCGCCCGACGCCGCGCGTCGAGGCGCTGGCCCGTGACCTCCGCGGCGTGCTGGAGCCGATCGCCCAGCTGCGCCGCTCCCGCCGCCTGCCCGAACTGCTGCGCAGCGGACCCGAGCCCGGGGCGCTCGCCGACGCCGTGGTCGCCTGGGCCGAGCTCGACGAGGACCACCGCCAAGAGACCCTCGCTGCGGTCAACGTCGCCGACCGCATCGAGCTGGTCCTGGCCTGGGCGCGGGAGCACTTGGCCGAGCTGCAGGTCGCCGAGACGATCCGCAATGACGTCACCGAGGGCGTCGACAAGCAGCAGCGGGAGTACCTCCTGCGCCAGCAGCTGGCGGCCATCCACAATGAGCTGGGCGACGGCGACGACGACGTCGTCGGCGAGTACCGCACCAAGCTCGACACGCTCGACGCGCCCGAGTCGACGAAGAACTTCCTCGCCAAGGAGCTCGACCGGCTGGAGCGCACGAGCGCCCAGTCGCCCGAGCACGGCTGGATCCGCACTTGGTTGGACCGCGCTTTCGAGCTGCCGTGGGGCGTGCGCAGTGACGACACGCTCGACCTGGCCGAAGCTCAGCGCATCCTCGACGAGGACCACTACGGCTTGGCCGACGTCAAGACGCGCATCGTCGAGTTCCTCGCCGTCCGCAAGCTGCGTGGCGACCGTGAGGTCGACGAGGCCGAGGCGCGGGCCACCACCCGTCGCGGCGCTGGCGCGATCGTCACGCTGGTCGGTCCGCCCGGTGTCGGCAAGACGTCGCTCGGTGAGTCGATCGCTCGGGCGATGGGGCGCAAGTTCGTGCGCGTCGCCCTCGGCGGCGTGCGCGACGAAGCCGAGATCCGCGGCCACCGCCGCACCTACGTCGGCTCGCAGCCGGGCCGCATCGTTCGCGCCATCACCGAGGCCGGCACGATGAACCCAGTCGTGCTGCTGGACGAGGTCGACAAGCTCGGCGCCGGCGCCTGGTCGGGCGATCCGACCGCCGCGTTGCTCGAAGTGCTCGACCCGGCGCAGAACCACACGTTCCGCGACCACTACCTCGAGCTCGACCTCGATCTGTCCGAGGTCGTGTTCATCGCCACCGCCAACCTGCTCGACACCGTGCCGGCACCGCTGCTCGACCGCATGGACATCGTCCGCCTCGACGGCTACACCGACGCGGAGAAGGTGTTCATCGCCCGCCGCTACCTGCTGCCGCGCCAGTTGCAGCGGGCCGGTCTCGGCGCTGACGAGCTGACCGTCGATGACGACACGATCCTCGGCGTCATCCGCGGCTACACGCGCGAGTCCGGCGTGCGGTCGCTCGAGCGTGAGCTTGGCCGGCTGGCCCGCAAGGCGGCGGCCAAGATCGCGTCGGCGCAACCGCTGGCGGTGCTCGACGCCGGCCACCTGCACGAGTGGCTGGGCCGCTCCAAGGTCGTCGACGACGTGCCCGAGCGGACCGAGCTGCCGGGCGTGGCCACGGGTCTGGCGGTCACCGGCCACGGCGGCGACGTGCTGTTCATCGAGTCGACCTCGTTCCCGACCTCGGCCGACACCGAGCCGGGGCTCACGCTGACCGGCCAGCTCGGCGACGTGATGAAGGAGTCGGCGCAGATCGCCCTCAACTTCGTGCGGTCGCACGCCGCCGAGCTGGGAGTCGACCCCGAGGCAGTGCGCGGACGGTTCCACGTCCACGTCCCCGCCGGCGCCGTGCCCAAGGACGGGCCGTCAGCCGGCGTCACCATGACCACGGCGCTCGTCAGCCTGCTGCGCGACCAGCCCGTCAGGGAGACCATTGGCATGACCGGCGAGATCACGTTGCAGGGCGCGGTCCTGCCGATCGGCGGCGTCAAGCAGAAGGTGCTCGCCGCCCACCGGGCCGGGCTGACCGAGGTCGTCCTGCCCAAGCGCAACGAGGCCGATCTCGAGGACGTGCCCGAGACGGTGCGCGAGGCGATGACGTTCCACCTGGCGACGACGTACGCCGACGTGCTGGCGGCGGCGTTCGCGTAGCGTCCAGCCATGCCGCGACTCGACGCTGTTCGAGTCGCCGCGTGGCGGGACCTGCAATCGGTGTCGGCCGAGCTGACGCGCCGCGTCGACGAGGAGCTGACGGCCGAGTGGGAGGTGCCGCTCGGCTGGTTCGACGTCCTGGCCGCGCTCGCCCGCGTCGGTGGTACGGCGCGCCCGTCCGACCTCGCCGTCGACCTGCGTCTCGTCCGCTCCAGCTTGAGCCGCCGACTCGACCGGCTCGAGGAGGAGGGATGGGTGGCCCGACGGCGGCGCCCGACCGACGGTGACCACCGGGCGGTCGTGATCGAGCTGACGCGGCGGGGTCGGGCACTGTGGCGGGAGATGAACGTGACGTACCGCCGCGCCGTCCAGACCCACGTCTCGTCGCACCTGTCCGACGGCGACGTCGCCGCCCTGTCGCGTGTCCTCGGCCACCTGATTCGCTGAACCAGGGTTTGGGGTCGACGGGGGACCGTCGCCAGACTCTCCCCATGAGTACAGCGGTCATCATCGATGCCGTCCGCACCCCCCTCGGCAAGCGCAACGGCAAGCTCAAGGATTGGCATCCGGTGGACCTGGCCGCCGAAACGCTCAAGGCGTTGGTGGACCGCACCGGGATGGACCCGGGTGTGGTGGACGACGTCGTGATGGGGTGCGTGATGCAGGTCGGCGAGCAGGGCGTGAACATCGCCCGCAACGCCGTGCTGGCCGCCGGTTGGCCCGAAACGGTGCCCGGCACCACCATCGATCGGCAGTGCGGGTCCAGCCAGCAGGCCGCCCACTTCGCCGCCCAGGGCGTGATCGCCGGTGCCTACGACGTCGTCGTCGCCGCCGGTGTCGAGGTGATGACGCGCGTCCCGATGGGCGCCTCGATGGCCGACGGCAAGTTCGGCTACCCCTTCGGTCCGAAGGTCGGCGCCCGCTATGCCGATCAGGGCGGTCTGGTTCCGCAGGGCATCTCGGCCGAGCTCATCGCCGAGAAGTGGGGCCTGTCGCGCGAGGCGCTCGACGCCTTCGGCGCGCGCAGCCAGCAGTTGGCGGCCAAGGCGACGGCCGAGGGTCGGTTCGAGCGGGAGATCCTCCCGGTGCTCGGCGCAGACGGTCAGCTGATGACGGTCGACGAGGGGCTACGGGACACGACGCTCGAGTCGCTGGCCAAGCTCAAGCCATCGTTCAAGCCCGAGGAGGAGGGCGGTCGGGTCACGGCGGGCAACTCGTCGCAGATCACCGACGGCTCGGCGGCCATCCTCATCATGAGCGAGGAGAAGGCCAGCGCGCTCGGGCTCACGCCACGCGCTCGCTTCGTCGACTTCGCCCTCGCGGCCGCCGACCCTCGCTTCATGCTGACGGCGCCGATCCCAGCCACGCACAAGCTGCTCGAGCGGTCGAAGACGACGATGGAGGACATCGACACCGTCGAGATCAACGAGGCCTTCGCCTCCGTCGTGCTGGCGTGGGAGCAGGAGCTGCATCCCGACATGGACACGGTCAACGTGAACGGCGGCGCCATCGCCATCGGCCACCCGCTCGGCTGCTCGGGTGCCCGGCTGATGACCACGTTGCTCAACGAGCTCGAGCGCACCGGAGGCCGCTACGGCCTGCAGACCATGTGCGAAGGCGGCGGCATGGCCAACGCCACGTTGATCGAACGGCTCGGCTGACCGACCCCGGCGGTTCTCTGGTCGGATCGCCCTCGTTTTCGAGGGCGATCCTGACTCAGAACCCGAAGCGTCACTCGTAGCGGGGGCGGGTCGCCTCCCGGCGGCGGGCGCGGCGGGTAGCCATGGCCATCTTGACGAGGAACCACGGCGACGGCGGGATCCAGCCCAGCTGCATCGCCGTGCCCTGGTCGTCACGGTTGGCCCAGTGCTCGATCACCAGGCCGTCCTGCATGCGGAACCAGTGGGTCTGGGTGGTGGCGAACGGCTGGCCCGTCGCCGGCATGGCCTGAGCGACACCGCCGTCCGGTCCGTAGATCGTGGCCACGCCGGTCTGGCGGCCGGACATGGTGTTGTGGATCACGACGAGGTCGCCCTCGGCTACGACCTCGTGGACCTCGAAGGCGAGATCCGAGAACCACTCGCGCAGCCACAGTGCCGTGGCGTAGAACGCGGCCGGACCTCGGCCCCGTGTCTCGGGCGGCTCGTCCTTGGACTCGCGGTTGGACGCGTCGGGGTGGATCACCTCGTCGAACTGCTCGCGAGTTCCGTCGACCATCAGCTGCATCGATCGGACGCACAGTGCCTTCGCCGCCGCCGCTTCCCTGGTGTCGCCCCTTGCCGGGGCGTTGTTCGTCAACGTCATGGGATCGATTATGACGGAACGTCGACGCCGACGCTTGGACATGGCGTGGAGAACCCCTGGAGGTCTTGACCCAGCGGGTCATTGCCACCGCGCGCCGTTCGCTCCATGGTGGAGCCATGCCCGCCTACGCCATCGCCCACCTCCACAACCCCCACTTCAACGCCGACGTGGTCCAGTACCTGGAGCGGATCCAGGACACGCTCGATCCGTTCGGCGGGCGCTTCCTCGTCCACGGGGGCGACGTCGAGGTCAAGGAAGGCCCGTGGCCTGGCACCATTGTCGTGATCGCCTTCCCGGGCATCGACGAGGCTCGGAACTGGTACGACTCGCCGGAATACCAGGCGATCCTGCACCTACGCACCGACCACATCGACGGGCAGGCGATCCTCGTCCAGGGCGTCCCGGACGGCTACCACCCGGCGACGACGGCCGCCGCCGTCAAGGAGCAGCTGGCGCGCTGAGCCCGGCACTGGTCAGTGCGGCCTGGGCGTCGTCGTCGGCCACGCCGAGCTGGCGGGCGGTGCGGACGAACGCGTCGGCCGCTTCGCGCAGTCGGGACCGGCGATCGGCGATCGACATCTCGCCGGAGGGATCAACGATGGTGCCGTGGCGGCCCGCCGTCTTGACGAGCCCGGCATGCTCGAGCTCGCGGTAGGTCCGGGCGACCGTTCCGACGGCCAACCCGAGGTCGTTGGCGAGCTGGCGCACGGGCGCCAGACGATGGCCAACGGGGAGCGAGCCGGACTCGATCATCGTGGCCAGTTGCACACGCAACTGCTCGTACGGCGGTGTCGGCGACCCGGGCTCGATGCGGATGATCACGCCGCGACCGGCGCGCGGTTCGCGGTCGGGGGCCGGGCTGGTAGGCGGGTGGGCACCCACGCCCACGCCACGAGCACACCCACGAACGCCAGCCAGGCGACGACGGTGGTCGGTTCGAACCACCAGCCGGCGCGCAACGGTGACGGCAGGAACGAGGGGGCCAGGGTGAACTGCAGCGCGGTCCACGCGCTGACCGTGCGGGTCGTGGCGACGGCGCGGATCGCCTCGTCGACCTGCACGTCGCCGCTGTCGGCCGCCGGGTGGGGCCGGGCGGCGATCCGCCGCACGGCGAAGGCGCCGACGCTGAGCAACACCAACGTTGCGGCCGTGAGCAGTCCGTCGTGACGCCACGACAAGGGATCACCGATGGCGATCGCCAACGTTGCCGCGACACCGGTGAGCGCGTAGCTCGCCAACAGCCACCGCCGCGCCGTGGCGGTGACGTAGCGGAGCGGGGACCGGGGCGTGAGGGGGGCGACACGCACCTCCGCCGATGGGCGATTGCGCACGAACAGGTCGTGCACCAGCCCGCCGACGAACCATCCGGCGATTGCGTACTGGAAACCTCCCAAGGGCGTGCTCGGCAGCGGGCGCTCCGTCACCGCGACCCACACGGCCGGGAGCGCCCACCAACCGGCGAGCACGCCGCCGATGCGCCACCAGCGGACCCGGCGGGCGTAACGCAACAGCGCCGGATCGTTCTCCAACGAGTCCGGCAGACCGGCCTGCAAGGCGACCCATCCGGTGCTGCCGAGCTCCGGCAGCCGGCGGTTCGCCGAGCGGTTGGCGAGGAAGGTGTGGGTCATCAGGGCCACGATGCCGAGCGCAAACGCAAACATCAGGTACGGGGCGACGGTCTGTGGCATTGTATCGACACAATGATACAAAGGGAATGTTGAGTCAAGCGGCTCGTGCCGAACCATTCGGGTAGGAAGGCGGCCATGCCCGACATCACTCGACTCGTCCTGCTCGACCACGAGACGCTCCGCCGGCAGTTCGCCGACCTGGACGACGCCCAGGCCAGCGGCGAGCGGTCGGCGATCGAGGCGGCGTGGCAGCCGCTCGCCGACCTGCTCGACCTGCACGCCGAGACCGAGGAGGTCGTCTTCTACCCCCGCCTGCTCGAGGTCGGCGACCACGCCGAGGACGAGACCGAGGACGCCATCGAGGACCACAACAAGATTCGTGACGCCGTGCGCGACGCGGCGCAGCGCGAGGTCGGATCGGACGACTGGTGGGGGGCCGTTGGACGGGCGCGAACGGAGAACAGCAAGCACATCGCCGAAGAGGAGCGCGAGGCGCTGTCGGACTTCCGCCTCAACGCCGACGTGGCGATGCGTGACGAGTTGGGCCGGCGCTGGCTCGAGTTCCGTGCCGCCCGCCAGCGCCCGTCCGACGTCGACGCCAAGGACAAAGACGTCGACGAGTACCTCGCCGAGCACGCCCCGGACTGACGCCGACGCGTTCTGACGAAGATTCGGTGTTGTTTTCGACACCGATCTCGCCACGGAATCGCCAGGTCGAACCGAGCCACCTATGGTCCCGGCGGTGAACGCCGTGCGGCCCACCGAGCCGCGCTGGACGCACATCGCGCTGCGCGTCGGGGACATCGACGCCTCCATCGCCTGGTACCAGGAGTTCACGCCCCTCGAGCTGCTCGACAAGCGTCAGGACGAGGCGGGCTTCGGCGCGTGGCTCGGTCAGCCCGACTCGCCCGACAAGCCGTTCATTCTCGTGCTCGCCCAGTTCCTGCCGGACACTGACCCGTATCGTGCCTACCCGAAGGAAGTGCTGGCGCCGTTCGCCCACTTCGGCGTGGAGTTGCCGGCTCGTTCCGACATCGACGACATCGCCGCCCGCGGTGCAGCCGCCGGATGCCTGGCGATGGCGCCCCAGCAACTTCCCGATCCGATTGGGTACGTCTGCATGCTGCGCGACCCCGACGGCAACATGGTCGAGTTCTCCTTCGACCAGGGCGTCTACGCCAAGGCGCAGGAGGTGTGGGGCACCGGTGCGGCGCAGGGCGACGTCAGCGCGCGCTGACCGGCGCCCCGGCGGCGCAGATCGCCAGCCAGTTGCGCAGCAGGTCGTGTCCGGCCATGGTGAGCACGCTCTCCGGGTGGAACTGGACGCCCTCCACCGGTCGCTCCCTATGGCGCACTCCCATCACCGTGCCGTCGGCGGTCGTGGCGGTCACCTCCAGGCAGTCGGGCACCGTGGCCGGGTCGATCGTCAACGAGTGGTAGCGGGTGGCCGTGAGCGGCGCCGGCAGGCTGGCAAAGATGCCGCGCCCGTCGTGGTCGATCGCCGAGGTCTTGCCGTGCATCAGCTCGGCCGCGCCGACGATCGCAGCACCATGAGCGTGGCCGATGGCCTGCTGCCCGAGACAGACCCCGAGCACCGGCGTGCCGATGTCGCCGAACGCCTCGACGGCCTGGCAGATGATCCCGGCGTCCTCCGGGCGCCCCGGCCCCGGGGACAACAGCACCCCGGCCGGCTCGAGCGCAACCGCCTCGTCGATGCTCAACGTGTCGTTGCGGTGGACCATCGGATCGGCCCCCAGCTCGCCCAGGTACTGGACCAGGTTGAACACGAAGCTGTCGTAGCTGTCGAGCACGAGGATCCGCACGCCGAGACGGTAGCGGTCGAACCCGCAGGGGTGCGGGGAGCTCGGCAGGTGAAGCCGAACCGTTAACGTCCCGGGCCGTGGCTCCTCCCAAGCGCAAGACGGGTGGCGGGCGGGTGACGCCGGCCGGGACCAAACCGGGCCAGCGCCCACCGGGCGCCTCTGCAGCCGAGTCGAGCGCCCGGGCCGGCCGAGTGGCCGCCTCGTCGCGCTACACGCCGCCGACGCCGAGCTCGGCCAAGGAGAGCCCGCCGTGGTTGCCGGTCGTGATGCTGGGCTTGTTCATCGTCGGCGGCCTGGCCATCATGGCTCGGTACCTGGTGTTCTCCGACAGCAACCTGCCGCTGCTGGTCGGGCTGGTCTGCCTGCTCGGCGGCCTGTTCCTGGCCACCCGGTGGCGGTGACCGCCTGAGCTGACCGTCGAGTGTCTCCCACCTGAACGGGGGGTGGCCGAATCACATCGCTGTGGTTCTCCGCAGGTTTATCCACAATCTGTGGACGACGGAGAACGAGGCCGACTACTCCATGATCGGCGCCACGACCACCATGTCCTCGAGGCAGTGCCGGGGCGGCGGCGGATCCTCGTCAGGGGCCACGGTCAATCGGGCCTCGGTGCCGCAGACGTCGCAGCGGTACCTCAGGTTGACGCGCCGCAACTCGCCGGCGGGCGGCGGCGGCGGGAGCGAACGGGTCAGCGAGCGGAGCATGGCGATGCCGACCTTCCACACCACGAACCCCAGCAACAGCCCGGCCGTCACCCACAGCACCGCGCCGAACACCAGGTGAACGCTACCCAGGGGCCAGGCTCGGCCCCGTCGATCAGCTGCTCGGTGGGCTGGGCTCCGTGGCCGGCGGGGTCTCCGGCGCCGCAGTTTCCGGCGCCGCCGTCTCGACCGGGTCCGTCTCGGGCGGGTCGGTCTCCGGCGGGTCCGTCTCGGGCGGGTCGGTCGCAGGTGGATCGGTCGCCGGCGGGGGATCGGCGGCCTGTCCGACGGTCAGCACGATGGTGGTGCCGGCCGGCGCCAGCTGTCCCGGGGAGATGCTCTGCTCGAGCACGAACCCGTCGACCGGATCCCCTGGCTCGAGCTCCTCGACCTCGACGACCACGTCGAACTCAGTCAGCTCCTCCCGCGCCTCCGCCTCGGTCTCCCCAGTCACGTCGGGGA
>JBPCJL010000124.1:0-5174 GCA_051005355.1 Ilumatobacteraceae bacterium
GACGATCGTTCGCTCGCTTGTCCCCACTGTCATCTCGGTCCTCCGGCCGGGAAGCTCGCTCACCCGACGATCGTTCGCTCGCTTGTCCTCACCGTCATCTCGGTCCTCCGGCCGGGAAGCTCGCTCACACAACGATCGTTCGCTCGCTTGTCCTCACCGTCATCTCGGTCCTCCGGCCGGGACGCTCGCTCACACAACCTTACGAGTGCCCGTCTCACAGGACCGCCGCTCGTATCGTTGACACGGTCATGGACACTCGTCCGCCCACCCGCACCAGCCGCGTGAGCCGCCGCGGCGGGGTGCCGACCGTCCTTCGCGACGAGGAGCCGGCGGGCCAGCTGGCGCTGGACCTGGTGGCCGATCGGGACGCAGCGCAGCGCCACGAGCTGCTGCCAGGCGTCGTCCACATCGCCGGGTGGCTCGACGCCGATGAGCAGCGCAGCCTGGTGGCCGACTTCCGGGCCTGGGCGGCGCCGCCGGCCGGGTTGCGCCACCCGCGGGTACCGGCGGGTCACGTGATGACCGTCGAGTCCGTGTGCCTCGGTTGGCACTGGTACCCGTACGCCTACTCACGCACGGCCGACGACACCGATGGCGCGCCGGTCAAGCCGATGCCCGATCACATCGTGGCGCTGGCCCGGCGGGCCGTCGAGGAGGCCGAGGGGCCGGGTGCCGCCGACGGCTTCCAGCCGGACGCAGCGATCGTCAACCTCTATTCGCCCGAGGCCCACCTCGGCCTGCACCAGGATGGTGACGAACCCGTCGACGAGCCGGTCGTGACGATCAGCCTCGGCGACGCCTGCGTGTTCCGCATGGCCGGCGTCGATCGACGGACCGGGCCGTTCACGGACGTCCGCCTGGACAGCGGTGACCTGCTCGTGTTCGGCGGACCCAACCGCCTGATCTTCCACGGCGTGACCAAGGTCCTGGCCGGGACGGCGCCGCCGTCGATCGGCCTCCCGCCCGGTCGGCTCAGCATCACGGTCCGCCAGACGGGCTTGTCGTGAGGTGGGAGGGTCGGACCACTCAGCGCTCTGCGATGAACGCTCGGCGCTGAGCTAGCCCGTCCGCCCTACCTACGGCCACGATCGTCGTCATCCGCCCACGGCGATCGCCGCAGCCGCAGGGCGCTATGTAAACACAAGCGTATACATCCGTCAACCCCGAAGTGCGTTGCGGAGACGAACTTCTCCGGCCACCGCTTCCAGCTCGACGGAGGCGGGCACGAGGAGCGGCTCGACGCTGACGCGGTCGCCCTCGGCGTCGACCGATTCGACGCTGACCATGATGTCCCGGCCGTCGGCGCGCACCCGCAGCGTCGTCTCGTCAGCCCGCCGGACGACCCCGGCCAGCAGCTCCTGCGCCGCCCGCAGGGTCAGCAGCGAGCTTGCCGCACTCGGCTGCTCGGGCAGGTCGGCCTCGAGGTCGACGATGGCGCCCACCTCCTCGCGGGCCGCGTCGATCTCGATGTGCAAGGCGTCGAGGAGTGGGGCGTCGGTGGGCACGAGTTGGGCGTCGGGCGCGGTGGCGACGGCGAGACGCCAGACGCGGGCGCTGGGCCGGCGCTCCAGTGCCCACAGCACCCCGGCGTCGACGCTGCCGGCCGAGGCGTCGGCGTGGCGGAGCGCCAGCTCGTCGGTGCGCCGTTCGGCGGCATCGGCGCGTTCCTCGGCCGCGATCCGGGCGGCGACGGAGACTTCTGTGTCGTTGCGCGCCCGGTCCCGCTCGCTCTCGAAGGCGGTGGCCCGAGCATCGGCGGCACGGATCTGCTCCAGCGCGCCGGAGTGGTCCTGACGGGCGGCCTCGAGGGCACGGTTGGTGCCGGCCAGCTCCTCGGCCTGCTCGGCCGCGCGCTCGTCGGCGGCGGTGACCAGGCGGCGCTGTTGGTGCAGCTGCGTGCGCAGGACCAGCGCCGTGACGATCGCCGCCGCCGCGACGACAGCGAGCACGATGACCAGCGCGACCACGTCGCGACGTTAGTGAGCGAGTTGGGGGCGACCGGGGGACCGTCAGTCAGCAGATGTGATCGAGTAGTCCTGGATGCGTGGGTCAGGGCCTGGAGACAGCCTCAGCGAGACGGTGACCTCGTGCCCATCGGCCGCCGTGGCGAACGCCGTGGCCGCGGTGGCCAGCCCGGCCTCCACTCGTTGCAGTTGGATGGGGCCGTGGGCGGCCAACAAGTCGGCGGCCACCCCCGACCAGCGATCGAACGATTCATCGGGGGCGACATTGTTCGCAAAGAGATCGTCGGCGTCCACATCGTTCCACGCGTTGAGCAGCGAGACGAGTCGGGCGGCGGCGTCGTGCAGCACCGGGGCGACGTCGGTGGCGGCCGCCGGCACGAGCCCGTGATCGTCCAGGATTTCGACCATCCGGCGGGTCAGCAGGCGCATGGGCGCATAGGTCGAGTTGGCGAGGGCGATGGCGCCGACGCGCCGCCCGGGCAGCCAGCGCATGTTGGAGCCGTAGCCGGGAAGGCCGCCCGAGTGGCCGACGAGGTGACCGAAGCGCTGGTCGTGGACGACCTGCAGGCCGAAGCCGTAGCCACCGCCGTCGACTCGTTCCGGCACGTGCTCGAGGCCGTCTCCGTGGGCCGTCGAGTGACCGACGGGGGTGGCCCGCTGGACCTGCTGCTGCTCGCGACGTGAAGCCCGCCGGAGCGGACCATCGTCGGCGCCGTCGCGCGGCGGGAAGGCGTCGTCGAACCAGCTCACGACGGAGGCGAGATCGTCGACCGTCGACCAGAGGCCGCCCATCGGCGCCAGGGCACCGTCACCGATCGGCGCGTCGTCGGCGACGGCCCGGCCGTCCTCGATGCGATGCGGTCGGGCCCAGTCCTCGTGCTCGGGCTGGCGCCAGGCGGTGCGCTCGAGGCCCAGCGGGGCCAGCACGAGCCGCTCCGTCAGGTCCTGCAGCCGCTCGCCGGTGATGCGTTCGACCACCCGGCCGATGACGCCGTAGCCGAGGTTGGAGTACTCGAAGGCGGTGCCGGGCGGACAAGCGAACCGAGGGCCGGCGGCGAGCAGGGCATCGAGGTCGGCGTCGGCAATGTCGAGGTGTCGATCCGCCCACGGGTCGTCGGAGGGCAGGCCGGATTGCATCGACAGCAGATGGCGCAACGTGACCGGCGGGGAGTCGGTGGTCGCGCCCGCGACCAGCTCGGGCAGCGGGTCGTCAAGCGACAGGACGCTGTCGTCACGCAGCGCCAGCACGGTCGCCGCCGTGAAGGGCTTGGTCATCGACGCGATGCGAAAGACCGTCGCCGTCGACGGAGGTGGCGATTCGTCGCAGCTGGCGGCGCCGGACCAGGCGACACCACCGTCGAGCACCACACCCCACGCCAGCGCCGGGACGTGATGCCGGTCGGCGTAGTGCTCGGCCAACGCCTGGACCTCGGCCCGCGCCGCATCCGTCACGATGGAGTCACTACCACGCATCGGGTCGGGCCATCGATGACTTCGCGTCCGGGCGGCAGTCAGAACGGAGACCGCAATCGCCACACGACGGGAGCCGCCATGCCCAGCATCACGCCCAACCTCTGGTTCGACACGGAAGGGGAGGAAGCGGCCGAGTTCTACGTGTCGGTGTTCCCCAACTCCAGGATCAAGAACGTCACCCACTACGGCGAAGCCGGTCCGCAGGAGGCCGGCACGGTGATGACGGTCGATTTCGTGCTCGACGGCCAGGACTTCACCGCCATCAACGGCGGCCCGGAGTTCCACTTCGACGAGGCCATCTCGCTGCTCGTCAACTGCGCCGACCAGAACGAGGTCGACTACTACTGGACCAAGCTCGGCGAGGGCGGCGAAGAGGTGCAGTGCGGCTGGCTCAAGGACCGCTACGGGCTGTCGTGGCAGGTCGTACCGGACGGGATGGAGGAGCTGTTCGCCGACCCCGACCAGGGCCGCGCCGACCGGGTGATGAAGGCGATGCTCGGGATGAAGAAGCTCGACCTCGCCGCGCTCCGGGCCGCCGCCGACGGGACCGCCTGAACACGCCATCAACGTTCTGGGGCAGATCTGCCCCCGAAATCGAGGGCAGATCTTCCTCAGAACGCGACGGGTGCGGCGGCGGCGAGGCGCAGCGAGCGTTCGAGCAGGATCGGGTCGCCGAGGAGGTGGCGCAGGCGCTGCTCCAGGCCGGCGATCGGCGTGAGGTTCTGCGGCGCCCGTGGTTCCTTGTGCGCCGCGCTGGCGAAGCGCGGCAGGCACGAGGAGATCAGCTCCGCCCGCTCGATGGCTCGGTCGAGGGCGATCGACCCGGGCAGTTCGATCCGCACGACGCCGGCCAGCGGATGGCTGCGCACCCCGGGCAGCCGGAGGTACCAGCTCCAGCGGGCCCACGGCGGGCGCTCGCCGATGCGCACGAGCGGTGTGCGGGCGCCGTCGTCGAGCCGGCCCAGGATCGGGACCACCTCGGCGGGCAAGTACTGCACGTGCTGGGTCTTGACGTACCCGATGCCGCAGGGGTGGTCCCGTCCGCGCAGCGGACCGTCGAACACCACCAGGTCGCACTCGTCCGTGGTGAGCGAGCTTTCGGGCCAGACGACCGAGCTGACGGTGGAGTCAAGCGAGCGAACGATCGTCCTCTGCGTCACGAGCGATTGCTCGAGGGCCGTCATGCGCGCGTGGATGGCGAGGTAGGCCGATCCGGGGTCGTCCCCCGTCGTGCCGATCGACTCGTAGGTGCCGTGGCGGGTGCGCACGGGATCAGCCTCGGCGACGGCGGGCGCGATCAGCGCTCGCCGCACCCGGGCCTCGGTCACGACGGCCGAGGGGCCACGGCACTCGACGATCCCGGCCGCCACCGACGCGCAGACGCCCGCGTGGGACCGGTCGCCACGGTGGATCCAGATCGTGGCGTCGATGCGGCGCACCCCGTCCACGAACTGCAGTCGGTCCGGCCGTTGTTGAGGTCGGGGCGTGATCGGCGCCCAGTCGTGGAGCGCCCGCTCGACGGTGGCGTCGACGCGCTCGGATACGTCCTCCAGATCGGCCTCGACGGACGCGCCGTACTCCGGCGCCCACGACTCGACGCTGAATTGCATCAGGGGGTTGGACCGGTCACACGTCGACTCGATTGACCCGGGCGCCGGATGCGTCGCGAGCGACCTCCAGTCGCACGGGCATGCGGTCGGCCAGCTCGCGCAGGTGCGTGACCACGGCGACCATGCG
>JBPCJL010000125.1:0-16486 GCA_051005355.1 Ilumatobacteraceae bacterium
CGTCGACGGCGTGATCGTCCAGGCCGACCACGGCGCGTACCGAGTGATCGATCCGGCGTCGTTCCCGGGCGTCCGGGCGGTGCTCGACGGTCGGGGCGTTCTCGATCACGCCCGTTGGGTGGCGGCCGGCGTCGAGGTGCTGCGCGTCGGCGTCGGCGTCGGCGTGGGTGGCCCCGGTGATCTGCCGTCGGCCTGACGGCACGCACGGCTACGTTCGCCGTCGATGCGCCTGCGCCCGCTGACCGTCGTCGGCGGGGTGGCCGCAGTGCTGGCGGCGGCGGCGTTGACGACGGGCCCGCTGTACCGGATCCGCACATGGTGGTCGTACGAGGACCCCCTACGCGCCGACGCGTTCGTCGTCTCCGTCTACGTGGCCATCGCGGTAGCCGGCGTCGTCGTGCTGGCGACGGGCCGCCGCTGGCGGCGGGTCGATCCCGTCGCCGGCGTGCTGGCGGTGGCGCTGATCGCCTGGTTGGCGCTCGGAGCCCTCTGGTCGGACGAACCGGCGACGACGGCGCGCGAGTCCGTGCTCGCCGGTGGTGCGCTCGTGGCCGGCGCCGGGCTCGCCAGCGTGGTGCCGGGGACGATCGTGCTGCTCGTGCTGTGGGCCGGCGTTCATCTCGGGTTGGCGTGGAGCGCGGTGCTGATCGCGGCGCGATCGCCGGGAACCCAGACCACCACCGGCGAGTGGGTCGGCGTCTACTTCAACCGCAACTCGCTCGCTCTCTACGCCGCGCTGGGCGTGCTGCTGTGCGTGCTGCTGTTGTTCGAGGCCCGGCGCCAGCTGTGGACCGACGGCCGTCAGCGCGTCGCCCTGACCGTGCTGGGCCTGGCCGCCGTCGCCGATGTCGTCCTGCTCGTCCAGAGTCGCGCGCTCACACCGATGGTCGCCCTCGCCCTGGCCATCGTGGCAACGTTGGCCGCCGCCGCCGCACGCGGCGCGGCGTGGCCACGCCGGCGACCCGGCCGCGCCGTCTCGCTTGCGGGGGCGGCGGTGCTCGCCTCCGCCCTGTTCGTCTGGGTGGTGCGCGATCCAATCCTGTCGGTGGCCGGCCGCCGCAGCGACCTCACGGGGCGAGTCGGCCTCTGGGACGCGTCGTGGGAGTGGCTGCAAGAACGGCCGCTGCTCGGCCACGGGTACCTCGGCGCATGGTCGGAGGATGACTTCTGGCGCTATCTCGTCGCCACCAACGGACGGGCCTTCGACAGCGCCCACAGCTCGTTCGTCGACGTGCTGCTGGGAGGCGGGTGGATCGGGTTTGTGCTGTTCGCCGCCTTCGTCGTGGGGCTCTACTGGACGGTCGCCAACCAGGCGCTGGCGACCCCCGGGCAGCGCCGGCTCTGGCCGCTCGCCCTCTTTGTCTTCGTGCTCGTCGAGAACCTGGTGGAGACCCTCTTCGTCGCCGGCCAACTGACGGTGGCCATCCTCGGAGTCCTCCTCGTCACGCGGCCGCCGGTTGCGCCGCCGTCGACCGCGCCGTCGCTGGTCGAGCCCGATCGGCGCCGCAATTTGCGAATCGCGCAAACTGCTGCGGGACCGTGAACTTCAGTCGCGCTGCGCCCCTCGCCGTCGCTGCGGTCGTGGCGGTCGCCGTCGGTGCAATCCTCGCTCGGCGATCGATCGGTGGCTCCGTCCGGGCCTCGATCGATCGGTCCTGGGCGGCTCGACCCTTGAAGCTTCGTCGGCTCGTCGGTGTCGCCCTGGCACCTGCCGCACTCGTCACGGTGCTGATGTGCTTGCTCGCGCCGGTGCGCATCACAGGTGTCGACATCGGTGTTGACCCGGCGATCGTTTCCACAGATCGAGCGCTGACGGGGGCCCTGAGTCCTGCTCAGCTTTCGTTCACCATCACGGCGGACACCATTGCGCCCGTCACGCTGCTGCTGCCGACGCAACTGCGAGCGGCCATCAGTGGGGGTTTGGAAGGCGTGCGCGTCGACGATTGGTACGGATCAGCGGACGGGTTGGCGATCACCAGTGCGGGTGCCGGAGCGACGTTCGAAGTCACCGGCCGCTTTGCGTTGTTGGAGCTGCGATTCCGTCAACACCCCGGGGCCGGCGCCGTCACGATCTCGCTGGCGGACAGGATTCAGGAGACGCTGAGCCTGGATGGACCTGACGGGATCGCAGGTCGGCGGCTCGAATCTCCAGACCGTCTCGTCGAGCGGGAGGAGCTGTTCCTCGGGCGCACGATCTCGCTCGAGTCCGGCACTCCACTGCAAGACGTGTCGGCGACGGTCGGACTCCTCGACGTCGACCTCTCCAGCTCCGTCCCGCCGTCGGTGAGCACAGGCACGTTCACCGCAACCCCGCTCGCTGTCGTGAGGTCGTTGTTGCAGGGCTACATGCGCATGGCGGGGATCGTCGCCGTGTCAATCGCCCTCTTCGGCGCGGCATACCTCACCGGGTGCGCAGTGGCCCGACCGAACTGGACCTCGGCAGTACGACACGAAGTCCTCCCACGGCCCCTGGTGGGGGCTGCACTGGCGATGCTCACCGTCGGTGCACTGAACTACGCGGTCCCGGTCTCCCTGGCGGGCTTCGCGACCGTGCCACTCCTCGCGCTCGGTGCATACCGCCTGACTCGGGCGTTGCTGCGACGCGACTGGAGTCCCGTCCGCAGATCAACCCGGATCGGGTCGGTTGCGCCGATGGCGGCCGGCATCGTCATGGCCTTCATCGTCGGCGGCTTTGCGCTGACGGACCGCTGGTCGCTTGGCTTCCTGCAGACCGACGTCTTCGATACGTTCAACTTGACGACCCTTTTCTGGGACCAGTCGGCGCTTGGTGCAGGGACGGACTTCGGCAACGGCTTTCGACTCCTCGACTACAGCACGCGAGCGCTCGTGTGGGGTCCTGCCCTTGATCGAGCATCTGACGCCATCGTCATCCTTCGCATCCTCTTCACCCTGTTGACGTTGTGGATGGCGTTTCGCGTTGCGAGTCGGCTACGCGCCACTTCGCTTGGTCAGGCCGCCGTTGCGCTTGCCGCGCTCGGTTCCTCTGCGCTCACCTCCCTGTGGTTCCAGGGTTACATGTCGCGCGAGTTCTTCGTCACGTGGATGATCCTCGGTGTCTTGGCTGCGGTCGATACGCTCTCACGAAAGGCCACCGACGGGCACAACTGGGCCGAGCTGGGCTTGGTTTGTTGGATCTCGCTCGTGATCGTCCCGCCGTACTTCATCCTCATTGTCGGCCTTGTCGTCGGAGCTGTGGTGCAGGCGCGCGGGGCGGCAAGGTCGCGTTTTCGGCGGCCAGCGCTCGGCTTGGCCGCTTCCCTCTGCCTCGCGGTGCCGAACCTGCTGTGGTTGCGGAACGCAAGCGATGCCGAGCGATACATTCCGGCGCTGAACGCTCTGACCTCCAACATTGTCATTCCGTTCATCGGGTCCGCGACCTTTCCATCTGCGATGCTCGGACTCATTCCGTTTCACCTCAACTCCGAACACCACTTCGGACGTGCGACGTACGAGCTTGGTCCGTTCAGCGTTGCTGGTGATGTATTTGGCGGTGCCGGCCCGTTGATCGTTCTGATGGTTGTGATCGGGGTCTCGCTCATCATGAGTTGCCTGATCGGGTGGAGGACCTCACGAGGAGTGACGAGCTGCCTCGTCGCCGTGATCGTCGCGTACTTGGTCGGCCTCGTGCTGTTGCGAGTGATGATCTGGACGGAGCAGCTCTACTTCTCGGCGATGTTCGTCTGGACGCTGGCACCGGTCGCACTCGTTGCGACCGTGGTCCTGATGGTGATGGCCATCAGCCGGGCACGGGCGCGTTCGGTGGCCGCGCGGATCATCGGGTCGACCTTGGTTGTACTGTTGAGCGTGAACCTCATGTCGTCCGTCCAGGAGTACGCCCTTTGGCGCGAGGGTGAGGCGGGCCCTCACGCCGACCGATGGCACGCGGACCAGGCGGGCCCACTGATCCAGTTCGACTCGGCCGTCGCCGGGCGCCAACTGGGACTGCGGAGCAACGGCTACACGGTGGGCGCATCGTTTTCGCAGCTGACGGCCAGCGACGATGACCGGATCCTGCTGAACGGCGTGGTCAACATCCTCGAGTCACGTGGATATCGATGTGAGGATTGCGTTCGTGATCCCGATGTGCACTTCGCAAAGGCTCATCCCGCCAGGGTGGCCAATCGTCACCATGTCGATGTTGGAGGTGCACCCTGCATCGGCCGGCAAGAGGTGTGGCGAGACACCTATCTCGTCGTCTGCGGCCCCGAAATCGAGGTGCCCGCAGACTGAGCCCGATCGGTGCCGTGCTCATCACTTCTCAACGACCGACTTCTGGTGGGACGTCACGCCAGATCTCGGACCGTGAGGGGGCCGGCACGAAGAGAGTTCGTGGCTCGGTGATCACCCGTGAGTCGTCGATGACTCGATCGCCTGCTGCGCCTCGGCAGGCGAACGCGTCACTCGACGCCATCGGAGTGTCGCCGCGAGGGACACGCCGAGCGCGACGAGCGCGAGACCCCCTACCACCTGCAGGACGATGAGCGCGATCGGTGGGTCTCCCAGGGCAGCGGTGAGCACCACGCCGATCCCAACGAGCACGTACAGCACGGCGCCGACCACGGGCCGCGATCCGTCTCCGGTTCGCACCCACGGCTTGCTGAACCAGGGCGCCGCTCGAGCCACGGCTGCAGTCTCGGCCATCTGGACCAGATGAGCAAGGTTCCCGGACCGGGGCGCCGTTTCCTGACGTCAGCTCGCACGCGAGGCGTTCAGCAGTGCATCCGTTGGAGGTCGCGCCGGCTCACCCGGCTGCGTCAGAAGTGGCGGACGGCGGCGAGCACTTCAACGGGAAGACGTCATCGTCGAGGATCATGCACGCGACGAGACCGGGCCTCGGTCCGAAGAGCGTGTAGGTCACTCCGTATGCGACGTGCCCTGCTCCAAACCCGATCTTCACGCTGCTGCCCGTGACCCGATCCGTCTCACCTCGGAGGCTGCCTGCACCATCCCGGGTCCTTCGGATGTAGCTTTGCCTGCTCCGAGTGAAAATGGGTACATGGAGGCCGCAATGCGACGATGCCGAGATCTGAACTGATCTCCTGGTGACTCATCACGCATCGCCGCCTTTCCCCGGTTCGTCGTCACGGTCAGACGGGCCTCCGCTCACGGTCGCAATACCGTTCTATTCCGGCCAGGCGTACCTGCGCGAAGCCATCTCGAGCGTCCTTGACCAATCAACGCCACACTGGGAGATGATCGTTTTGGATGATGACGGTCCGGAGCATGGCACGCGTCAGTTGGTCGAAGGCGTCGGTGACGACCGAATTCGGTATGTTCGAAACCGTCACAGACTAGGGATGTCGAGAAACTGGAATCGCTGCCTTGAGCTCGCAGACACAGACCTTCTCACGCTCCTGCATTACGATGACCGACTGAAGCCGGACTACATCAGGGTCATGCGCGAGACAAGTGCAGCGTATCCGACCGTCGCCAGCGTTCACTGCGGAGCCGAGATCATCGATGAGACCGGAAGTCCTCAATTCTCGGTCGTAGATGCGGCCAAACGCGCAGCTTTGAGTCGTCGCACCACGGTCCTGCTGGAGGGCGAGGAAGGCGTGCGAGCGCTAATGCGCGGGAACTTCATCATGTGCCCAACCTCGTGCTTCCGGCGTTCTCGGCTCCCGTCAGTAGCTTTTCGTGACCTGCAGATGGTGCCGGATCTCGATCTTTTTGTGCGGATGCTGTTCGAGGGTCTTCAACTTCTCGTCCTACCAAACGTCATGTACTCCTACCGCCGCCACAACCGGAGCGCCACCGAGCTCCACACTGCGAGTCTGGTCCGGTTCATCGAGGAGGCGCAGCTGCACGATGAAGTGGCTGAGATGTCAGAACAAAGGGGCTGGGCAAGCGCCGCATTGGTTGCCCGCCGCAAGCGGGTCGTCAAAGCCAATCTCTTCTACCGCATGAGCCGGGATCTCATAGCGCGCCGTTTCCCCGACGCACGACGGAAGCGTCGACTGCTCGAACAGCTCATCGTCAAGGGCAGCGCTGTCTCCCGGGCCGAGCGGAATGACGGTCGCGACGCGGCAGGCGTTCCTTAGCCGGTCTTCCCGGCTCACCCGTGGCCGCCGGTCTCAGCGGCAGACGACACGTCCTCGCCGGAGGTCGGTACACGGGCCGCTCGAACCGGTCTAGGGTTCACCGATGCCGCTCGGCGCCGTTCTGGCCATCGTGCCAGCGTTCAACGAGGCTGCCTCCATCGCCCGGACACTCGACGAGTTGGCGGTGGTGGTCCCGCAGGCGGACATCTTGGTGGTCGACGACGGATCGACAGATCGGACCGCAGAGCTGGCCCGTCGTCACGGCGCCACCGTGTTGCGGCTCCCCTTCAACCTCGGCGTCGGTGGAGCGTTGCGTACGGGTTTCCGGTGGGCGGTTCAGGAGGGCTATCAGCGGGCGTTCCAGTTCGACGCCGACGGGCAGCATGAGCCGAGCGAGGTCGCAAGCCTTCTTGCGCCGTTGGACCACGGGGCGGACATGGTGGTCGGGAGTAGGTTCCACACAGGCGAAGTCGGCTACACCGTGGGGCGCGTGCGGCTGGGGGCCATGACGTCTCTGCGTTTCACCTTGCGCCTGCTCATCCGGCAGCGCTTCACGGACACGAGCTCTGGCTTCCGCGCCTTCAACGGACTGATGCTCGAGTACTTCGCGTGGCGCTATCCCGCCGAGTACATGGAGTCGCCGGAGGCGCTGTTCCTTGCCTGCTCCAATGGCTTCACGGTTGCGGAGGTCCCGGCTCGAATGCGCAGTCGGACTGGCGGTCGTCCGTCCACTCGTCGGCTGCGTCTCGTTTACCACTTCGTTCGGCTGCACCTCGTGCTATTGGTCTCAGCGCGCCGCCGTCGCCCCCCCGTGATCTTGGCGTCGACATCGTGAGCGCTCGTACCTACGTGATCGCCGTCGTCGTCGCGGCGGCCATGCTTTTCGTCGTCCTACGTCAGGTCCGACACCGCCGCTTGCGCGCGAAGTATGCGCTGCTGTGGTTGAGCGTGGCCGTGGCGCTCGTCTTGCTGGCCGTCATTCCCGACGCGCTGGACCGGATGGCGACGGCTGCCGGCGTGTCCTACGCCCCGGCGTTGTTGCTCGTGATCGGGTTCGCCTTCTTCGTCTTCGTGTGTTTGCACTTCAGCACGGAACTCAGTCGACTGGAGGAGCGAACGCGATTGCTCGCTGAGGAAGTTGCGCTCTTGCGGGAACAAACGAATCGACGTTCCGGCGCGGATCGCGCCGTCCCGCTCTCGGCGGCGGAGGAGCAGCCCGACGCAGACGACTCCAAGCGAGTCGCCTGAGGTCACGCCGTCAGAGCCGGCGGTCAGTGCCGGCTCTCCTCGCCGAAGAACGTCTTGCGATGGTCGTGAACGAGGCGCCTCCCGGACCTCGCGGCGGCCCACGATATGCCCGCTCCGTGGGCCGCTCGGCGTTCGCGCCAAGTCGCACCGCAGGCCGAATCGGCAGTCCAGGCTTGGTGGGGTCTATCGCCGCTGCGCCGCGCGGCGCTCGCTGGAGCCGGATGACACGTCCGATCAGCACAATCACCACCCCGCCAGCAACTGAGCCGATGCACCAAACGAGCATCGGTGACGGCGCTCCGGACCACCACCACCATTCCACATCGTCGCCGAGGTTGAAGCGGTCGATGTCCTGTCCGGAGACGTGTCGGCGAATGTTGGCGTGCAGGGCGAGGGAATGAGCGATGGCGACGGCCGCGCACCCCGTGATCGATTGACGGCGGGTGAACCTGATCGGAGCAGCGTCGTGCGATCGAACCAGCGCGGCGACGACCACCATCGGAAGGACTGGGAGGATGTAGCGCGCCTGGATTCCTTGCGGGACGACACTGCCATCCGAGGCGTGAAGGTACAGCGGCACTGCGACCGCCGCCGTCACGAGGAAGAGCAACGAGCGCACATTGCGTCGATCCGGCTGGGCAATGCCGATTGTCACTGCGCCGGCGTAGACGCCGATCATCGCAGTTGGTACGAGGGCCGGCATTGGCGTATCGAGCCACCCGAGTGCCCAGGTGCCGAGCGACCCGATCCAGAGCGTCGGTACCTCCGAAAGGTTGTAGAAGAGCACCTCGAAGAACGGACGGCTCGGGAGCCCCTCGATGTTGAGGCCGCGTTGAGCGATCGAACTGGACGACGTGAAGAGGACGAGGAACGCGCCGGCGGCGAAGGCGGCGGTGACGAGGGCGAGTCCCCGCCCGTCGAACTCACGAGCGCGTCGATAGTGGATCGACAGGGCCGCTACCGCCCCGATCGAGAGCCAAAGGCCTCCGTCCGGGCGAGAGATCAAGGCGATGAGCGCCGCCGTCCCGGCAATGCCAGCGGCCATGAAGGTTGTGCCACGGGATGGAGCACGGAGTCCCGCGAGCGCTGCGAAGAAGAACGCAGTGCTTCCGGCGACGGCCCACGAGCTCGGGTTGGTCGAGGCGGAGATGAAGACCATCAGCGGCACGCTGGTGACGAGCACAGCGGTGATCAGAGCTGGTCGCAGCGCGCGGTCGGCGGCGAACACGCTGGCGCCGATCACCGCACAGCACACGCACCACGCAAGCAGCCGCATGGCGACCACCGAGAAGCCGACGCTGTCCATGACGAGCAGACCGAGTACCGAATAGAACCCAGATGGATACGCACCGTCGTTTCCTCTTGTGCCGACCATCGCAGCACCCGCGCGAGTGGTTGCATCGGCGCACGCCGCTGATTCGTCCGGAACGAACCGGAAGCAGTCGAGCGCATCGTCGCTGATTCGTTCTGGAACGAGGAACAGTCCAGTTCGTGGTTCCGGTCCTGGGCCGACCCGATCACACGCATCCCCTGGCGCTGTTGGGCTGCACCAGATGCTCGTCAGGTGGAAGCCATCGTCGGGGCTTGACCCGACGGCCGAGGACAATGACCATGCCGCACCGACCAAGAAGAGTGCAACGGAGGCGATGGCGACTGTCAAGCCCGTGCGTTCCGATCCGCCAGCTTCGTTGCGTGACACCGGCCGGCGGGAGCGACGAAATCGCATCGGCCGGGACAGCCTCGCTTCGACCGGCGACGAGGAGGACAACTCGGGCTTCCGGGGGACCTGCTGGTGTTGGCGCTGTTGACGCAAATGGGCGTAGATCTTGCGCGTGCGCTTCACTTGTCAGTCAGCCCAAAGGTTCGCTGCCGCCTTGCTGCGTGCGCGCTTATGGTTTCGAGCCTTGCATCAACGATGGTCGCCGACCGTGGACGCTGCGGTTGGCCGTCACCGGCGATCGAGGCCGCTGCACGCACGCTCGCCGCAGGACGCGATGTGAACATCCCGCACGATCATTCCGCAACGCTGCCGAGCGATGGCGCAGAAGGCAACGTCGTGGCAGTTCACGGCGAACAAGCGTCTGCTCCCGCGACGGCGAAACCATCGGTACAGCTTGGGTGCAACTCATGTCTCGGCTCGTGTCGCGGCCGCTGGATCACCGGCGCCGGAGCAGGGGACGGCGCAGCAACGAGACCGTCGCATCCTTCTCGGACGCTCGTGACCGTTCTTCGGCCGCAGCCACTTGTGCGCTGAGAACTCGGATGGCGCCGTCCCGCTCGGCTACGAGCTGGTCCAGATGGTCGATCAGCGCCTGCTTCGTGTCGACCAGTGCGGCCTGGGAGGAGATCGCCTCGTCGCGGTCGGCGATCAGCACGTCCTGATGCTCGATGATCTGCTGCTTGGCGTCGACCAGCTCGGCCTGGGCGACGATGGCTCGGTGGCGCTCCGCGATCAGCATGTCTTGATCGGCGATCAGCTGCTGCTTGTCGTCGACCATCGCCGTGAGGTCTTCGACCGACATCGTCGTCAGGTCGGCCTGCGCCCGCGCCGGGTAGAAGCGGGCCAGTTGGGCGAAATCGTCGGACGCCAACAGCTCCGCCAGGCCGGGGTGGAGGGTCCACACGCCGAGGCCGAAGTTGTGCCAGAACGCGAACCCGCCTCGCTCGTCGGCCAGCTGGCGCCAGAGGGCGGCCGAGCCGTAGCCGGACGATGGGTTCACGTCGTGGAACAGGACCGTCGCCTCGGGCGTGAGCTTCGGCTCCCACGACGAGAGGTCGTGGGCGACCGCCTCGTAGGTGTGGAACCCGTCGATGTGCAGCAGGTCGACGGAGGCGTCGGCCACGTCGGCGAGGGCGTCGTCGAACAGCTTGCGCACCAACCGGGCGCGCGCTCGCGGGAAATGCTGGGCGAGCTGCGCCTCGACCTGCTGGAAGACCCTGTCGCCGTAGAACCCGGCGTGCGGATCACCGGCCCACGTGTCGACGGCGACCAGCTCGCTGCCGGTGTCGTGCTCGACCGCGGCCTGGCACAGGGCGAAGAACGAGCAGCCGAAGTGCGTGCCGAGCTCCACGATGCGCGCCGGCCGCAACCAGCCGACCAGGTCGTAGGCGAACCAGCGATGTCCGGCCCACGGTGACGACCGTCGGGCTCGGTCGAACTCGTCGCTGCGAAACTCAGGATCGCCGAGCGTCCACCGCTTGAGCCGGCCCTCCGACGGCGTCGGTCTCGGTCCGTGCCAGCCAGGCACGAGGGTCCCAACCACCGTTCCAATCTACGGTTGCCGTGGCGGACGTCCAGCTCCGCCCGCTGACGGCGGCGCTGACCTAGCCTGTGGGCCGCGCATGCCGTCTTCGCCGACACCATCCCGGCGGCCCCTCGAACGCGCCATCCGCGGTGGGCGCAACGGCTTCCGGCGGGGACCGCAGCAGTGGTTCAGACGCCTCGCGCCGTTCCTCCCGGCGTCACTCGTGGAACACGCCACTCGCGCCAAGGGAAGGTTGGCCGGACGTGTTGCCGTCGATGACGTCGGCACGGTCGCCGACGAGCCGTTCGTCCCCGACCTGACCGGCGTCTTCGACGCCCGTTGGTACGAGACGCAGGCCGGCGATCTCGGTGACGCGACGGCGGTCGAGCACTACCTCGTGTCAGGTGCTCGGGCTGGCCTGTCGGTCAGCGCCGCTCACGCCGCCCTCATCGCCGGTGAACGGCCGACGACGACGCCCGAGCTGGCCGACGAGGTCGCCACGCTGACGACGGCGCACGGGGCGCAGGAGCTGCCCGTATCGATGCTCGCCGACCTTCCCGTCGAATTGGTCACCTTCGACCTGTGGGACACCCGGGTCCGCCGCACTCGGCCGGCCGACTGCGCCAAGGTCGCCACGGTACGCCGGCTGTGGCTGGCCGTCGGTGCCCCGGCGGCGCCGACGGTCTGGGACCTGTATCGGCAGCGGGTCGCCACCGAGGCGGCGCTCGCCGCCGGGTCGGAGATGGAGGACTACGAAGCCCATGACGTGCTGGCTACGGTCGCCGCTGCTGCCGGCGTCCCCGCCGACGACGTCAAGTCGATGGTCGACCAGTTGGTGATCGCCGAGACCGCCGACGAACGGGCCTGCACCGTTGCCAACGCACCAGTGGCATCGTTGGTTGAGCGCTTCGCCGTCCGGCCGGAGCCGCCGGCCGTGATGGTCCTGTCGGACTTCTACCTCGGTCGCAACGAACTGGCATCGATCCTGCACGAGCACCACATCGAGATCCCGGCCGACCGCGTGCTCTCATCGTGCGAGATCGGCGCGTCCAAGCGCCTGGGCACCGCCTACGACGTCGCCCGGCGACGCAGCGGGTTCGATCGACCGCGCCACCTGCACGTGGGTGACCATGCCGTCGTCGACGGTGAGCGCGCCGTCGAGCACGGCGCAGACGCGGCGATCGTCCCGACCGTCCTCAACGGCATGCCGGGACCAGGGCAGCTCGACCCGACGTCGTACGACCGCTTGCCGGCGCGCGCAGCCGACATGGCGACGGCGTTGCACCGTGCTTCCGGTTCGGCGGCGCGGATGCCGTTGATGGAGCGCCACGCCCACAGCGCGGGCGCGCAGATGTCAGTGCTGGCGGTCGCTCACGTGGCGGCCGCGCTCGAGACGGCTGTCCGTCACGGGGTGGACGTGATCCACTACCTCAGCCGCGAGGGTGCGTTCCTGGCCCGCGTCCACCGTGAGGTCGCCGACCTGCTGATCGGAGGTCGTGCGCCCCGCCCGGTGCACCTCGAGGTCAGCCGGCGCTCGACGTTCGCGCCGTCGCTGACCAACCTCGCACCTCGTTCGCTCTCCCGGCTGTGGCGCCAGTACGCGGACCAGTCGATGCGGGCCATGCTGACCAGCCTTGGCGTCGATCCCCTCGACCTCGCCGGCGAACTGGCCGGGAGCGGGCTCGACCTCGACACGCCGGTCTCCGACGTCGCCCGCTCCGATCACGTGCGCTCGTTCCTCGAACGGCCACGCGTGCAGGACGCCGTGCTCGGGCGGGCTCGTGAGCAGCGTCTGCTGCTCGACGAGTACCTCGACGGTCGACAGTTCGGGCCCGAACGGGCCGTCGTCGTCGACGTCGGGTGGCGCGGCACGATCCAGGACAACCTCTGCCTCGTCCGGCCGAACTGCTTGATCCACGGCGTCTACCTCGGCCTCTTCCCGTTCCTCAACCCGCAGCCGCCGAACGCCCGCAAGTCGGCGGTCGTCTTCGACGGCAATCGAGCCGAGCCGTTCGGTCACGCCGATCCACCGGCCGTCATCGAGGCGCCGTTCACCGCACTGGTGCCGAGCCCGGTCGGTTACCGGAGGCACGGCGACGGTGTCGTGGCGGAGCTGCAGGTCGAACACGATCGGGCGGACCGGCTCGTCGAGGCGTTTCAATCGGGGCTGCTGGCGGTCGCTCCGCAGGTCGCCGACCTGCTGGTGCGCTGGGGCGCGTCGGCGGACCTCTTGCGTGGCGGCCTGCTACAGTTCGTCCAGACGCTGTACGTCGATCCGCCCGACGGACTGGCCGACATCTGGTTCGAGTCGGCCCATGACGACACGTTCGGCGTGCTCAACGTCACGCCCTACGCCAAGCAGCCGCCACCGCTGGAGTTGCTGGGGGAACCGGCGCCCGCCGCGCAGCGACCCGAAGCGATCGCCAGCCGGTGGCCGGCGGGGTACGCACGATGGCTGCCTGTCCGGGCGCTGGCGCTGCTCGGCGGCCTCGTGCGTGGCGACGAGCCATGACGTCGGTCGACCCGTACCTGCACGACTACTTCGCGCGGTTCAGCGCCCCGGCGGCGTCGGGGGAACGGATCCGCATGCTGTTCCTGGTGGGGTCGTCGGCGATCAGCGGTGGGACGTACGTGATCCTGCAGCACGCCGAGTGGCTGATCCGCCATGGGTGGGACGTCGAGCTGGCCGTCCGGTTCCCCGACCGCGGCGCCGGTCGCTGGCATCCGGCGCTGGAGCGGCTGGAGGTCCTCACACTGGACGAGGCCAGCGAGCGTCACTACGACGTGGCGATGGCGACGTGGTGGCCGACCGTCTACGAGCTGCCGAGGATCCGGGCCTCCCACTACCTGTACCTCGTCCAGTCGGTCGAGGCCCGCTTCTACGGGGAGGTGCCGGAGGAGTCCTGGGCGCAGCCGTTGGCCGAGCTGACCTACACGCTCGGGTTGCCGATCGTCACGATCGCGACGTGGTTGCAGGTGTACCTGGCAACGCGTCATCGCACACCGGCCTTCCTCGTGCGCAACGGGATCCGCAAGGACGTGTACCACCCGGCCGGTCCCGCCGTCGCACCGCGCCAACCCGAGCTGTTGCGGGTCCTCGTCGAAGGTCCGCTCGACGTGCCGATGAAGAACGTGCGCGCGGCGGCCCGCCTGGCTCGCGCCGGTGGTGCTGACGAGATCTGGCACATGACGGGGCAGGGGAGCGGCGACCCGGCGATCGCCGACCGGATCTTCGAACAGGTCCCGATCGAGGCGACGCCGACCATCTACCGCTCGTGCGACGTGCTCGTGAAGCTCAGCCGCGTCGAGGGGATGTTCGGTCCGCCCCTCGAGATGTTCCACTGCGGCGGGACGGCCGTGACCTACGACGTGTCGGGGTCCGACGAGTACATGGTCTCCGGGCGCAACTCGCTGGTCGTCCCCACCGGCGATGAGGACGCCGTCGTCCAGGCCGTGCGGTCCCTCAAAGCCGAGCCCCAGCTGCTGCACTCGCTCAAGGCATCGGCGCTGCAGACGGCGGCGAGCTGGCCGGACTGGTCGGCGTCGTCAAGCGAGTTCGCCCGCATCGTGGCCGCCCTCGCCCGCCAACCGGCGCGGGACTGGACGCACACGTTGCTGGCCATCCGCGGCGCCCAGGCGGAGCTGCTGTGAACCGTTTGGTCACGCTGCGCCATCGCGTCAGCGACGAGCGGTCGGTCAACCAGCTCCGCCTCGCGGTGCGGCTGGCCCAGCGGCAGGTGGCGCAGAAGTACCGCGAGTCGCTGTTCGGCGGGCTGTGGGCACTGCTCAACCCGCTGCTGCTGCTCGGCATCTACTGGTTCGTCTTCTCCGAGGTCTTCGATTCGCGCTGGACCGGGCCTGGTGAGGACCGCCATTACGCGCTGCTCATCTTCTCGGGGCTCATCTTCTTCACCCTGTACGCCGAGATCGTCAACGGATCGACGTTCCTCGTCCAGTCCAACGCGATGCTGATCAAGCGGACGACCGTGAGCGCCCGCGTGATCCCCCTCGCCAGCTCGTTGGCGTCGACGTTCACGTTCGCCCTCAACCTGATCCCGTTCCTCTTGATGTTCGTGATCCTGGAACGGTCCGCACCGCCGGCCTCGCTGCTGGTGCTCCCGTTCGTCGTGCTGCCCTTGCTCGTCATGTCGACGGGCATCGCCTTCATCCTGGCTTCGGTGTCGGCCTACTTCCGCGACCTGCAGCAGGTGGTGCCGTTGATCAACACGGCCATCCTTTTCGTCAGCCCCATCTTCTTCCCGTCCGGCCGGCTCCCCGGACCCATCGACACGGCTGTTCGCTATCTGACCCCGCTCGTCATCCCGCTCGACGCCTCGAAGCGGGTGATGTTCCTCAACGAGTGGCCGGAACCCGGGCCGATGATCACCTACACCATCATCGCGGTGATCGTGTGTGCCTTCGGCTGGGCGGTGTACGGCCGAGCGTCGCGAGGTTTCGCCGATGTCGTCTGAGCCGGACCTGCTGTCCCCGGCGACCGCACAGAACGATCCGGCGCCGGCGGCGATCGACCCGGAGGACGTGATCCTGTCTGTCCGCGACCTCACCAAGGTGTATCGGGTCTACTCGCGGCCGCACCAGCGGGTCCTCCAGGCATTCGCCGACCGTCGCCACAAGGGTCCGATCCACTGCTTCGAGGTGCCGGCGGTGCAACACGTCTCGCTGGATCTGGCGCGGGGCGACGCCATCTCCATCATCGGCCGCAACGGCAGCGGCAAGTCGACCCTGCTGGAGATGATCACCGGCACGCTCCGACCGACCAGCGGTGAGGTCGTGCGCAACGGGCGGGTGTCCGCGCTGCTGGAGCTCGGCGCCGGCTTCAACCCCGACTTCACCGGGCGTCAGAACTTCCGCATCAGCGCTGCCATCCAGGGCCTGGGTGAGGCGGAGATCAATGCCGTCGAGCAGCAGGTCGAGCACTTCGCCGAGGTCGGCGCCTTCTTCGACGAGCCCGTGCGCACGTACTCGAGCGGCATGTACGTCCGGGTCGCCTTCGCCGCCGCCGTGCACGTGTTCCCCGACCTGCTGATCGTGGACGAAGCGCTCGCCGTCGGCGACATCTGCTTCCAGCAGAAGTGCTTCGAGTTCATCCAGCACCACCTCGCCGGAGCGGCCAAGCTCATCGTCACCCACGACCTGGCCTCCGCGGTTCGCCTGTCGTCGAGGTGCCTGGTGATGGATCGGGGTTACGTGGTCTTCGACGGCTCGCCGCTCAAAGCGGTGGAGGCCTACACGGCCCTGAACCTCGGGGAGCAGTCGGCGCGCACCGGTTCGTCGGCCGCCGGACCATCGGCGCCGCCTCGCCGGCGGCCGGGACCGGCGTCCGGCGGTGTGGCGGCGGCGTCGGTCGACGAGCCCGAAGGGCTGATCGACGTCGACCTCGCCCGGTCGTCCGACGCGTCGTCCTTCGCCGTGGTGCGCGCCGGTGCCTGGCGCGTGAACGGGACCATCGGCGAGCAGCTGGACGCCGCCGCACCGGTGGTCCAGCCCGGCGATGTGCTGCGCTTCGACTTCGTGGTGGACGTCGGGGCGGCGGTGGAGCAGCCGGTGCTCGGGTACCTCGTGCGGGATCGAGTCGGCAACGCGCTGTTCGGGCAGAACACGCTTGGCTCCTCGATCGATGTCGAGGTCTTGGCGCAGGGCCGCCAGCTGGTCTCGTTCACCATCGTGTGGCCGGAGGTCGAGCAGGGCGAGTACGTGATGACGATCGGGCTCGGCGACGGCCTCCACCCGCTGCACCACCGCATCGTGGCGTGGGCCCAGAGCGTCCTGCGCCTCGTGTGCGTCCCGATTCGCCCGGTCCACGGCGCCTTCAACAACGACCTGACGGCGTTCTCCATCACCCCGCTCGCTGCGTCTGCTCACGACGACGATCACCGGTGACGCACCTGCGCCGCTTGGTCAGCGTTTTGG
>JBPCJL010000126.1:0-6654 GCA_051005355.1 Ilumatobacteraceae bacterium
GTGTGAAGGCCGGCCATCGCGGCTCGGCCGGATCGGCGAGCGCCGGTTCAGCGACCGGCCGCCGGTGGTGGTAAGCGTCGATGCAGGGACCTTCTCCGAGGGTGTATTGCAGGTCCTCGATGAGCTCGCTCACATCGTCGGTGGTGCACACCGAACCCTGCGAGAGATCTCCAGACATCAGCATGATCCCGGCACCGCTCAAGGACGTGGCCTCGGCGCAGACGGCACACAGACGATCGGTGCCAATGGCGTCGGGGCTAGGCGCCAGGAGACCGAGGATCCGCCCCAGTCGATCACCCAGACGTGCGCTCACCGCGCACGACGAGACGAACGGTCGAGGTACCGACTCGCGATGCCCATCGCTGCCTCCGAAGTGAAGGGAAGGCGCTCAACGAGGACCAGATCCAACGCGTACCCGAGTTCAGAACCCATTGTGCCCCGTGGTCGGGCGCGCGCCAACGAAGCTCGACGAATGCGTGGTGCCAGCCGACTAGTACGGTCCGTGAAGTCGTCCCTCGGGTCGGCCGTCGCTCCCGCCCCCGGGGACGCAGCCCGCTGCGGCCGGGAGGAGAACATGGACGAAGCGTCGAGACGACACCGGGCCCACGCCGCGCTGGGACGTGATGGCCGTGGCCACGTCCACATCGGTGAGCGGTCGATGGTCCACCTGCGCAGCGAGCTGGACTGCACGACGGCGCCGAGGCTGGCCGCCGCCCTCCGATCACTGACAGGAGGTGTGTCGACCGACCGCCGGTCACCCCCGGGAGGCGCCACGGCGTCGGCACCACGTGGTGACGTCGCGCGGTCGCCGGCCTTACTGTGACGGTGATCGGTGTCGATGAGGCCGCACCGCCGGTTGGTGCAGAAGCCGCCCGCTGGGCGCGGCGACAAGCGGAGATCGATGCTCGTGCGTCGATGTCGCCGCTGGGCCCGGCACCGGATCGGCTCCGGGTGGCGACCTGGAACCTGAACTCGTTGCGGGCGCGACTACCCGGCGTCGATCGGTTCCTCGAACGCGCTCGACCCGACGTGCTGTGCCTGCAGGAGACCAAGGCGGCACGGGTCAGCACCGAAGCGACGGCCGTGTTCGACCGTCACGGCTACCACGTGGCCCACATCGGGTCTGGTGGTTACAACGGCGTCGCCATTGCGTCCACCTTGCCGCTGGACGAGATCGTGTGCTCTGGCGGACTCGGCGACGAAGTCCTCGACGGTGAACCGCGCATCGTCTCGTGCCTCATCGCGGCCCCAGCGCCGATACGCGTCGTGTCGGTCTACGCGCCGCACGGCCGAGCGATCGACCACTGGCACTTCCAGTACAAGCTGGTGTTCTTCGCCGCCCTCACCGCCCGGATTCGCGAGTGGATGTCCAGTGGCACCGGCCTCGTCGTGGCCGGTGACCTCAACGTGGCCGCCAACGACAGCGACGTCTTCCACCCCGACGCGTTCGTCGACTCGGTCTACGTCACGCCGCCGGCGCGTGCTGCGCTCGGTGGCCTGTTCGACGCCGGCCTGATCGACGTGGATGTCGCCCGATGGGGTGGGCGCGCCCGCCGGTTCACGTGGTGGGATCTCGGTCGCGGTTACCGCAGCAACCTCGGCATGCGGCTCGACATGATCGCCACCGACCGCACCCTGGCGGAACGGCTCGACACCACCTGGATCGACCACGTCGGCCGGAGCGGCGAACGACCGTCGGACCATGCCGCCCTCGTCGCCGACTTTCGGCGCTCCGACCCGCACCCCTGAACGGCGAGACGCGGCGGGACCTGGCTACCATCGCCGGCTCGTGGGAGCAGCGTGGTCGGCGGCTCGGCGAGGGGCCTCATGACCACGCCGGTCCCTCCACCCGATCCGGTCGCAAGCACCCCTCGGGTCGATGGGACGGTGGCCGAGGCGCTGGCCAAGCCGCTCGCCGACCGCCGGAGCAACGACTCGATCTGGGTCCAGATGTTGCTCGAGCTCGGCGCCCTCGACCGGGCCGTGTATCAGGCCGTGGCGGTCACCCCGACCACCCACCTGGACGTGCCCTTCCGGCGGCTGTCGCGCTCCACGGACGGTGGGGTGCTGTGGCTGGCCATGGCGGGCGGACTGGCCTTGACGCGCGGGAAGCGGGGTCGCCAGGTGGCGCTCGAGGGGGTGGCGTCCCTGGCCGCAACGGCCGTCATGGTCAACGTGGGCGCCAAGTCGTTGGTCAGGCGGCGCCGGCCCGATCGCGCCGGCAACGACAGTGCGCCAGCGCGGCGCGTCCCGCACCCGTCGACCACCTCGTTCCCGTCGGGCCACTCGGCGACGTCGTTCGCCTTCGCCTACACCATCGGCCGCCACCTCCCGTTCCTCGGAATCCCGATCCGGCTCGTGGCGGCAGCGGTGGCCTACTCGCGCGTCCACACCGGTGTGCACTACCCCGGTGACGTGATCGTCGGCTCGATCATGGGCGCCGGGACCGCAGCTACCGTCGAGGCGGTGTGGGATCGCTCCCGCAAGGGTGCGGCGGCTCGGCCTGGTCGGGGTGCCCTTCGGCGTGGTGGCCGGTCGCTGGCACCCTGACGCTTCGGACCGTGTGGCGGCGGGCAGAGGCCGCTTCTTGCTGCGGCGGGGCAAGGTCCCTGCCGTCCTGTTGCACCTGGAGGAACATGTCCGACGACCCCACCGCTGCCCCGACCGCGGGGACCAGCCCGACCGAGCCCGGAGAGCCTGCAGCTCCAGCCGCCGCAGCCCCTCCCGCGGCGGCCGACCCCGCTGCGAGCGCAACGGCGCCGCCGTCGGATGCGGTCCCGGTCACACCCGATCAGTCCAGCCTCTCGACGCCGCCCGAGCCGCCGCCGCCCGCAGAGCCCAGCCGCGGACTGAGCTACGCCGTCGACATCGTCTTCTGCATCGACGTCACCGGCAGCATGACTCCCATCATCGATCAGGTGAAGGCCAACGCGCTGCGCTTCTACGACGACGTGCAGACGAACCTGACCGCGAAGGGCAAGAACGTCGACACGCTGCGCGTGCGCGTCGTCGCCTTCCGTGACTTCAAGGCCGACGGCGAGGCGGCGCTGCAGGAGTCGCCGTTCTTCACCCTGCCGTCGGAGCAGGACGCGTTCGCCGGCTTCGTCCACGGTCTGGTGGCCGAGGGCGGCGGCGACGCACCCGAATCAGGGCTCGAGGCGGTCGCCCTGGCCATCCACTCACCGTGGACGACGAGCGGTGACCGGCGCCGTCAGGTGATCGTGGTGTGGACCGATCAGCCGGCGCAGCCGCTGGATGCGGCGTCGCGGCCGGCCGGCTTCGAAGAGCGTGTCCCGGCCGATTTCAGCGCCCTCACCGACGTCTGGGAGAACGAGCAGGGTCCTCTCGGGTCGAGCTCCAAGCGCCTCATCCTGTTTGCCCCCGACGGGCCGGGTTGGAGCGACATCTCCGGAGTGTGGGAGAACGTGGTGCACCATCCGTCCCAGGCCGGTGGCGGCCTGTCGGACGTCGACTACGGCACGATCGTGGACTCGATCGGGAACTCGGTGTGACCGGGAGCGACGGCGAGGACGACTCGTCGTCGGCTCCCTCCCACGCCGCGGCCGGCCCGACCATCTCGTTCGGGTTCAACCTCGGCAAGATCCGGGATCAGGGCGAGGACTCCGATCCCATCCTGCGCACCGGGCGCGACCTCGGTCTGGCCGCGGTGTTCGACGGCATGGGCGGTGCGGGCGGGACCGCCTACGAGACGCCCGATGGGCCCCGCAGCGGCGCGTATCTCGCCTCGCGCCTCGCTCGCGACGTGGTCGAGCAGAAGATGCTCGACTTCCTGGAGCCCGAGTGGCACCTGGACGGCCCGGCTACCGCCGGCGAGCTCCACGACGCCGTCAAGGACGCCCTCGTCGCCCGGCTGCAGGAGCTCAACGCGCCCGCCACGAAACTGCGGTCGAAGCTGTTGCGGGCGCTACCGACCACCATGGCGATGGTTGCGCTGCAACGCCACGAGCCGACCGGCCTCGAGTGGTCGGCGCACGTCCTGTGGGCGGGAGACTCGCGGGCATACGTGTTCGACCCTGCCGGCGGCGCCCGTCAGCTCACCACCGATGACCTGCGCGACGCCGGCGACGCCATGGTGAATCTGCGCCTGGATTCCGTGGTCGGCAACGCGATGTCGGCCGACACCGAGTTCACCGTGCACTATCGCCACGTCGAGCTCGAAGCGCCCTTCCTCCTCGTCGCGGCCACCGACGGTTGCTTGGGCTACGTCAAGTCGCCGATGCACTTCGAGCAACTGGTCCTGAGCGAGCTGCGCGACGCAGACGACGTGGACGCGTGGTCGGCGGCGATCCAGCGACGAGTGGTCGTTATCACCGGTGACGACGCCGCCATGGCCACGCTCGGTGTGGGCGCCGACTTCGACGAGCTCCGATCGCTCTTCGCAGAGCGCGTCGTCGATCTCGAAGAGCGCTTCACCGCCCCGCTCGACGACCTCGACCAGCAGGTCATCGTCAAGGAGCAGGAACTGCTCACCATCCGCAGCCGGCGCGACGAGCAACGACAGGCGCTCTGGTCCGCCTACAAGCCAGACTACGAGCGCTACCTCGTCGAGCCCGACGACGACCACGCCGATGACGATCGCGCCGGTGACGACGAGGAGACCGGGTGAGGGCCGGCGAGGAAATCAACGGCTACACGATCCTGGAGGACTTCAAGGTCGTCGGCGCCGGCCTGAGCAAGTGGACGTTCGCCCGTCGCGACGGACGAGATTACTTCATCAAGGAGTTTCTGAGCCCGACGTACCCGGACGGGCGAGCACCGGGCAGCGAACGCACCAAGGCCAAGAAGCGGGCGCGATGCGCAACGTTCGAAGCCCATCACCGAAGGATCCAGGAGGCGCTGGCCCCGCTGTCTGCCTACGGCGGCAACCTCATCGTCACCCTCGACTTTTTCGGTGGGCGCCAAGTACTACAAGGTCACTGAGAAGGTCGCCGCCGCCGGCCTCGAGGCCGCTGACGTGGCTGCGCTCGATCTTCAGACCCAGCTGGTGCTGCTGAAGACGGTCGCCCACAGCCTGAAGATCCTGCACGACCTGAACATCGTGCACAGCGACCTGAAGCCGAGCAATGTGCTGATCAAGCGCACCGACTTCGGCTTCACGACCAAGCTGATCGACTTCGACAGCTCGTATCTGGCCGGACGCCCGCCCCCGCGGAGGAGATCGTCGGCACCATCAACTACTACTCGCCCGAGCTCCTCGGCTACATCCAGGAAGCAGGCGTCACGCCCGAACAGCTGGGCACCGCCTCGGACGTGTTCGCCCTCGGCCTGATCTACGCCGAGTACCTGACGGGCCGGCCGCCACCGTTCGATGTCGCCCGCTACCACGAGCCGGCGGTGGCGGTCCGCAACGGCCAAATACTCCGCATCACCGCCGCCGACGATCCACCCACCATCGTCGAACTGGTCAACCGCATGCTCCTCGCCGATCCTGCGGCACGACCGGCGGTCGCCGAGATCCACGCCCGGCTGATGGCGATCCGGCCGGGCTCCGCCTGCGACCGTTCCGTCGGAGCGGTCGCACCGGCCCGCCCGTCGAGCACCCTCAAGGGCAAGGGACTACGCACCGCCCGCACCGACGCCGGTGGCGCAGGGACGTCGTCGGCGACCGGCGCAGCTCGGCAGCTGCTCGGCAAGCTGCTGGACCGATTCGAGCGCGACCGCACCCCATGAGCGACATGTGGCGCTGCGCCGTCTGCGAAGGAATCAACACTGGCGGGCACACCTGCGCCGCATGTGGCGCCGAACGGTCGCGACGCGCGCCAGCGCCCCCGACCACCACGTCTCGGGTCCGAGAGTTGTCGCGCCGTCTCGGGCTCCACTGGGTCCTGAACCAGCGCGGTGACGGCGAGATCGCTGGCATCTCGTGGCGGGTGCTGCGACTGTTTCGAAGCGCCGCTATGAGATCGAGGTCGGGTCTGTGTGGAGGTAGAGCACCGAACAACGGCGACGGCTACGACGGTTGGGGCCGCCATGCAAAGCGCAGCCGACGGTGGTGGCGGTCCGCTTGTTTCAAGCGCGCGCCGCTGGGCGTGCCTGAGGTCTACGAGGTGTGGATCTCGGAGCCGCTGTTCTTCCCGGCCAAGCCGCCGGCGCATTGGCTGATGGTCGCAGAAGTTGCAGGCTTGGTCCTGGTCGTCCCGCTGGCCCCGCCGGACTCGGGCCACCGAACCCGGTGCCGTCCGATCGGCTGTCACGTCGTCGCGAAGCATCTCGCCGACCGATACCGGGAGGACCGATGACCGCCGCCAAGGTGACTCGCCAGCAAGAACACGACTTCTACGCCGATCCAGCGAACCAGACGCCGCAGGGCCCGCCTCGCCGTCGCAAGGCGAGGCTCACCGAGCTGGTGCCGGTCCGGTTTCCGGCCGAGACGATCGAACGGGTTCGACGCCTCGCCGACGCCGACGACCGGTCCGTTTCGAACTGGATACGTCGTGCCGTGGACCACGAGCTCGACAGCATTCAAGAATCTCGATCTCAGCGGGGAAGGGCTACGCCCAAGGGCCCCGGTCGCCGAGCTAAGGGCTCACGCCGCGTTTGATTGCACGATGGTGTAGTTCCACTCGCCGTGCCAGTCGTGGGGTTGGAGCGGTACTGCGGTGAGTTCGCGGTCGGTGATCTTGACGCCTTTGG
>JBPCJL010000127.1:0-4746 GCA_051005355.1 Ilumatobacteraceae bacterium
GCCCTGGCGGGTGAGGCCGAGGTTGTCGCGCGCCGCCTCGGCGATGCCTTCCTGCGTCTGCAGGCGCGCCACCTCGTCGGAAAGGTCGGCGTTGACCGCCTGCAGCTCGCCGAGCTCGGACTCGAGGTGCGCCAGCTCGCCGTCCTGGGCCAGCCACGTGCGCAGCGGGAGGCCAATCAGGGCGGCGCCGATCGTCACCACGACGAGCAGGCCGATCAGACCGGCGGCCACGGCCGGCCGGCGGGTCCGGGCGATCCGCTGGTCGCGGGCGATCGGGCGCGTGTAGTCGGCGAGACGCGATCGGTTGGCGTCCGACGCCCGCCGTCCCGCGGGCTTGGCGACCGTCGACATCCGCCCCGAGCTCACCACCCGAGTGTCGCAGCTCCCCCGCCCCGATCCGAGTCATGCCCCATCCCATCGGAGGGTTTGCTGCATGCGAGGGTTTGCTGAGGGGCCTCCCCGCAGCCAACCCTCCGATGCAGGTAACCCTCGGATGGGTCAGGGCGTGCGGCGCAGGGCGCGGGCGCCGCGGAAGGCGGCGGCCTCGCCGAGGTCGGCCTCGAGGCGCAGCAGCTGGTTGTACTTGGCGACGCGGTCGCTGCGGGCCGGCGCGCCGGTCTTGATCTGGCCGCAGTTCGTGGCCACGGCGAGGTCGGCGATGGTCGTGTCCTCGGTCTCGCCGCTGCGGTGGCTCATCACCGCGCCGTAGCCGCGACTCATCGCCAGCTCAACAGTGTCGAGCGTCTCGGTCAGCGTGCCGATCTGGTTGACCTTGACGAGGACGGCGTTGGCCACACCCCGATCGATGCCCTGCTGCAGCCGTGCCGCGCTGGTGACGAAGAGGTCGTCGCCGACGAGTTGCACCCGGCGCCCGAGGGCGGTGGTCAGCTCGGCCCAGCCGTCCCAGTCGTCCTCGGCCATGCCGTCCTCGATCGACACGATCGGGTAGTTGTCGGCCAGGCGGACCCAGTACGCAACCATCTCGCTCGGGCTCAGGACCTTGCCCTCGCCCTCGAGGTGGTAGCTGCCCTCTCGGAACAGCTCGCTGGCCGCCGGGTCGAGCGCGATGGCCAGATCGTCACCGGGACGGAAGCCGGCCGCCTCGATCGCCTCGACCAGCAGGCGCACGGCGTCCTCGTTCATCGGCAGGTCCGGCGCGAAGCCACCCTCGTCACCGACCGCCGTCGACAGACCGCGCTCCTGCAGCAGATGGTTGAGCACGTGGTACGTCTCGGTGCCCCAGCGCAGCGCCTCGGCGTAGCTCGGGGCACCGACCGGCATGACCATGAACTCCTGGAGGTCGATGGTGTTGAAGGCGTGCACACCGCCGTTGATCACGTTCATCATCGGCACCGGCAGGACGTGGGCGTTGGCGCCGCCGACGTAGCGGTACAGCGGGATCTCCAGCTCGTCGGCGGCCGCCCTGGCCACGGCGAGGCTGGCGCCGAGGATGGCGTTGGCGCCGAGCCGCCCCTTGTTGTCGGTGCCGTCGAGGTCGATCATCGCCTGGTCGACGGTGCGCTGGTCGAGGGCGTCGCGGCCGCGCAGCTCGGCGGCGATCTCGCCGTCGACGTTGGCGACGGCGGTCGTCACGCCCTTGCCGCCGAAGCGCTCGCCGCCGTCGCGCAGCTCGACCGCCTCGTGCTCGCCGGTCGAGGCGCCGCTCGGCACGATGGCCCGGCCCGACGCGCCGCTGATCAGGACCACCTCGACCTCGACCGTCGGGTTCCCACGCGAATCGAGCACCTCGCAGCCGGACACGTCGACGATCTCACTCATGGATGGGGACCGTAACGCCCACCCGTTCTGTCCTGCCCAACCGACTCACAGCAGCCGTTTCGGTAGGACAGAAGCGGCTGACGGTCACGAGCTGCGCAGGTCGCCCAGGAAGAGCTCGCCGGTGGGGGGATCGATGCGCAGCTGCTCGTCGGGAGCCGGTTCGAGGATGTTGCCGACGTAGGAGCTGATCGCCTCTTCCATCGGCACGTCTCGGTGCTCGTGCTCGGACAGGAACCAACGGTGCTCGAGGATCTGGTGGTACAGCTCGGCGGCCTGCAGCTTGCCCAGCATGGACGGTGGGATGGCGGCGATGAGCGGTTCGAAGCGCTGATCAAGCCAGCGGACGGCGGCGACGTTCTCCGGCAGGTTGATCCCCGTACGGGCTTGTGCGTCAGCGCGGAACTGGCGGATGTCGTCGAGCAACCGGCGGGCCTGGTTCTCGCCCGCCCACAGCCCGGTCAACGCCATCAGCCGTTCCTGGTGGTAACCGCTCTCGACCACCCTCGGCACGAACCGCAGCCGCCGCCCCTCGAGATCGGTGACGACCTCCATCTCGGCCACGTCGAACCCGAGATCGTGCAGGCGGCGGACCCGCTCGTTGACCTTCCACATCTCGTCGGCGGCGTACTCCTCGGTGGCCGTCAGCTCCCGCCACAACCCGTCGTAGCGCGTCTCGAGGTTGTCGGCCACCGCCCACGGATCGACGTCGGCGACGAGCCGGCCGCCGGCCTGGAGGTCGAGGAGGCCGCCGGCGACGTTCTCGGTGGCGATGTCGAGGTCCAGGCGCCGCTGTCCATCCGAAAGCTGGGCGTAGCGCTCGCTCGTCTCGACGTCGATGATGTACGCCGACAGCGCGCCGGCGTCCCGGCGGAACAGTGCGTTCGAGAGCGAGCAGTCGCCCCAGAAGAACCCGGCCAGGTGCAACCGCACGAGCAGGCCGACCAGCGAGTCGAGCAGCCGGTCGCCGAGGTAGGGGATGTGCAGGCCGCGGCCGGACAGCAGCGAGCGGTACGGCAGCGAGTAGTCGAGGTGGCGGGTGACGAGCAGCCCGTCTCGCCCGCCCGTGCGCTCGGTGACGACGGCGACCACGATGGCCGTCGGCAGGTGGTCCTCGACCAGGCCGCGCAGCAACCGGTACTCCCGCTGGGCCAGGTGATCAGGCAGCTCCTTGACGACGTAGGACGTGCGGTGCCCATCGTCGTCACCCAGCTCGACGAGCTTCACGACGTGGCGGTGCAGCCCGAGCACGCCGTGCAGGTGGGGCAGATGCCAGTCGACCAGGTCGACGGCGAACGGCAGCGTCCCGATCAGCGGGTGGTCCGCCGGATCGGCGAGCTGAAGCCTCACGCCAACAGTCTGCTGCGTGTTCCGCCGAGTGCTGGAGGTGCCAACCGAGACCTTCAGCACTCGGGTCCGTGAGTCACGCGTCCAGTGTCTTGGCCACGGACCACAGTGCCTCGAGTTGGTCCAGCGACATCGCGTGCAAATCCAGGCCCTGTTCGGCGGCCAGGCGTTCGACGATCTCGAAGCGCCGGCGAAACTTGCCTGCGGCGGCCCGCGCCGCGACCTCGGCGTCCACGCCGGCGTGGCGGGCGACGTTGACGACGGCGGTCACGACATCGCCCAGCTCGTCGTCGATGCGCGCCCGATCACCACCGGCGAGCGCCTCGCGCAGCTCGGCCAGCTCCTCGTCGACCTTGGCCAGCGGACCGTCCACGTCGGTCCAGTCGAAGCCGACCTTGGCCGCCTTGCGGGCCAGCTGCTGGCCGTAGGCGAGCGCCGGCAACGACCTGGCCACGCCGTCGAACACCGACGTGCGCTGCTTCTCGACCCGCTTGATGGCGTCCCAGTTCGTCGCCACGGCGTCCGCATCGGCCGCCAGCACGTCGCCGAACACGTGCGGGTGGCGGGCGACGAGCTTGTCGTGGATCGCCGTGGTCACGTCGGCCATCGACCATCGCCCGGCCTGCTCGGCGATGGCGGCGTGGAACTCGACCTGGTACAGCACGTCGCCCAGCTCCTCGATCAGCGCCTCCTCGGTGGCCGGATCGTCGGGATCGAGGGCGCCGATGGCGTCGACCAGCTCGAACGTCTCCTCCACGAGGTATGGCACCAGGCTGGCGTGGGTCTGCTCGATGTCCCACGGGCAGCGGGCGCGCAGCGTGCGGGCCAGCTCGTGCAGCCGGGCCGCACCGGCGGCGACGGGTGCGTCGAGCTGCGGCACGTACAGGCACGTGAGGTGATCGGCCTCGACCGTGCGGTCGAGCTCGCTCCACGTCGTCTCGGTGATCGTTTCGTCGGTCGTCCCGAGGCGCTGCAGGACGATCACCGGCTCGTCGCCGCCGGAGTGCTCGGCCGCCAGCTTGACATCCGACAGCACCCAGTCGGCGTGGGTGTGGGCGATCAGCAGCGGACCGCTGGAGCCGGCGGCGGCGACGGCGAAGTCGTGTCCGTCGACCAGCTGTACACCGGCTTCGACGGGGTCGATGCCGAGGCATGACCACACGAGATCGAGGAAGGACAGCGCCGGGAGGACGACCGTGTCGACCCGTTCGTCGGCGCGCAGCAGGCGCACCGATGACTCCAGCACGAGCGGTGACCCCGGGACGGCGTAGAGCACCTCGCCGTGCTCGGTCGCCGCGGCGGCGAGGTCGTCGACGATGCCCGAGTACACGTCGGCGAACCGGTCGGCGCGCTCGTAGCGGTCGTCGAAGGAGGTTGCACCTGCAACGAGATGGGCGCTCGGGTGACGGAGGGTGCGCAGGTACCGGTGCGGCACGCGCTCGATGGCGGCGCGCGTCTCGACCGTCACGTGCTCGTCTCCGCCCGGCCCCAACCCGACCACGACGACCCGCGGCCGCGCCGGCCCGAGCGGTGGGGGGGGGGGGGGAAGGAGACCCCCCCCCCTCCCCCTACTCCCTGTCCCAGGGTCTACGCGGAGGTGGGCGAAGCCCCGGGGAAAAAGGA
>JBPCJL010000128.1:0-8669 GCA_051005355.1 Ilumatobacteraceae bacterium
GTCGACGAGCGAGTCCCCGATCCGCCGCCGCAAGTCGTCGACGATGCCCTCGCGCAGCCCGTCGCCGGGCAACGCCTTTGGTTCGGCTTCGATGTCGGTGGCGACGTCGCTACTCAATCGCGCCACCGCCGACGACGGCCGGCTCGCGCCGGGCGATGATTTCCGGACCCTCGCCGCGCCACTTGGCCGCCACGTCCTCGTCCTTGATCCGCTGTTGCAGCAGCACGATGCCTTCGAGCAGCGCCTCAGGTCGGGGCGGGCAGCCGGGCACGTAGATGTCGACAGGGATCAGCTGGTCGACGCCCTTCGTCACCGAATAGCTGTCCCAGTAGGGGCCGCCGCAGTTGGCGCAGCTGCCCATCGAGATGACGTACTTGGGCTCGGGCATCTGCTCCCAGAGGCGCAGGATCGACGGGGCCATCTTGTCGGTGACCGTCCCCGAGATGACGACGAGATCGGCCTGGCGCGGGCTGGCCGGCAGGGGGATGACGCCGAGGCGCATCACGTCGTAGCGGGGGGAGGCGAACGCCGCGCCCATCTCGATGGCGCAGCAAGCGAGCCCCCACTGGTACACCCACATCGAGTAGGAGCGCCCGAGGTTCATCAGCTTGGTGATGGCGCTCGGCATGCGGCCGCGGTCGACTAGACCCACCGCAGCAGACCCCTCTTCCACGCGTACAGCAGACCGTCGAGCAGCAGCACGATGAACACGAGCATCACGATGAGGCCGAATACGCCGTAGCGCTCGATCGACGCCGCCCACGGGAAGAGGAACACAGCCTCGACGTCGAAGATGACGAAGAGCAGGGCGAACACGTAGTAGCGGATCTGGCTCTGCGACCAGCCGATGCCCACCGGATCGACCCCGCTCTCGTAGGCCATGAGCTTGGAGGGGTTGGGGTGGTTCGGCCGCAGGATCGAGGCGACGCCGAGCAGCAGCCCGCCGAGCAGGAGGGCGGCGAGCCCGAACCAGACGACCGTCAAGTAGTCCCGTAGGAACGACGACATCGCTGGTGGACGCTACCAAGCTGGTCGCGCGCCGCCCCAACGGCGCTCGACCGGTGTTATCAGATCCGATAACCTGTCAGCATGCCACAGGCCTCGACCCCCACGCTGGAGGAGGTGCTGGCCAAAGCTGCCGAGTTGCAGGCGCTCGTGCCGGGCGCAGTGCTCGTCGGCGGAGCGGCCGCGGCGTTGCACGCCGGACACCGCCACACCTTCGACGACGACCATGTGATCGCCGACCTGCATGATCGCTTCGACACGATCCTCGAGCACCTCGATGCGCTCGGCGACTGGTCGCTGGCGCGTGCTCAGGCCGGCAAGGTGATCCTCGGCTCGCTCGGTGGGATCGAGAGCGGCATCCGCCAGCTCATCCGCCGACAGCCGCTGGAGACGATGACGGTCGACGTCGACGGACACCCACTGGTCGTGCCGACCGTGGAGGAGACCCTGCGCATCAAGGCGTGGCTGGCGGTGACCCGCAACCAGACGCGCGACTACTTGGACATCGCGGCGCTCGCCGATCGGACCGGCGTGACCGACGCCGCCACGATCCTCGCCCGGATCGACGACTACTACGCCGACATCAACCGCCGACCCGATGCCGTCGCAACGCAGGTGGTGCGTCAGCTCGCCGAACCCCGGCCGCGCGACGAGCAAACCACACGCGAGCTGGCGCACTACAAGGGCCTCGACCCGCGATGGCACGACTGGGCCGAAGTGCGGCGCGTGCTGGCGGCCGTCGCCGAAGCGATGCTGACATGAGTCTCCAGTTCCGCAACGTCGATGTGGATCCGGACAGCGATCAGGACACGTGGCCGTTCGAGGCCGTGCTCACCGCCTTCGAGCGAGGATCGCTCGTCGACTGGCGCCGGCTGGCGGCGACGGTCCGCGCCCAACCGTGGGGTCCGTGCGCCCGGGCCGTCGAGACGATCGCCGGCTGGAACGAGTACAGCGGGCTCGACACCCTGTTCCGCTCGATCATCGCCAACGCCCGCCGCCGCGCCGACGAGTCCTCGTGCATCCGGTACGGCCGACGAATCCGGGAAGTGCGCCAGGCGCTCGGGCTGTCGCAGCGCGAGTTCGCCCCGCTGATCGGGACCTCGGCGCAGAGGCTGTCGTCCTACGAACGCGGGCGGGTCGCCCCCTCAGTGGCCATCCTCGGCCGCGTCGACCGCCTGGCTACTGCTCGCTGAGGAACCAGTCGACCAGGTCGGCGGCACGGTGGCGGCTGGTGACCACGTTGGCCCTCGTCTGGGCCAGCAGCTCGTCCGGATCCCCACGGCGGGAACGCAGCTGCTCGGCACCGCCCTCGGCAAGCCAGCGGGCGATCATCGTCTCGGTCGCTTCCGGGTGGAACTGCGAGGCCAGGACGCGACGGGTGCGGATGAGCTGGGGGCCGACCGGGGTGCGGGCCAGCTCCTCGAACCCCTCGGGCACGGTGAACACGTCGTCGTGCCACTCCATCCAGGGACCGCCGGCGGGCACGCCGGTGTCGACGTCGAGCTCGAACCAGCCGATCTCGGGGTCCGGCGTGCGGGTGACCGTCCCACCGAGGGCGTGCGAGAGCACCTGGGCGCCGAAGCAGATGGCGATCAGTGGGAGGCCGGCGGTGACGACGTCACGGATCAACGCCGCCTCGGCCTCGACCAGCGCCGCCGTCTCGGGCCGGTAGACGTTCCACTCGGAGCCGAGGGTGAGGACCAGCTCGGCGCCGTCGAGGCCGGGCCACTCCTCGGGTCGCTCGCGCGGCAGCTCGCTGAAGGCGTAGCCGTGCTGGCGCAGCCGGTGCCCGATGAAGCCAGAGTCCATCTCGGCGCCGTTGCCGACGACCAGCGCGCGCATGCAGCCACGGTACCGAGCGCCGGCGCGGCGTAGCGTCCGATGGCATGGACGTCGCCACGACGATCGGGCTCGACGACATCGTCGCCGCTTGCGCCGTGACGTCGGTGGCGGCCAAGCGCACCCCGGTCCTCACCTCGCCGGCCCTGACGGAGGAGACCGGGCGCGACGTCGTCCTCAAGGCCGAGAGCCTCCAGCGCACGGGCGCCTTCAAGCTGCGCGGCGCGATGAACAAGCTGGCCTCCCTGGGCGACGCAGCGGCGAACGGCGTGACGGCCGGCAGCGCCGGCAACCATGCGCTGGCGCTGGCCTTCGCGGCGCGGCACTTCGGCGTGGCGTGCGACATCTTCGTGCCCGCCAGCGCACCGATCACCAAGGTCGAGGCGTGCCGGGCCTACGGCGCCAACGTGGTCGAGCGGGGGGCGTCGCTGGACGAGGCCGTCGCCGCGGCACGAGCGCACGCCGAGGAGCACGGGCTGGCGTTCTGCCACCCGTTCGACGATCCAGCGGTCGTCGCCGGCCAGGGAACGCTCGGTCTCGAGCTGGTCGAGGACGTGGCCGGGCTGGCCTGCGTCGTCGTCCCGCTGGGCGGCGGCGGGCTGGCGGCGGGCACGGCGATCGCCGTCAAGGAGCAGCGACCCGACGTGCGCGTGATCGGCGTGCAGGCCAGCGTGTGCGCGCCGTACGCCGGTGGTGCGTCGCCGAGCGGCCCGGTTGCGACGCTGGCCGACGGCATCGCCGTGAAGCGGCCCGGCCACGTGACCGGACCACTGGTCGACCGCTGGCTGGACGACATCGTGGCGGTGGAGGAGGACGCCATCGCCGACGCCATGGTGCTCTTGATGGATCGGGCCAAGCTGTACGTCGAGGGGGCGGGAGCCGTCGGGGTGGCCGCCGTCCAGGCCGGGCTGATCGCCCTGCCGGAACGCGGGACGACGTGCATCGTGCTGTCGGGTGGCAACGTCGACCTCGGGGTCGTGCCCGGGCTGATCCGCCGGCACGAGACGGATTCGGGCCGTCGCCTCGTGGTGACGGCGACGATCGACGACCGGCCCGGCAGCCTGGCCCGCTGGCTCGGGGCGTTCGCCGGCGCCGGTGCCAACCTGCTGGAGGTCGATCACCTCCGGGAGGGCGTCGACCTCCACGTGCGCGAGACCGGGGTCCACGCCACGTTCGAGGTGCGCAGTCGCGACCACGCCGACGCCGTGCTGGACGCCGTGCGCGCCGCCGGGTTCGACCAGCTCGAGGTCGACCAGGCCTGACCTCGGGGCCGCCCGAGTCGATCTCGGCGCCACATCTGCCAGATCGCAACCTGGGCGCCACCTGTGCCAGGGGTCGTCGGCAACAGCTCCCAGATCGGACCAGGTTTGCCTCTACCTACCGGTCGGTAGGCTGGGCGGATGAGCGAGCAAGGGCTGCTGCACGAGCTGGAACCGACCGTCGAGCGGCTGTACGCCCGTCACCTGGACTCGACCAAGGAGTGGTTCCCGCACGAGCAGGTGCCCTACGGAAGAGGACGTGACCCTGACCCCGAGCGGCCGTGGTGCGCGGACGACGCCGACCTCGGCGGGGCGACCATCGACGACGCCGTGCGCAGTGCGCTGATCGTCAACTTGCTCACCGAGGACAACCTGCCCTACTACTTCCGCACCATCGAGCGGATGTTCGGCGCCGACGGGATCTGGGGCGCGTGGGCGCGCCGGTGGACGGCCGAGGAGGGGCGCCACTCGATGGCGATCTACGGCTACCTGATGGTCACGCGCGCCGTCGATCCCGTGGCGCTCGAGCGGGCCCGGATGTCCCAGGTGTCGGGCGGCCTGGTCCCGGAGCCGAGCTCGGCCGCCGACGGGTTCGTCTACGTGGCACTGCAGGAGCTGGCCACGCGCATCGCTCACCGCAACACCGGTCGGCTGATCGGCGACGAAGCCGGCTACGGCGTGATGATGCGCGTCGCCGCCGACGAGAACCTCCACTACCTCTTCTACCGCGACCTCGCATCGGCGGCCCTGGCCATTGACCCGAGCACGATGGTCAAGGCGATCGAGCGTCAGGTCATCGGCTTCGAGATGCCCGGCGGCGGGATCCCCGGCTTCGCCGATCACGCCCGGGCCATCGCCAGATCGGGTGTTTACGACCTCGCCATCCACCACGACCAGATCCTCGTGCCGGTGGTGGTCCGCCACTGGGACGTCGAGCACCTCACCGGCCTCGACGACGAGGCCGAGCAGGCTCGCGACCGCCTCATGGCCCGCCTCGCGAAGAGCGGTCGCGTCGCCCGGCGCGTCGCCGACCGCAAAGCCGAGCTCGTCTCGGCGTAGGCGCATCGGAGGGTTCAGCGCAACCGAGGTTTCGCGCGCCGGATGGGGGGCAGGAAACCCTCCGATGGTTGGGCGGCCGCATACGGCAGCATGGCGGCATGACGATGTTCATGGTGATGGTCCGCCGTGTCCGCCCAGCGGACGCGACCGGCTCGATGGGGCTGGCACCGGCTTGAGCCATCCGCCGCCCGGCGCGTCGTCGCCGCAGCGGGCGTCCGTCCGGGCGACCTCGTCGTCGACCTGGGTGCGGGCACCGGCGCGCTGACGCGGGCGCTGGTCGACGCTGGCGCGTCCGTCATCGCCGTCGAGCGACACCCGGCGCGCGCCGACGAGTTACGGCGACGCTTCGCAGACGATCGCGTCACCGTCGTCGAGACCGACCTGCTCTCGTTGCGGCTCCCTCAGCGATCGTTCAAGGTCGTCGCCAACCCGCCCTGGTCGATGGCGGAGGAGGTGCGGGCGTCCCTCCTCGGGTCACAGTGCCTGGTGCGCGCCGACCTCGTGCTGCCCCGCTGGCTCGTCCACCGCTGGGCCGACGGCTACCCCGCCATCAGCATCGGGGGTTCGATCCGGGCCGAGTCGTTCACGCCCCACGTCCGCACCGGTGCTGCGGTCGCCGTGATCCGACCGCTTCGATCGACCAGGCGACAGGCTCACCGCCAGCATCGCTGACAGCCACGCCATCAAGGCGAGGAACAGCGCCATGCCGAGCGCGACCCGCGTGGCCGGCAGCCCGTTGCCGAGGGCGGGTCTCACGATGACAAACGCGGCGACCACGGCTCCGACGGCCAGCGTGAGAGCCAGCCGTCGCTGGCGCCGTCGGCGAGCGACGGCCATCGCACCCAGCACGAACGTCGGCACCATCACCATCCCCGGCCCGATGGCAAGCGGCGCGACGGACATCCTGCCGGCGATTCGCGCCCACCGGCTGGGTCGAACGAGCACTACACCCATCGCGATGCCAGGGATCGTCGCGGTGCCAACGATGAACAGCGTCCCGCTCCACGAGAACTCCGGCTGCGTGGAGATCAGCCGCATCCAGAGCCGGGCGACCACGCCCCACGCCGCCCCGCACAGCGCGCCGAGGGCGACGTAGCGCCACCGCCCGGTCATCGGCCCACCACCCCGCAGGCGATGCGCGCGCCGGCGTTGCCAGTGTTCGCGGTCAGTGTCGTTGCGTCGGCGGCGTTGGCCGTGTACTGGTTGGCGGCGGTGCCGGTCGGCACGTTGCCGAAGTTGTCGGGGCCGGCGTGGATGACGACCGCCCGGCCGGCGAGCTCGTCCACCTGGAACCGGTCCGTCTCGAACCGCGCCGTCGCCGACCCGTCTCCGTTCACGTACAGGCTGAACAGGTCGCCGTCGTGGGCGCCGTGCGCCTGGCCAGCCAGCTTCCAGTGGCCGTCAGCCGACGTGAACCACGTCGTCGCCGCCGCGGCGGGATCGGCGATGCACCCCACACCGTTGGCCGGGTCGTCGTTGGCATGGAGGTGGAACCCGTGGAAGGCGTTGGTCGCCACCTTCGCCGGGTCGAACTGCAGCTCGACGCGCACCGTCGTCGTGCCGTCGTCCTCGCCGAAGCGCACCGACCCGACCCGTGCGCCGTTGCTGTCGTGCACGCGCACGCGCGTCGAGCCGGCGTCCGCACGGGACCCCCCGCCCATCGCCGTCACCGCCAACCCGCCGGCCAGCACTGTGCCCGCCACCAGCATGATCCGTCCCTTGCCCATCTCTTCGCCTCCCGATCGTCGGAACTCCCTGTCAATGAGGACAGACGAACGGCAAGATGGCGCGGGTGACAGGTCACCCGGATCGGGCGCGATGAACGTCTGTCCACCGATGCCGCCGTTCGCTGCGCCGCTGCTCATGAGCATCGCCGCGGCGCGCGCCGAGGGCGCCGTCATCACGAGCGCAGCCGAGGACCTCGTCGTGCGCCTGTTCCACGACGAGGCGCGCTCGCTCGTGCGGCTGGCTCGGCTGTTCGTCGACGATCGTGACGCCGCTGAGGACATCGTCCAGGAAGCGTTCCTCCGCCTGGCCCGCCACGCCGGTCGCATCCACGACGACAGCAAGGCCCCCGCCTATCTGCGTTCGATCGTCCTCAATCTCGCCCGCGACCACAACCGGCGCGGACTGCTGTCGTTTCGCCACCACGCGCCGCACGGCCATGACGTGGACGTCGACCCCGCGGCCTTCGACGACGAGTTCGTGCGCGACGAGGAGCACCGAGCCGTCCTCGAGGCCGTCCGGGCGCTGCCCCGGCGGCAGCGCGACTGCGTTGCGCTGCGCTACTTCGAGGAGCTCGGGATCCCGGCCATCGCCGCCGCCCTTGGACTGTCACCGAACTCCGTGAAGACACACCTCCAGCGTGGTCTGGCGGCGCTCGAGTCGAGCCTCGCGGTGGTGCGATGACGATGTCGATCGAGGACCGGTTGGTCGCCGCGTTCCAGGCCGTGCGCACGGACGTCGTCGAGCATCCTGACCTCTTCGCCCGCGTCAACCGTTCACTCGCCGACGCCCGCGCCCGCCGCCGCTGGCGGTGGCGGGTCGTCCGTTGCATCGCTGCCTTCGTCGCCGCGCTCGCCGCGGTCGCCGCACCCTTCGCCGATCTCGACAATGGGAGGTTCACCGTGGACTGGTGGGTCATCGAACTGCTCACGAACGTCGTGCTGGTCGCCATCGCGATCTGCCTCGGACCGTTCATCAAACGCTTCGGTCGCGCCTACGCAGCCGACGTCTTCCGCGCCAACCCGCGCACCGGGAAGAGCTACCTCGTGCTGACGGACGTGGCGTACTACCTCATCTTCACGGCCTTCATCCTCTTCACCATCACGTTCGAGCCGCCGCTGGACTGGCAGGTGACGCAGGCCAACCAGTGGAAGCACGAGGTCGCCCGCATTGGTGGGATCCTCCTTCTGATGGGTCTTCTCCACGCCCTCAACGTGGTGGCGCTCCCGATCATCGGGCGGCTGCTGTCGCTGAACAAGCGGCTGGACGACGACGGTCGGACCCAACCTGCGCCGCAGCCCCAATCGGCGCCGCCGCTCGGACCGGGGACGTGGATCGTGCGAGTGGAACTGTCCGGCGATCCTCCGGCGCCGCCGAAGGAGTAGCGGCTCAGGTCGTCGCCGGCTCCGGGAGGTGGATGCGGGGGATGCGCTGGCTCGAGCCGGGTTCGAGGTGGACCGTGCGCGGGCCGGTGTCGTCGAGGAACTGCAGCGGGACCGGCGGGCCCGCGATGGCCGTGACGGTGCAGCCGTGGGCGTCGAGCTCGACCAGCATCCGGGCGCCATGGCGCTGCATCCGGAAGCGCACGCCCTCCCACGCCGAGGGCAGGCTGGGCGTGAACTGCAGCGCCGTCCCCGAGTCGAACAGCCCGGCGAACCCGAAGGCGATCGTGCCCCACACGCCGCCGGCCGACGCCACGTGCACCCCGTCGCTGGCGTTGCCGTGCGTGTCGGCGAGGTCGACGAACAGCGTCTCGCGAAAGTACATCTCGGCCAGGTCGTC
>JBPCJL010000129.1:0-4107 GCA_051005355.1 Ilumatobacteraceae bacterium
GGCCGACGGCAGCCGGCGCAACGTCGGTGACTCCAACGGCCGCGGCGAGGCCTACGTCTTCGGCATCGACGGCGATCCGAACACCCTGTGCTACGTGCTCACGGTGGAGAAGATCGAGCCGGCCACCATGGCCCACATCCACAAGGGCGCCGCCGGCACCAACGGCCCGGTCGTGGTGAACCTCGCCGCTCCCGCCGACGGAAACGCCGCCGACTGCCTCACCCAGGGCGAAGAGGGCAAGTTCGTCGGCGGCCAGACGGTGCAGGAGATCCTGGCCAACCCCGAGGGCTTCTACGTGAACGTGCACAACGCCAAGTTCCCGGGCGGTGCCATCCGCGGGCAGCTCGCGCCGGAGGGCTGAGCGTCAGACGACGAGATCACCCAGGGTGCGGATGCGTTCGCAGTCCGCACCCTCGTGATCGTCATACGGGTCCATGAGCACAGGGTGCAGCCCCGCGGCCGTCGCCCCGCCGATGTCCATCGTCACTGAGTCCCCGACGTAGGCGATTCGGTCACGATCGAACTCGGCGAAGTGCGCCAAGGCAGGGTCGAAGATCGCCGGGTTCGGCTTGGCCACGCCGACCACATGGCTGTCGATGACGCAGCGCATCGACACACCTGGCCCGGGACCGACCTGGCACACGGCCAGGCGAGCCAGTACGGCCTCGACCTGTCCGCTGGCGTTCGACACGACGCCGAGCGGCACGCCGGCGGCACTGAGCGCCCGCAGCGCATCGCGATGCTCCGGGATCACCCACCGCCACAGCAGCGCAGCGCGGGTGTGCCCGAGGGCCACGGCGGCTTCCTCCACGTCACCATCGGGCACCCCGACCGCTCGGACATAGGCCCGGTCGTAGTCGATCCAGTCGCGCTCTTCCGCGCCCTGGCTCGACTTCACGGCCATCGCCGCGTAGTGGGCACGGTGGTGGGAGCTGACAGCGGCGTCGCCGCCGTAGAACGCGAGCAGCGGCCCGAGCACCGTCGGGTCGGGCAGGATCAGCACTCCACCGGCGTCGAGCCAGACGGCATCGAAACGCGCACCCATCGAGAGGTGGATTCAGACCTCGAGCGGTGAGGACAGCGTCTCGCGGAACAGCTGGTTGGTGCGCTCCCAGGCCTCGAGGGCGTGCTCGGCCGAATACACCTCGGGGCGGGCGTCGTTGAAGAAGGCGTGCTGAGTGCCCTCATGGACGTGCAGCGTGGCGTCCTTGCCGAGTGACCGCAGCGTCTCCTGGAGATCAGCCACCTTGTCCGGCGAGAAGTAGTCGTCCAGCTCGGCGTACTCGCCGACCACGACGGCGTCGAGCTGCGACCAATCGGGTTGCGCTTCCGCCCACGGGATCAGCCCGTAGTACGACGCCACCGCTTTGACGTGCTCGGGGCGCTGCGTGGCCAGCACCAGCGCCAGCCCGCCGCCCATGCAGAAGCCGACCACGCCGACGCGGTCGTTGCCGGTCCGTTCGACGAGGAAGTCGACGGCGCCGGACATCTCCTTGGCCGCCTCGCCGATGTTCATCGCCATCATCAGCTTGCCGGCGCCGTCCGGCTCGGTCGCCGTCTGGCCGTGGTAGAGGTCGGGCGCCAGCGCCGTGAAGCCGGCGTCGCCGAAGCGGTCCGTGACGTCCAGGATGTGCGGCACCAGGCCCCAGTACTCCTGGATCACGATCACGCCCGGTCCGCCGCCGTCGGACAGGTAGCCCTCCGCCGTGGCGCCGTTGCTGGCGAAGCTGACCATCTCACCCATGTGGGGCCGAACGTTACTGTCAACCCCATGACGTCGATCGCGACCGACCGCTCCCGCGCCTACACGGACGACCGGGCCCACGTCTTCCACTCGTGGTCGGCGCAGGCGGCCTTGGCACCGGTCGTCGTCGCCGGCGCCGAGGGCTCCCGTTTCTGGGACGAGGACGGCAACAGCTACCTCGACTTCTCCAGTCAGCTGATCAACGTGAACATCGGCCACCAGCACCCCAAGTTGGTCGCCGCCATCAAGGAGCAGGTTGACCTGCTGTGCACCGTGGCGCCGTTCCACGCCAACGCGGCGCGCAGCGAGGCGGCCCGTCTGATCGCGGAGCTGGCACCCGGCGATCTCGACATGGTGTTCTTCACCAACGGTGGCGCCGAGGCGACGGAGAACGCCATCCGCATGGCGCGCCTCCACACCGGCCGGCACAAGGTCCTCACGACGTACCGCAGCTACCACGGCTCGACGGCCGGGGCGATGACGATGACGGGCGACCCGCGCCGCTGGGGGATGGAGCCCGGGCTGCCGGGCATAGTCAAGTTCTGGGGGCCGTACACGTACCGGTCGGCGTTCCACGCCGCCGACGACGCCGAGGAGTGCCTGCGGGCGCTCCAGCACCTGGCCGACGTGATCATGGTCGAGGGTGCCGCCAACGTCGCCGCCATCGTGCTGGAGACCGTCGTCGGGACGAACGGCATCCTCGTGCCGCCGGACGGCTACCTCCAGGGCGTGCGCGACCTGTGCGACGAGCACGGCATCGTGATGATCCTCGACGAGGTGATGGCTGGCTTCGGGCGCTGCGGCGAGTGGTTCGCCGTCGACCACTGGGGCGTTACGCCGGACCTCATCTGCTTCGCCAAGGGCGTCAACTCGGGCTACGTGCCGCTCGGCGGCGTCGTCATCAGCCGCTCGATCGCGGACACGTTCGCCGACCGGTCCTATCCCGGCGGGCTCACCTACTCCGGTCACCCGCTGGCCTGCGCCTCGGCCGTGGCCAGCATCGGGATCTTCAAGGAGGAGGGCATCATCGAGCACGCCCGCCACCTCGGCGACGACGTCATCGGGCCGGCGCTGGACGAGTTGGCCGACCGCCACCCATCGGTCGGCGATGTGCGCGGCCTGGGCGTGTTCTGGGCCGTCGAGCTGGTGCGCGACCGCACGACTCGCGAGCCGCTCGTGCCGTACAACGCAGCGGGTGCGGCGGCGGCGCCGATGGTCGAGCTGGCGACCGCCTGCAAGCAGCGCGGGCTGTGGCCGTTCACCCACTTCAACCGGCTGCACGTCGTGCCGCCCCTGACGACCAGCGACGACGAGATGCGCGAAGGGCTGGCCATCATCGACGAGGCCCTGCAGGTGGCCGACCGCCACGCCGCTGGTTGACTCGTCGTCCATGCGCCTGTTCCGCCTCGGGCGATCCGAGCCGGACGAGCCCGGCCTCCCGGATGGGTGGGAGGCGATCCTCGAGAAGCGGTCGGCGCAGTGGCGGCTGCTCGACGACGCCGAGCGGAGCCGACTTGGCGAGCTGGCCGACGAGCTGTTGGCGACCAAGCGCTGGGAGGCGGCGCGCGGGCTGGAGCTGACCGACGAGGTGCGCACGGTGATCGCCGCCCACGCCGCCCTGCTCGTGCTCGAGCTGGACGGCGACCACTACGACCAGGTGGGGACGATCATCGTGCGGGCGGGCGCCATGGAGCGGTCGGCACCGATGGCCGGTCCGGCGATGGGCGTGGTCATCGGCGACCCCGGTGCGGTCGACGGTGAATCGGGTCACGGCGACGGCCCGGTGATGGTCACGTGGTCGTCGGCGCGACGAGAGGCGGCGATGCCACGCTTGGCGCGGGATGTGGTCCTGCATGAGTTCGCCCACAAGCTCGACTCGCGAGACGGCGTGGTCGACGGGACGCCGCCGATCGACGACCCGACCGAGCGCCAGCGGTGGATCGACGTGTGCACCGCCGAGTACCAGGCGGTGCGAGCCGGGCAGTCGGTGCTGCGGGCCTACGCCGGCACGAACCCAGGCGAGTTCTTCGCCGTGGCCACCGAGACGTTCTTCACCGTCCCGCTCGACCTGCGCTCGCTGCGCCCCGAGCTGTACGGCGTCCTGCGCACGTTCTACCGCCAGGACCCGGCCGCCCGCGTCCAGGCCCGGGTGGCGGAGGCGGCTCACAAACACACCTCGGCCTGAGCTGCTGACCGCGACGGGTGCGCCCGGTCGCGGCAGCGAGTCTGCTGAAGCGGCTCTTGAAGGGGTGGGGACCCGTGCTGCGACGGGTCCAGGCGTGAGGTGAGCGATGAGCGGTGCATGACCGCTCATCTCTCACCGCGTCCGGCTTAGCGCGAGCGCCCCGCTCCCACTTCAAGAG
>JBPCJL010000130.1:0-2974 GCA_051005355.1 Ilumatobacteraceae bacterium
GTGTTTCTCGCGCCGCGCGTCGCTGCCTTTCCCGGCGCAGTCCTCGCAGCGCCGCTGCATCCGCAGCGTGACCGGCACCGTGGCGCCGAAGACCGCGTGCTCGAAGGCGATGTCGGCGGCGACCTCCATGTCCTGCCCACGGGGCGGACCGCTCGGACCGCGCCGTCCGCCGCCGCCACCGAAGGGGCTCTGGCCGCCGAAGAACGCGTCGAACAGGCCGTTGAGGCCACCGCCACCGCCGAACACGTCGTCGACGCGCGGTCCGCCGCCGGCACCGCGCACGCCAGCCTCGCCGAATCGGTCGTACCTCGCCCGCTGGTCCGGATCCGACAACACCTGGTAGGCCCGGGCCACTTCCTTGAACCGCTCGGCGGTGGCGCGGTCGTTCGGGTTGGCGTCGGGGTGGAGCTCGCGGGCGCGTTGTCGATAGGCGCGCTTCAGCTCCTCGGCCGTGGCCCGTCGGGACACACCCAGCAGCTCGTAGAAATCAGCCATGGTCTGCTAGGCGTCCTCGAGCCGACGGCCGAGCTGCACGCTCACGACGTCCACGGTGGCGAGGGCCTGCGGGTAGTTCATGCGCGTCGGGCCGACCACGCCCACCGAGCCGCGCTGCTCGCCGTCGACCACGATCGGCGCCACGACGATCGAGCACGCCGACAGCGGCTGCACGCCGTGCTCGACGCCGATCGCCACCGACACCCCGCGCCCCACGAGGTCGCCGAGCAACGACACGACGACGAACTGCTGCTCGAGCGTGCGCAGGACGTCGCGCACGATGTCCACGGCGTCGAACGCCGAGGCCATCGCCGAGGTCCCGCCGACGTAGACGTGCTCGGCGCTCGATCCCGCCCGCACCGCCGCCAGCGCAGTCGCTCCGACGGCGTCGACGATCGGATCGCCGCTCGGGGACAGCGAGGGGCTGGAGCCGAACACCTTGCCCGCCAGCTGGGCCGTGAGGTGCGCCGACGCCGCCGCCAGGTGGGCGTCGGTGACGTCAGCGGCCAGCTCGATCTGCTCGCTCTCCACCGATCCGTTGCCGAGCACGATGACGACGGTTGCCACCCGGGCGGAGAGCCCGACGACCTGCACGCTGCGCACGGCCAGCGCCTCGGCCCGGGGGCCGACGACGACGGCGGCGTAGTTGGTCAGGTGCGCCAGCAGGTCCGACGTGCGGTGCAGCATCTCCTCCAACCGCCCGTGGGCGGTGCTGAAGAAGTCGCCGACCTGCGAGCGGGCGGCCTGGTCCAGGCGGCCGGGGGCCACGAGGTGGTCGACGAAGAAGCGGTAGCCCTTGTCGGTCGGGATGCGGCCGGCCGAGGTGTGCGGCTGGGTGAGGTAGCCCGCCTGCTCGAGCACCGCCATCTCGTTGCGCACGGTGGCCGACGAGACGCGCACGCCCGGAGCGTCGGCGATGTGCGTGGAGCCGACGGGCTGGGCCGTCGAGATGTACTCCTGCACCACCGCGCTGAGGATGGCGGTCTTGCGGTCGTCGAGCATGTTGGCACTCAAGGGTACCGAGTGCTAGTGGCCGTGCCGGATGGCTCGCTTGGCTCGATGCCGAGGACGGCGACCGCGACCGCCACGGCGAGCAGGGCGGCGACGCTGCCGTAGGCCAACCCCCAGGAGGCGCTGATCCCGTCGCCGATCAGGCCGGTGATCGGGCCGCCGATCGGTGCGGAGCCGAGGAAGGCGACGGCCGTCAGGGCCATCATCCGGCCGCGCATGTCGGCGGCGCTCTGCTGCTGGATGATCCCGTTGGCGCCGCTGATGAAGCCGGCGCCACCGATGCCGAGGGGAACGGCGCAGACCAGGGCCGTGCCCAGGTTCGGTGACCACGCCATGGCCAGACCCGACAGGCCGAGCAACACCGTGTTGCCGAGGAACCAGCCCATCGACACCCACGCCAGCCGCGCCGTCAGCAGCGACCCGATCACCGATCCGACGCTCGACACGGAGAGGACTACGCCGAACCAGCCATCTCCTCCCCACCGCGCGTCGGCCAGCTTGGGCAGGGCCACTGCGTAGTTGAAGGCGAAGGTGGACACGACAGCCATCACGACGAAGACCACCAGCAGCTGACGGCGGCGGGCGATGAACCGCAGTGCGTCGCGCGCTCGGCTTCCGCCGACGGCAGCTCGCGGAGCGGGGTGCAGCTCGGCTGGACGAAGGGCGAGCAGCGAGACGAGCACGGCCCCGAACGACACCCCGTTGAGCAGGAAGCACCAGGCGGTGCCGACCGTGTCGACCATCAGGGAAGCCAGGGCCGGTCCGAAGATGCGCGAGCCGGTCATCACCGCGGTGTTCAGCGAGGTGGCGTTGGTGATGTCGTGCGGCTCGACCAGCTCGGTGACCAGGCCGCGCCGAGCCGGGTTCTCGAAGGCCATCAAGACACCGAGCACGAGCACGAGGCTCCAGACCACGGGGACCGACGCCAGACCGGCGAGGTCGACGACACCGAGGACGATGGCCTGAGTGGCCAGGCCGATCTGGGTGACGATCGCCATCGTCCGCTTGTCGTGGCGATCGGCGACGGCACCCGCCCACGCCCCGAGCAGCAGCATCGGCGTGAACTGCAGCGCGACGGTGATGCCGAGGTCGGTGGCCCGCCCCGTCAGCCGGTAGACGAGCAGCGCCATCGCCGTCAGCTGCAGCCACGTCCCGACGTTGGAGACGAGCAACCCGGCGAAGAACAGCCGGGCGTTGCGGTGCTTGAGGCTGCGGAACGGCCGTCCGTTTGGCGCCGACGAGCGCAGCGAGTCGGCGTTGTGCATCTGGGCGGGATCCGTCGCACCAAGTCGAGATGATTCCCGCCCAGGTCCCGTGGCGCGTGCCGTCGACCCGTCGGGTGGAGGATCTGGGCGGGAATCGTCTCGATGACTGAGACGGATCCCGCCCAGATGTTCTTCGCTCACTCGCTGAGCTCGTGAGCCCGGCGCTCGTTAGCCCGTCACAGTTTGATGGCACTGATGAAGAC
>JBPCJL010000131.1:0-5702 GCA_051005355.1 Ilumatobacteraceae bacterium
CGTCTACACCGACGAGGCGATCCAGAACGCCGGCGAGTTCCCGACCGTGGCCATCTACGCCGGCATGGAGAAGAACCCGCAGATCATCATGTGGGATCCGGAGACCTACCCGGACGTCGAGACGATCGCCGACCTCGGTCAGACGGATGCGGTCGTGCGGTACTTCGGCGGCGCCGCCTACATGGACTACTTCGTCGCCGAGGGCATCCTGTCGGCCGACCAGGTCGACGGCTCCTACGACGGCACGCCGGCCAACTTCATCGCCGATCAGGGCGCCGCCGCCCAGCAGGGCTTCGGCTCGGCCGAGCCATTCAAGTACGAGAACGAGTTCACCGACTGGGGCAAGCCGGTCGCCTACGAGTACATCAACGACGCCGGCTGGGAGAACTACGGCGAGTCGATCGCCACCCGCCCCGAGAACCTGGAGGAGTACGGGGCCTGCTTCGAGCAGCTGGTGCCGATCATCCAGCAGTCGAGCGTCGACTACCTCAACGACCCGGCGGAGACCAACGAGCTGATCCTCGAGGCCGTCGAGGTCTTCGACAACGGCTGGACCTACACGCCCGAGGTGGCCGAGTACGCCGTCAACACCATGCGCGACGACGGGCTGCTCTCCAACGGGGACGACGACACGATCGGCAACTTCGACCTCGACCGGGTCAACGGCCTGATCGAGATCGCCATCCCGGTGTACGAGGCGCTCGGCCAGGCCCCGCCCGAGGGCCTCACCGCCGAGGACATCGTGACGAACGACTACATCGACGACAGCATCGGGCTGTAACGAGACACGCGATCGCCGGGCCTGTCTGGTGGCGGCGCCACCAGGCAGGCCAGCGATCCGGCTGAGTACGGTTCGGGCCCAATGACCGAGCAGCCGTCCACCACGCCCGTCGACGTCAAGCCCCGTTCGCGCGAGGTCACCGACGGGATCCGCAAGGCGGCGTCGCGGGCGATGCTGCGGGCCATCGGGCTGAACGACGAGGACATGACGAAGCCGCAGATCGGCATCGCCAACTCTTGGAACGAGATCACGCCCTGCAACATGACGCTGCGCGCCCTGGCCGAGGACGTCCGCCGGGGCATCCGGGGCGCCGGCGGGGTGCCGATGGAGTTCGGCACCATCACCGTGTCCGACGGCATCTCGATGGGCCACGAGGGAATGCGGGCATCGCTCGTCAGCCGCGAGCTGAGCTGCGACTCGGTCGAGGCGGTCGTCTTCGCCGAGCGACTCGACGGCTTCGTCGGCATGGCCGGCTGCGACAAGAGCATGCCGGCGATGCTCATGGCCGCCGCCCGCCTCGACTTGGCCAGCATCCTCGTCTACAACGGCTCGATCCTGCCCGGCGAGTTCCAGGGCCGTGCCGTCGACGTCACCACGATGTTCGAGGCCATCGGCGCCGTGGCGGCCGGCACGATGACCGAGGAGGAGCTCGACGAGCTGGAACGGGTGGCGTGCCCCGGCGAGGGCGCCTGCCCGGGGATGTTCACGGCCAACACCATGAGCTCGATCGGCGAGGCGCTCGGCATGAGCCTGCCCGGCTCGGCCTCGCCGTCGGCCGTCGATCCGCGCCGCCGGCCGGACGCCGAGGCCGCTGGTGCTGCTGTCGTGGGGATGATTCGGATGGGCATCACGCCGCGCATGATCATGACCAAGCCGGCCTTTGAGAACGCCATCGCCATCACGTCCGCGCTCGGCGGCTCGACGAACGCCGTGCTGCACCTGTTGGCCATCGCTCACGAGGCCGGTGTCGAGCTGCACCTCGACGACTTCAACCGCATCGCCGCCCGGGTGCCGCACGTCGCCGACATGCGCCCGGGCGGGAAGTTCCACATGGTCGACCTCGACCGGGTGGGTGGTGTGCCGGTCGTGCTGCGCGAGCTGCTCGACGCCGGCCTGCTGGACGGTGACGTGCTGACCGTGACCGGCCGGACGATGGCCGAGAACCTGGCAGAGTTGGACCCGCCAACGTCCGACGGCGTCGTCGTCCACCAGCTCGACGCCCCGATCCACCCCGAGGGCGGCATCAACGTGCTCACCGGTTCGCTGGCGCCCCGGGGCTCCGTGGTCAAGGTGGCCGGGTTGAACGAGGACCAGTTGCGGTTCGAGGGTCCGGCCCGCGTCTACGACGGCGAGGAGGCGGCGATGGCCGACGTCCTCGCCGGGTGGATCCGGCCCGGTGAGGTCATCGTGATCCGCTACGAGGGACCAAAGGGCGGGCCCGGGATGCGCGAGATGCTCGCCGTGACGGGCGCGCTCAAGGGCGCCGGTCGCGGCGCCGATTGTGCGCTGATCACCGACGGCCGGTTCTCCGGCGGGACGTGGGGGTTCTGCATCGGCCACGTCGCGCCGGAGGCGGTCGACGGGGGCCCGATCGCCTTCGTTCGCGACGGCGACATCGTGCGCATCGATGTTCCGACGAAGTCGCTGGACCTGCTGGTCGACGACGCCGAACTGGTGTCACGCCGGCAGCGTTGGACGCCGAACGCGGCGCGCTACACGACCGGCGTGCTGGGCAAGTATGCGAAGTTGGTGCAGGGCGCCGAGACCGGCGCCATCACGAACGTCTAAACGCAGGTTCCCGAGTGTTCGGGACGCAGTGAGTTGTGTACCCAGGCCGGCCGTGACCGGCCCTCGCCGAGGAGCGGAGTCCTCGGGCGAGCGAGGGGTCAGTATGTGCGGTCGCCGCCGCCACCACCGCGAGGGGCGCGGGGGCGGGCTTCGTTGACAGTGATCGCGCGACCACCGAGGTTCTGACCGGTCAGCTCGTCGATGGCCTTGCGGGCGTCCTCGTCGCTCATCTCGACGAAGCCGAACCCGCGGGAACGGCCGGTCTCGCGATCGGTGATGACTTGGGCGGAGGTGACGGAGCCGACTCGGCCGAACATGGCAGAGAGCTCGTCGGACGTGGTCGAGAAGGGCAGGTTGCCCACATACAGGTTGATGACAGTTTCCATTCGCTAACGGCCCGCCCCGAACGGCGGCGACGCAGAGGCTACCGCGCCAGCGCCGCGAGTGAACGTGACGACGCTGCGCCAACCGACGATCAGGAGGCCGAGGGCGATGGCGGCCACGACGACGAACGAGGCCGCCGTGCCGCGATCCCACGCCGTGCGCCGGAGCACGAGCCCGCCGGCGACGGTGATCGCCCACAGCACGACCCCGGCCAACACCGACAGCGGCGCCAGCCGCGCCACCAGCACGACGATCCAGCCGACGCCGAGCGCGACAAGGAAGGGCGCGGCGGTGGCGAGGACGGCGACGACCCCGCTGCCACCGTCGTGGCTGCGCCGGCCCAGCACGACGAAGACGAGGACGGCGATCACGTCGGCCGCAACCGCGATCAGCAGCCGCCCACCTACACCGACCCCGCTCGCGGTGGTGCGTTGCGGCCGGCCGAACACGCCTCCGGAAGGTACCAGCGCGCTCCTACACTGACCGCCGATGCGGCACCGATACGCACCCAACGAGCGGCTGACCGAGCCGCTGGTGCGCGACCGCGGCGAGCTACGCCCGGCCACCTGGGACGAGGCGTTGGCGCGTGCCGCCGACGGGTTCCGCACCGCCCGTTCCGAGGCTGGGCCGTCAGCGGTCGGGTTCTTCTCGTGCTCGAAGTCGACGAACGAGATGAACTTCATCGCCCAGAAGTTCGCCAGGGCGGTCATCGGCACCAACAACACCGACTCCTGCAAACGCACTTGACACGCGCCCTCCGTGGTCGGTCTGGCCACCGTGTTCGGAGCAGGGGGCGGCACGTCCTCGTACGCCGAGGTCGAGGACACCGACGTCATCGTCATCTGGGGTTCCAACGCCCGTGACGCTCATCCGATCTTCTTCCACCACGTCCTGGCCGGGGTGCGCAACGGCGCCCAGCTGTTCGTCGTCGACCCGCGCCGCAGCAACACGGCGCAGTTCGCCGACCTGTGGCTCGGCCTGCACGTTGGCACCGATGTCGCCCTGTCCAACACGATCGCCACGGAGATCATCCACGCCGGCCTGGCCAACGAGGCGTTCGTTCGGCACGCGACGACGGGGTTCGCCGACTACGCAGCGTCGGTGGAGGAGTGGACGCTCGAGCGCGGCGCCGAGGTCACGGGCGTGCCGACCTGGGCCATCCGCGAGCTGGCCCACGCCCTCGGCCGCGCTGACCGGGCGCAGATCTGCTGGACGCTCGGCATCACCGAGCACCACAACGGCGTCGACAACGTCCTGGCGCTGATCAACCTCGCGCTGCTCGGCGGCCACGTCGGTCGCCAGGGCGCCGGCCTCAACCCGCTGCGCGGGCAGAACAACGTGCAGGGCGGCGGTGACATGGGCGCATTGCCGAACAAGCTGCCAGGGTTCCAGGACGTCGAGGACGATACGGCGCGGGCCAAGTTCGAGCGGGAGTGGGGGGTCGACGTCCCGCCGTGCAACGGCTGGCATCTCACCCAGATGTTCGCCGCCATGGCCCGGCGCGAGCTGCGGGCGCTCTACGTGATCGGCGAGAACCCGGCCCAGTCCGAGGCCGACGGCACGCACGCCATCGAGCTGCTCGAGGGTCTTGACCACCTCGTGGTGCAGGACATCTTCCTCACCAAGACGGCCAAGATGGCCGACGTCGTGCTGCCCGGGTCGGCGTCGTGGTGCGAGAGCAACGGCACGGTCACCAACTCCGAGCGCCGGGTGCAGCTGGTGCGCAAGGCGCTCGACCCTCCGGGCGACGCGCACGATGACGTGCAGATCATCCTCGATCTGGCCCGCCAGCTCGGCCACGACTGGGACTACGGCACCGCCGACGAGCGGTCCGAGCGAGTGTGGGACGAGCTGCGCAGGCTGTCGCCGATGCACGCCGGCATGACCTACGCCCGGCTGGCCGAGCTGGGCGGCATCCAGTGGCCGTGCTTCTACGAGGACCGGCTGGAGCCGACGTGGCTGCACGGTCGGCTGTGGGCCGACGACCCAGCCGAGCGGGGCCGGCCGGCGCCGTTCAGCGTCGTCGTCGACGATCCGCCCGTCGACCAGTTGGACGACGACTTCCCGTTGCGGCTGACCACCGGCCGGCACCTCGACTCCTACAACACGGGCGTGCAGTCGGGCGGGTACCGCAGCCCCAACCGGCGCGGTGAGACGATCGATCTGTCGCCCGAAGACGCCGAGGCGCTGGGCATCGCCGAGGGCGAGGTCGTCGAGGTGTCGTCGCGCCGGGGACGGTTGGAGGTGCCGGCGCGCGTCGACCCAGGGCTGCGGCCGGGTCTTGTCTTCATGACGATGCACTTCCCGGACGAGGTCGACACGAACGTGCTGACGATCGAGGCCGTCGACCCGAAGTCGGGGACGGCCGAGTTCAAGGCCACCGCGGTGCGCGTCGAGAAGCTGTGCGCTGTGGTTGAGCCGCCGGAGCTCGTGGCAGCAGACTGACGGTGGACCTGAAGATCGCCAGTGCGCGGTCGGGCAGGTTCGTGGGTCGGGCGACCCCGCTCGCGCTGGTGCATCGGAGCCTCGAGGAATCGCTCGTCGGTCGTCCACGTGCCGTCGTCGTCCAAGGGGAAGCCGGTATCGGCAAGAGCCGACTGGTCGCCGAGGTCCTTGATCGAGCCCGCTACCGAGGTGCGGCCGTGCTGCTCGGACGATGCGGCGAGGACCTCGACGTCCCGTACCTTCCGCTCGTCAGTGCGCTGGCGCCGCTCGGTGACGACCTCGGTGTCGCCGTCGAGCTCCTCGA
>JBPCJL010000132.1:0-7709 GCA_051005355.1 Ilumatobacteraceae bacterium
GAGCCGAAGCTGCTCTGGATCGGCAACTTCGTGGCCGGGCCACCCTCGACGACCGAGGCGGTCCCCGCAGAGACCGTCACGCCTCCTGCGTCCGCGCCACTCCCCTGAAGCGCAGCGGCCGTTCGCCTGCGCAACCGGCTTTGCGTCACCGTTTCCGCCACGGGGGGCGGCGAGTTCGGTGACGCAACGACGTCGGAGCTGCTGCGCTCAGCTCAGCCGTTCGACGATCATGGCCATGCCCTGGCCTCCGCCGACGCACATCGTCTCCAGACCGAACGTCTGGTCCTCGGTCTGCAGACCGTGGATCAGCGTGGTCATGATCCGCGCGCCAGTCATGCCGAACGGGTGGCCGAGGGCGATCGCCCCACCGTGCACGTTGAGCTTCTCCCAGTCGACGCCGAGGTGCCGGGCCGACGGGATGACCTGCGCCGCGAACGCCTCGTTGATCTCCACCAGATCGATGTCGTCGATCGTCATGCCGGCGCGGGCCAGCGCCTGGCGGCTGGCCTCGATCGGGCCGAGACCCATGATCTCCGGGTTGAGACCGGTGACGCCCGACGACACGACGCGCGCCAGCGGCGTGATGCCGAGCTCGGCGGCCTTGGTGTCGCTCATCACCATCACGGCGGCGGCGCCATCGTTGAGCGGGCACGCGTTGCCGGCCGTCACCGTTCCGTCGGGCCGGAACACCGGCTTGAGCTGCGCCAGCCCCTCCAGCGTCGTGCCAGCGCGAGGGCCGTCGTCCTTGGCCACCACCTGGCCGTCGGGCAGGGTCACGGCGATGATCTCGTCGTTGAACCAGCCGTTATCGACGTTGGCGACGGCACGGTCCTGCGACATCTTGGCGAACTCGTCCATCTCCTCACGTGACACGCTGGCGGACTCGGCGACGTTCTCCGCCGTCTGGCCCATGGCGATGTAGATGTCGGGCAGGCCCTCGGGCGGTGACCACGTCGGGCTGCCGCCGAGCGAGCGCTCGGCCGTGCGCTCCCCGGCCTCGTTGAAGATCGCATTGGGTGCGGTGTCGCTGGCGCCGTTGCCGTAGCGGCTGACGGTCTCGACGCCGGCGGCGATGAACGCATCGCCCTCGCCGGCCTTGATGGCGTGGGCGGCCATGCGGATCGTCTGCAGGCTCGACGAGCAGTAGCGGTTCACCGTGACACCGGGGACGTCCGCCAGCCCGGCCAGCACGGCTACCACGCGGGCGATGTTGAAGCCGGCCTCGCCGGCCGGCTGGCCGCAGCCCATGATCAGGTCGTCGATCTGGTCACGGGGCAGTTCCGGCACCTTCTCGAGCAGGGCGGTGACGATCTGGGTCGACAGGTCGTCGGGGCGGATCGAGACCAGCGATCCCTTCCCGGCCCGCCCGATGGGGCTGCGGGCGGTGGCGACGATGACGGCTTCTGGCATGGCCGGAGCGTACCGACGGGCACCGAGCTCGATGGCCTCGCTCGCTGCGAAGGCTCCGCACTCGCGGCATACTGCCGGCCGCTATGGGGCCGGACGGGAAGCTGCGCGTCGCCATCGGAGCTGGCGGCACCGGTGGCCACATCTACCCGGGGCTCGCCGTGGCCAAGGCGCTGGAGGAGGTCACGGACGGCAACGTCGAGATCTGCTTCATCACCACCAAGCGCGGGCTGCAGCTGACCCTGGTGCCGCAGTACGGCTACGAGCTGTTCACGTTCGACATGGTCGGGCTGCGCGGGATCAGGAGCATGGCGCAGCTGATCCCGCAGCTCGTCCGATCCGGCCGGGGTGCCGCCCGCCTGATCAAGGAGCGCGGCATCGACGTCGTCGTCGGCATGGGTGGCTACCCGTCGGCGGCGGCGATGGTCGGTGCCCGCCTGGCCCGCATCCCGTCACTGATCCACGAGAGCAACGCCGTGCCCGGTCGGGCCAACGCCTTCATCGCCCGGCTCACGCCGAACATCGCCATCGTGTTCGACCAGACCCGCCGCCACCTGCCGAAGCGGGCCGACATCCGCACGGTCGGGATGCCGCTGATGCCCGACGTCGGCAAGATGGACCGGTCCGAGCTGCGCCAGCCGGCCCGTCAGGCCTACGGCTTGGAGGACGGCCAGAAGCTCGTCGTCGTCAGCGGCGGCAGCCTGGGCGCAACGAGCCTGACCACCGCATCGTTGGACCTCGCCGACCAGTGGAAGGACCGCGAGGACGTGCTCCTCGAGATCAAGACCGGCCCACAGCTGCTGGATGAGGCGACTGCCCGCCTGGCCGGCAACCGAGCCTGTCGCCCGGTCGCCTACATCGACCGCATGGACTACGCCTACGCGGCGAGCGACGTGATGGTGACCCGCTGCGGTGCTGGCACCGTGGCCGAGATCTCCCACGTCGGCGTGGCCAGCGTGATGGTGCCGTACCCGCACGCGCCCGGCGACCACCAGCTGCACAACGCCCAGGCGTTGGCCGACGTCGGCGCGGCGGTCATCATCGAGGACCACCTGCTGACGGCGGCGACGCTCGGGCCTGTGCTCGACGACCTGCTCGGCGACGACGCACGGCGCGAGGCGATGGCGCGCAACGCCCGCCTCATCGACCACGGTGCCGCCGCCGAGACCGTGGCCCGCTGGGCCATCGACCTGACGGAGAAAGCGAAGGCGCAATGACGTTCTGGACGGATCGCCGCGTGGTCGTCACCGGCGGAGAAGGATTCATCGGCAGCACCCTGGTCGACCTGCTCGTTGAGGCCGGCGCGGACGTCACGGTGTTCGCGCACTACAAGCCGTACGGCGAGCACGGCTTCATCGCCGACCACGTTCAGGCGGACGACGTGCGGGTGGCGGCGGGCGACATTCGCGACCACGGGCAGGTGCAGGACGTCGTGGCCGGCGTCGACACCGTGTTCCATCTCGCCGCGCTGGTCGGCATCCCGTACAGCTACGAGGCGCCGGACTCCTACGTGCAGGCCAACGTGGTCGGGACGCACAACGTGGTCGCCGCGGCGCGGCGCCACGGGACCCGCCGGGTCGTCACGACGAGCACGAGCGAGGTCTACGGCAGCGCGCTGTCGGTACCGATCTCGGAAGACCATCCGCTGCAGCCACAGTCGCCGTACTCGGCGTCGAAGATCGGTGGCGACATGATGGCGATGTCGTACTTCCTGTCGTTCGAAACGCCGGTCACGATCGTGCGGCCGTTCAACACCTATGGCCCACGGCAGTCGGCCAGGGCGGTGATCCCGGCCATCCTCCAGCAGCTGCACTCGGGGGCGACGGAGATCAAGCTCGGGTTGCTCACGCCGACGCGCGACTTCACCTACTCGACCGACACGGCGTCGGGCTTCATGGCCGCGGCCGAGCATGACGGCGCCCTCGGCCAGACGCTCAACCTCGGCACCGGGAGCGAGGTCAGCGTCGGCGACCTCGTCGAGCTGTTGATCAAGGTGTCCGGCAAGGACGCCCGGATCGTGCAGGACCCGGCCCGCATCCGTCCCGAGGGCTCCGAGGTCATGCGCCTGCTGGCCGACAACTCGCGGATGCGCGAGCTGACCGGTTGGGAGCCGGTCGTGTCCCTGGAGGACGGTCTGGCCCGCACGTCGGAGTGGGTCGCCGCCAACGTCCTCCGTGACGCGTCGCGCTACGCCGTGTAGCGCTCGCTCTTCTTCACCCGAGTTCAGCCGCAAGAAAGTGGCGGCGGCAGAGCAGCTCGTAGTGGACGGCGTCGCCGAACAGCGGCGTCGCCGGGTCGTCGGTGTCGCCCACCACGATCGTGGCGCCCTCGTAGACGACCTCGCCGTTGACGACGCGGGCGTTGTGGGTGGCCCGGGCCCCGCACCAGCAGCGCGCCTCGACCTGGATCGGTACTCGCTCGTCGGCGATCTCGAGCATCCGCTGCGTGCCCTCGAACAGCCGGCCCCGGAAGTCGGTGATCAGCCCGAACGCATAGACATCGACCTCGAGCTCGTCGACGACGCGCGCCAGCTGGTCGCACTGAGCCGGCGCGTAGAACTGCACCTCGTCGCAGACCAGGTAGTCGATCGGGCCGCGCTCGACGGCCAGCGCGTAGAGGTCGACGGCTGGCGCAACGGAGACCGCTTGTGCGGCCACGCCGAGCCGGCTCGTCACCTGATCACCCTCGCGGTCGAGGCAGGTCAGCAGCAGCCCGCGCAGCCCCCGGCTGGCCAGGTTGTGGTGGATCTGCAGGGCGACGGTGCTCTTGCCGGACCCCATCGTGCCGAAGCTGAAGCGCAATAGTGCCACTACCGTCAGCGGGTGTCGACGACGCGGAACACCTCGGCCAGCCGGCCGCCATCGAGTCCGAACGCCGCGGCGTTCGCTTCGTTCCAGGCCCGCACCCGCTCCTGCATCGCCTCAGGATGCGTGTGCTGCGAGCGGTGGGCCAGCAGCGCCGCCATCTTGCGGTCGAAGTGGTCGGTGATGTCGACGGCATCGGTACCGTCACCGATCCCCATCACCCACACCTCCTCGACGGTCCACGGCTCGAGGCCCTCGGCCAGCAGCTCGGGAAAGGCGAACGGGTTGCGGGCGGCGGGGTACACGGCGTCGATCGTCGCCTCGCCGGTGGCCCGGTGGTCGGGGTGGTTGGCCGGCGTCCGGTCCAGGTTCATGAGCGGCGACTGCGTGACCACGACGGTCGGCCGGACCTGGCGGAGCACGCGGGCGATGGCGCGGCGCAGGTCGATCGAGGCGACGACCTGGCCGTCCTCCTGGCCGAGGAACACCAGGTCCGTGACGCCGACCTCCTTGGCCGCCTCGGTCTGCTCGGCGCGGCGGATGCCGATGATGTCGGGGCGCGGCGTCTCGAGGTCGAAGCCGCCGGCCTGGCCGTCGGTCACGAGGCAGTAGGTGACGAACGTGCCGGTATCGGTCAACCGGGCCACCGTGCCGGCGGCGCCGAAGTCCACATCATCGGGGTGGGCCGTCACGACCAGGGCTCGCTCGATCGAGCCTGGCTCCAGCACCGGGGCATCCTACGATCGAGCCATGACCACGACCTCGGTGGATCCTGCGGCGACCAGCGGCGAGGACATCGCTACGTTCGAGTTTTGGAGCGCAGATCGCGCCGCCCGTGAGGAGGCGTTCCGTCAGCTGCGCGACCGGCCCGGGTTGGCGTTCCTGCCGGAGATGGTCTTCGAGGATTCGCCGTTCCCGGTCGGGCCCGGCTACTGGTCGCTGGCCCGCTACGAGGACGTGTGGGCGGCCAGCCGCAACCCCGAGCTGTTCTGCTCCGGCCAGGGGTCGAACATCGGTGACCTGCCCCAGGAGCTGAACGAGTTCTTCGGGTCGATGATCAACATGGACGATCCCAAGCACTTTCGACTGCGCTCGATCGTCTCCAAGGGCTTCACGCCGCGCGAGGTGGCGCGCGTCGAGGGGTACGTGAAGGTCAAGGCGGCGGCCGTCGTCGACCGGATGCTGGAGCAGCACCCAGATCGGCAGTGCGACTTCGTCGAGGCGATCGCCGCCCCGATGCCGCTGGAGATCATCTGCGAGATGATGGGCATCCCCGACGGAGACCGACAACGGATCTTCCACTGGACCAACGTCATCCTCGGCGCCGGTGACCTCGAGTTCGGCGGCACGTACGAGGCGCTGATGACCGCCGCACTGGAGATGTTCGCCTACGCGCAGGCACTCGGCGAGGACCGTCGAGCCCACCCGGTCGACGACATCACGTCGATGCTGATGCAGGCCGAGGTCGACGGCGATCGGCTGACGGCCCAGGAGTTCGGGTCGTTCTTCATCCTCCTCGTGGTAGCCGGCAACGAGACCACGCGCAACGCCATCAGCCACGGAATGAAGGCGCTGACCGACCACCCGGACCAGCGGCAGCGGTGGTGGGACGATTGGGACGGCGCCACCAGGACGGCAGTCGAGGAGATCGTGCGGTGGGCCTCGCCGGTGATCCACTTCCGGCGCACCGCCACCGCCGACACGGTCCTCGGCGGGCAGGCCATTGCCACCGGCGACAAGGTGGTGCTGTGGTACTGCTCGGCCAACCGCGACGAGCGGGCGTTCGCCGATCCGTTCACGTTCGACGTGACGCGACCGCTGCAAGCGGTGCAGGTCGGCTTCGGCGCCGGCGGCCCCCACTTCTGCCTCGGCGCCAACCTGGCCCGGCGCGAGATCGGCGTGATGTTCGACGAGCTGCGCCGCCGCGTCCCCACCCTCGAGATCACGGGCGAGCCGGACTACCTGCACAGCAACTTCATCAACGGCATCAAGCGCCTCCCCTGCGCCTGGTAGCCGACCCATCCAAGTGTTTGCCTGCATCCGAGTGTTTCTTCTTGAGGGGCCTTCCCGCACGAAAACTCCGATGCACGGAAACACTCCGATGGTTTGAGCCGTCAACGGAGCATCGCTCGGACGGTCTGGATGTGGTCGGCGTCGGCCGGTGACTTGTCGGGGCGGTAGCGGCGGACCCTGGCGAACCTGAGGGCCACGCCGCCCGGGTAGCGCGTCGACGCCTGCACGCCGTCGAGAGCGATCTCGACCACCAGCTCGGGCCGGACGTGCACGACGTAGCCCGACTCGGTCCCGACGGCGATCGCCTGCAGCGCCTCCGTCTGCCATGTGAGCAGCTGGTCGGTCAATCCCTTGAACGTCTTGCCGACCATCACCCACTCGCCACCGTCACCCCGGGCGCCGAGGTGCAGGTTCGACAGCCACCCCGTGCGCCGGCCGTGGCCCCACTCGGCGGCCAGCACCACGAGGTCCAGGGTGTGCACCGGCTTGACCTTGCGCCACTGCCCGCCGCGCCGCCCGGCGTCGTAGCGCGACTCCAGCGCCTTGACCATCACGCCCTCGTGGCCGGCGGCGACCGCCCGGTCGAGGAACGCTGTCGCCTCGTCGGCATCGGCCGTGACGAGCGACGGGAGGCGCGCTGACGATGGCACGACCGTGGCCAGCACGTCACGCCGCACCGCCAGCGGCTCGTCGACGATCGGTCCGTCTCCGGCGTGCAACACGTCGAAGAAGTACGCCGACAACCCGGCGCCGCGCTGCGTCGGGAAGTCCGCCGAGAAGTCCCCCATCGTGTCCTGGAACCGTCGGGGCTGGCCCTCGTCGTCGACGCCGAGCACCTCGCCGTCGAGGACGAGGTCGCCGCCCGGCAGTCCGGCGACGAGACCGACCACGGCACCGAGGCGTCCGGTCACCTCGTTGAGGTTGCGAGTGAACAGCCGCACCTCTCCGTCGCGTCGGTGGGCCTGGATGCGGGCGCCGTCGAGCTTCCACTCCACGGACGCCGAACCGGTCGCCGCCAGTGCGGCGGCGACGTCCTCGGCCGGCGACGCCAGCATGGGCTGCACGGCGCGCCCTGGCGACATGGCGACCGCGGCCAGCGCGGCCGCGCCACCCGACAGGGCCGCCGCGGCGGTGGCGCCGAGGTCGCCGGCCAGCATGTGGGCCCGGCGCACGGCAGCTATCGGGACGGCCGCGCCCTTGGCGATCGCCTCCACCATGACGCCGTCCAACGCGCCGTGGCGCAGCTCTCCGCCGAGCACGCTCCACAGCAGCCGCTGCTCCGGCCCCGTCGCGCGGCCCAGCACGTCGAGGAGCAGCGATCGCCGCGCCGCCACCACACCTGATCCGGACAGCGCGGCGAGGCTTGTGATGGCCCGATCGACGTCGCCGACGGTGAGCGACGCGGTCGTGGCTGGCTCCGGCTGGACCGACCGGATCGTCGCCCACCCGACCCCGATGCGCCCCTGCACCGGCGCTCCGGTGAGG